>DASPPI010000172.1:0-4765 GCA_035625615.1 Steroidobacteraceae bacterium | reverse complement strand
TTCTGTATCGTGGGCCTGCCGGCCACGGTGGTGAAGGAGAGCAAGGAGCGCGTGCGCGCAGCGCTCCTCAATTCGCGCTTCCAGTTTCCTGCCGGACGCATCACCGTGAGTCTCTCCCCCGCGGAGCTGCCGAAGGAGGGTGGGCGCTTCGATCTGCCGATCGCCCTCGGCATCCTCATCGCCTCGGGTCAAATCCGCGTGCCGCCGGGCGCAGCGTCGGACACCCCGACGTGCGAGTACTACGGCGAGCTCGGCCTCAACGGTGAGCTCAAGCCCGTTCGCGGTCTGTTGCTGGCGGCGGCGCACGCCCGCGGGCAGGGCCACGAACTCGTCGTTCCGCAGGCCAATGCCGCCGAGGCCGCTGCAGTGGCGCCGGCGCACGCGCGCGCCGCGGGCCACCTGCTCGAGGTATGCGCGCACCTGCGCGGCGCGACGCCGCTGCCACCGTGCGCAGCACCCGGGCGGCGCCTCACGGCGCAACCGGGCACCGCCGCCGCAGCGCGCGCGCGCACGGATCTCGCCGACGTGCGCGGGCAGCTGCAGGCCAAGCGCGCGCTCATGGTCGCGGCCGCCGGTGGGCACGCCCTGCTGATGGTGGGACCACCCGGTTCCGGCAAGAGCATGCTGGCCCAGCGCCTGCCGGGCCTGCTGCCCCCGCTCGCGGAAGGCGAGGCGCTCGAGGTGGCTGCCATCGCCGCCGTGAGCGCCGCGGGCTTTCCTCCCGAGCGCCTTGGCGAGCGGCCCTTCCGCGCGCCCCACCACAGCGCTTCGACGGCGGCGCTGGTCGGCGGAGGCGCGCGCGCACTGCCCGGCGAGATCAGTCTCGCCCACCAGGGGGTGTTGTTTCTGGACGAGCTGCCCGAGTTCGCGCGCCCAGTGCTCGAGGCCCTGCGGGAGCCGCTGGAGACAGGCTGGGTGGCCGTGTCGCGCGCGGCATTGCAGACGCTGTACCCGGCCGCGTTTCAGCTGGTAGCCGCCATGAATCCCTGTCCATGTGGGCGTCTGGGCGACCCGTCAGGCAGCTGCCGCTGCACCCCGGCGCAGGTGCGCCGCTATCGCGGGCGCATTTCCGGCCCGCTGCTCGACCGTCTCGACCTGCAGGTGGAAGTGCCGCGGCTCACCGCGGCTGAATTCGACGCTCGGGCAGGCGCTGCCGAGTCGACCGTAGTGGCTGCGGCGCGCGTCGCCCGCGCGCGCGCGGCGCAGATCGCGCGCCAGGGCACGTGCAACGCGCGACTCAGTGATGCCGGGGTGCAGCGCTGGTGCGCGCCCGATGAGACCGGACGGCGGCTGCTCGAGAGCGCCATGCGACGGTTCGGATTCTCCGGGCGTGCGCACCAGCGGTTGCTCAGAGTGGCGCGCTCGGTCGCCGACCTCGAGGGGTCGCCTGCCGTGAGCGCCACCCACATCGGCGAGGCGGTCATGCTGCGCTTTATGGATCGCGGCGCTACTGCGCCATTTGCAGCATGTGATCGACGGCCTGCTTGACGAGGTCGTCCGCCACGTCGGTGCGGCCTCCCTTGGGCGGCATGATGCCCGCGCTGCCCTGGTAGCCCTTGATCGCGTGCTCGTAGAGGGTTGCCATGCCCTCGGCGATGCGCGGCGCCCAGGCAGCCTTGTCGCCGACCTTGGGTGCGCCGGCGATGCCTGGTCCGTGACAGGTGCTGCAGGTCTGCTCGAACAGCTCGGTGCCGTTCTTCGGTGTCCCCGTCGCTGCGGCGCTGCCGGCCGCTGCGGCCGGGCCCAGCGTCGTGATGGCGAGCGCGGAGTTGTCCTGTCCGGCCACGGCCACCTGGCTCGGCAAGCGGATGCGCGCCGCGACGCTCTTGCCGTAGTCCGGCTCGCTGAGCATCTGCAGCTCCTGGGTGTGACTGGCAACCATGCGGGCGAGCGCGAACAGCGGGATGGCGATCGCCACCAGTAGCCCGATCACCAGGCTGAACACGAAGTGGGTATCCTGCTTGCTCACATGTGACCCGTCGCGGCCGCGCCAATTGGACCGCGCAGTATAGCCGCTCGACGGCCCGCTCCGTAACCGGCGGGCCGCGCCTCGGACGTGCGGCCGCGGTGTGCACCGCACAGGTCTGACAGCGTCTGGTATTGTCGCGCACACAAAGCAGCGGGTGCATGGCGGGGCCCCTGGGGGCGCGCCGGCCTCATCCCCGCACCGGATGCGCCTTGGGGTTGCGGGCGCAGCCTTCAACAGACGAACGGAGCAATGATCAAGCGAGTCGCACTGCTGGCCGTCGTGTCGCTTGCTGCGCTGTGCGGAACGGCCCTGGCTCGTGGTGTCTCGCCCTATCTGCCGCTCGGCCTCGACCCGCAGGTCGAATGGCAGATCGAGCGCGTCCTGATCCTCGCGGACATGCCGGTCGTGAGGCGGCCGATCGCGGCGGCTACCGTACTGGATGCGCTGCCGAAGGCCGCCAAGATTGATCCGGTGCTGTGCGAGCACGTGCGCCGGTTCCTCGATCACTACATGCACCCTTCCGGCGTGGCGTTCGCGAGCTACGCAGTCTCGGGCGAGAGCGGACCGGGCGGCACGATGGTCGTGCCCAATCAGCACGGCGCCACCCTCGACAGCCATTACCAGGCGGCCGTGCAGGGCTACGTGCAGCCGAGTGACTACCTGCTGCTGAGCGCCGGCGCGGTCTCCGATCAGAACCGCACCACCCCGACCGGCTCGATGCTGAGTCTCGGCTTCGATTGGGCGCAGCTCGATCTCGGCTACCGCGACCACTGGTGGTCGACGATGACCGACAGCGCCGCGCTGATCACCACCGAAGCGCCCACCATGCCCTCGGTCACCCTGTCCAACTATCGACCGCTGACGCGGCTTGGGCTCGAGTACGAGCTGTTCTTGGCGCGCATGTCGTACACCGATCAGATCGAGCTGATCGACGGCTCACTCACCGCCGGCTATCCCAAGTTCGGCGGCATGCAGCTGTCGATCGAGCCGATCAGCGGGTGGTCGCTCGCGGCCCAGCGCATCATGGTATGGGGCGGCGGGGCGGCGGGCGGACAATCCATGTCGACGATACTGAACGCGTTCTTCAATCCCGCCGGAGCACAGAAGACCTCATCCAGCAAGACGCAGTCGGAGGCCATCGGCAAGCAGGAAGGCGGCCTCACCAGTCAATTCATCTTCCCGGGCAAAGTCCCCTTCACGGTCTACTTCGAGTACACCGGCAACGACACAGTCAACGGCAACAACCTGCTGCTGGGCAAGCCCATCCTTGCCGGCGGCATCCATTTCCCGCACGTGGGCCCGTTCGACCTCCTCTTCGAGTCGCAGCAGTGGCAGTCGACCTGGTACGTGCACCAGCACACCAACGTGCAGACCGGCTACGGCGCCGGCATCACCAACTATTACCTCAGCACCGGCGACTGGTTCGGGGATCAGCGCGTCATGGGCGATGCCGTCGGCGGACGCAGCGACATGCTGCGCGTCGGCTGGGAGCCGCACTTCGGCGGTCAGTTCGAGCTTCAGTACCGCACCCTGATCAACGACGCCTACACCGGCGTCATCTCCTACCGCCACATGAACATGGGCTCGCTCAGCTACGCCTACCCGTGGCGCGGCTTCGCGCTCGGAGCCGAGGTCGATGTCGGGCAGGACGTATTCGGCGGGCACTTCACCCGGCTGCAGGGGTTCCTGCGCTATGGCGAAGCGTTGCGCAGCGCCAACCCGGAGTCCGCCGAGGATGCATTCAACTCGGAGCGCGCCGACGGCACCGAGCTGTTCGTGGCGGCCGGCGCCACCGCCAACAACGTCAAGCTGAATGTCACCGCGCCGACCTGCTGCACCACCACTGCGACCGAGGTCGGCCCGCATCTGGGCGTCGGCGCCTGGCGGCAGGCCTCGGAGCACCAGGATCTCGGCGTCGAGATCGCCTACGACGACATCCAGGGGCTGTCGCTGTGGAGCGTGAAGATGCTCGACTGGCGCTACCGCTTCAACGGGCCGATGGCGTTCAACCTGTTTGCCGGCGCCGCCCGCTGGGCCCTCGGCACACCCGCCATCGGCATGTACCTGGGAGGCGGTCTGCAGTGGCGCGACATCGTACCGAAGTGGGACCTCGGGCTGCAGTACGGCTACGGCAACAAGGTCTCGCGTCTGCGGACGCTGCCGTCGGATCCGCAGGGCGGCTACCGGCCGGACTCCTTCTACGACATCAACACGCTCACGCTGTCGCTGTCGCGGAAGTTCTGAGATTAGACGCTGCCCGCGACGGCGCGTATCATCGCCGGCCCCAACGCGCCCGTAGCTCAGATGGATAGAGTGGCAGCCTCCGAAGCTGCAGGTCGCTGGTTCGAATCCAGTCGGGCGCGCCACTCCAGAGGAAGCGGCCATGGACACGATGCACGCGACGACGAACGCGACGCTGTTCTGGGGCCTCTACTGGGTCAGCCATGCCGCCGCCAACGCGTTCCTGCTGACCGCGCTGCTGGCTGCGCCGTTCTACCTCGGCCCATTCGTCCGCCGCGCTTTTCGCCGGCTGATCTCACGGCACCGACCGGCAGGTTGAACCGATGCGCTTCAGTGGCCGTGCTCGGAGGCGACCAGGTCGTTGATGAGCTCGATGAGCCGGGCTTCACCGCCCGCCTCGGCGACGTCGGTGGTGTACTTGCCGTTGACCACCACCAGCGGCACGCCCTCGACGCGATAGCGCTGGGTAATCTCCTCGGCGCGCTGCAGGTTGGCGTTCACCGTGAAGGAGTTGTACGCCTTGGCGAAGTCGTCGGCGCTGACGCCGTTCTGCAC
>DASPPI010000171.1:0-4528 GCA_035625615.1 Steroidobacteraceae bacterium | reverse complement strand
CCGAGGGAGCCTTCGAGACGGGCCACGATGATCGCGAAACTCAGCGAGTCCAGCCCCGACTGCACGAGCCTCAGGTCATCGGAGAGCGGCGCCAGCGTGCGGTCCTGCTCCCTGGCAACCTGCTGGAACTGCGACGCGATCGTGGACCTTACCGACATCGGCTTGCACTCCAACCCGTAGCCGACCCACACCTATATTATCCGAGTCATTCGCGTGGCAAGGGCGAACTGGCGCACGGGCCGGTGCGCTGGCCGTGCGCGCCGAGGCCTGCCGGCCCGGCGACAGGACGCCCGCGGGCTGAAGCCAAGACTCTGATAGGGCAGGTCTTGCTTGTATAATGCCGGTCCAATTTCCAAAGGCTTCCTTAAGACCCGATGTCTGACAAACTTGCGCCCTTGCGGCAGCCCGTCTCCCCGGCGAATGACCCCCTGATTGCCGAGGTCGCCGGCCTCATCGTCGAGGCGCTGAACCTGGAGCTCTCCGCCGCGGACATCGATCCGGACCGGCCGCTCTACGGCGAGGGTCTCGGCCTCGACTCGATCGACATCCTCGAGATCGCCCTGGTGGTTTCCAAGCAGTACGGAGTGCAGCTGCGCGCCGACAGCGAGGAGAACGTGCGCATCTTCGGCTCGCTGCGTCAGCTGGTCGATTACATCAGCGCGCACAGGACGAAGTAGGCATCTGGCCGCACTGCCGCTGATCGCGCATCCCTCCCCCGACGCGGTGGTCGCCTACCGCGCCGGCGCATCGATCCGCGTTGCGCAGTTCCTCGCCGACGTCGCGCGGCTCGCCCGCGTCCTGGGGCCCTCCGCCCATGTGCTCAATGCCTGTGCCGACCGCTATCACTTCACCGTGGGACTGGCAGCCGCCCTGGTGTCGGGCAAGGTGAGCCTGCTGCCTTCGACACACGCGCCGGAAGTGGTGCGCCAGGTGAGCGCCTTCGCTCCCGGCGCGGTTTGTCTCACCGACGATGCCGACTGCGGCATCGCGCTGCCGCGCGTGATGTACCCGCGCGGCGACTCGCTGCCTGCCGCCCTCGAGCGCGAGCTGCAGTTCGCCGCGGACGTGGTGGCGGACGGCGCGGCGTCCGTCGCGGCCGGCGTGCCGCAGATCGACGAGACGCAATTGGTCGCGTACGTTTTCACTTCCGGGTCCACCGGCGCGCCCGTACCCTACCGCAAGAGCTGGGGCCGGCTGGCGGCCTGCGTACGCGAAGAATCGCGCCGGCTCGGTCTGACCCCCCGCGGGTCCTGCGCCATCGTCGCCACGGTTCCGCCGCAGCACATGTACGGCCTCGAATCGAGCGTACTGATCGCGCTGTGCAACGGTCACGCGCTGTGCGCGGAGCGGCCGTTCTATCCGGCCGACATCGGCGCGACGCTCGATCGCTTGCCGCGGCCGCGGATTCTGGTGTCCACTCCGGTGCACCTGCGCGCGCTGCTCGCCTCAGGTGTCGCCCTGCCGGCGGTCGATCTCATTGTCTCCTCGACCGCACCGCTGGCGCAGCAGCTGGCCATCGAGACCGAGCGGCGATTCAACACCGAGCTGATGGAGATCTACGGCACGACCGAGACCGGCGAGATCGCCGCCCGGCACCCGACCCGCGGCGCGGAATGGACTCTGTGGCCGGGCGTGACCCTGTCGTACGAGAAGGAGACCTGCTGGGCGCAGGGAGGGCACATCGAGCAGCCGACCCGCCTGTACGACGTGCTGGAGGTGACCGGTGAGGGTCGCTTCCAGCTGCACGGGCGGCTGACGGATCAGGTCAACATCGCCGGCAAGCGCAGCTCGCTCGCCTACCTCAACCACCAGCTCAACTCCATCCCCGGGGTGCTCGACGGCGCATTCTTCCACGTCGAGGAGTCGCGCCCCTCCCACACCGGCGTCGCGCGCATCGCGGCCTGCGTGGTGGCGCCACAGCTCGATGCTGCACGGCTCCTCGAGGCGCTGCGCCAGCGCGTCGACGCGGTGTTCCTGCCGCGGCCGCTGCTGTTTGTCGAGCGCCTGCCGCGCAACACGACCGGCAAGCTCCCGCAGGAGGCGCTGCGCTCGCTGGCGGCGGCGCGCGACTGCCACGCATGAGCGCGCCCATTGTGCTCACCGTGCCCGCGGAGCATCCGGCGCTCGCCGGGCATTTCCCCGGTGCGCCGGTCCTGCCGGGCGTGCTGCTGCTCGATGAGATCGTGAGCGCCGTGGAGGCCGAGAGCGGCGCGGTCGGCGGGCGCTGGCGCATCGGCACGGCGAAGTTCGTCAAGCCGGTGCTCCCCGGGGAGACGCTGAGTCTCGGGCACGAGCGGCTGCCGAACGGGTCGATACGCTTCAGGATCTCGCGTGCCGGCCAACCGGTCGCACACGGCGTGCTGCTCCCGATGGCAGCGGGCGAGCGGCCGGACCATGGTCGGCAAGCCGGCTGAAGCGGCGGCTGGCCCGCGGGCGAGCGCCGCACCGTGGGCGGCGCGGCCCGAGCGCGGCAGCGCGCGGCTGCTCGCCATCATGATCTGGCTGTCGCTGCGGCTCGGGCGCCCGCTGGCGCGCACCCTCCTCTACGGGATAACGGCCTACTTCTTCACGTTCGCACCGACCGCGCGCCATCATTCACGCGAGTACCTGCGGCGCGCGCTCGGGCGTGAGCCCACCGCCGGCGATGCCTTCCGCCAGATATTCGCCTTCGCCTCCACCATTCTCGACCGGCTGTACCTGGTGAGGGGGCGCTTTGGGCTGTTCGACGTGTCGGTCGAAGGCGAGGAGCTCATGCGCGGCATCCTTGCAAGCGGCAAGGGCGCCTTCCTGCTCGGTTCGCATCTGGGAAGCTTCGAGATGATGAGCGCGATCGGCCGGCATCAGCCGGGCCTGCGCGTGGCGATGGCGATGTACGCTCACAACGCCAGCCAGGTCGCGGCGCTGTTCGCCGGCGGCGATGCCGCGAACGCCCCGGAGATCATCCCGCTCGGCCGCGTGGAGGCGATGCTGCGCATTCGTGATTGCCTCGACCAGGGCAAATTCGTCGGCATGCTGGCCGACCGCTCACTCGAGGAGGCGCCCGCGCAGGTGGTGAGCTTCTTCGGGCGGCCGGCACTCTTTCCCTCCGGCCCGATGCGCGCCGCGGCGGCGCTCAGACGCCCGGTGATCTTCATGACCGGCCTGTACCGCGGCGGCAATCGCTATCACGTGGTGTTCCGGCAGCTCGCCGATTTCTCCCAGCCCGCGCCCGCGGGCCGCGAGGCGGCGGTGCGCATCGCCATCGAGCGCTACGTGGCGCTGCTCGAGGAGCTCTGCCGCAGCGATCCCTACAACTGGTTCAACTTCTACGACTTCTGGCACGGTGCACCCGCAGCCCGGGCCGGTGCCGTGCGCGGAGCGGGCGCGTGATGAGCGCCCGGCGCGCGCCGGGCGCGGGCGCCCTCGCCTGCGGCTGCGTCCTCGCGGTGGTCGCCGCCTCAAGTGCCGCCCACCCCGGCACACCCGCTGCGCCCGGTCCCGCCGGCGCATCGGGTACACCCGACGCATCCGTGGCCGCCGTCCCGGCGGACGAAGCGGCGTTCGCGCAGCTGTTGCAGCTGCTCGCCGTGCGCCGGCACGGCCACGTCACCTTCAGCGAAGTGCACGAGCTCGCACTCCTCGATCGACCGCTGCAATCCTCGGGCGAGCTGCTGTACGAGGCGCCCGACCGGC
This sequence comes from Steroidobacteraceae bacterium, assembly GCA_035625615.1. Taxonomy (GTDB): domain Bacteria; phylum Pseudomonadota; class Gammaproteobacteria; order Steroidobacterales; family Steroidobacteraceae; genus 13-2-20CM-66-19. The sequence continues at coordinate 856 of DASPPI010000171.1, read as the reverse complement.
TGGAGAAGCGCACGCTCACGCCCAGGCCGGAGGACCTGCGGCTCGAGAACGGCGTCCTCACGGCGCAGCGTGGCACCCACCGCCACGTCCTCGCGCTACGCGAGTATCCGCAGCTCGTTCCCTACATCGAGAGCATCCGCGCGACGCTGGCCGGTGATCGCGCGGCGCTCGAGCACTATTTCCGCGTGCAGTTCTCCGGCACTCTCGATCACTGGACGCTCGAGCTTGCGCCCGCGGACGCCGAGCTCGCGCGCACGGTGCAGCGCATCCGCATCGCCGGCGAGCGCGACGCCATCCATACGGTCGAGGTCCGTCAGACCGACGGCGACACCTCGTTGCTCACCATCGGCGCTACCGTCGGCCCATGACCCGTGCGGCGCTGGCCGGCAGCTTGGTGTGGGCGCTGCTCGTCCTCGTCGCTGCCGGCATCGCCGCGCGCGCCACCTACACCGCCGACCTATCGGCCTTTTTGCCGCGCCGGGCGAGCCCGACGCAGCGCCTGCTGGTCGAGCAGCTGCGCGCGGGCCCGGCCGCACATCTCATCATCGCGGCCATTGAGGGCGGGGACGCCGCCACGCGCGCGCGGGTCTCGGCGCAGCTCGCCACCCTTCTCAGGTCCGATGCCGCCTTCGTCGCCGTCGACAACGGTGACGCCGCGCAGCTCGAGCACGACCGCAAGTTCCTGTTCGGGCAGCGCTACCTCCTCAGCGCCGCGGTCACGCCGCAGCGTTTCACCGCGGACGGCCTGCGCTCGGCGATCGGCGACTCCCTCGCCGTGCTCGCCTCTCCCGAGGGACTGTTGCTGAAACCGCTGTTCACGCGCGATCCGACCGGCGAACTGCTCGCGATCGTCGAC
>DASPPI010000170.1:0-24071 GCA_035625615.1 Steroidobacteraceae bacterium | reverse complement strand
GGTGAAGCGGTAACCCGGCCAGGGGCGGAAGTCGCCGAAGGTCGCGAACCCGGCGACGCCGCGCGCATCGCGCGCCACCAGCACCGGATAACCCTGGGCGGTGCGCGCCTGCCACCAGCTGCGGCGCTCCTCGAGCGTGACCGGCAGGTGCGAGAAGACGGCGGTCGAGGTGGCGATCACGTCGTTGTAGAGGACCACCAGGCCCGCCAGGTCGGCCTCGGTGGCATCGCAGATCTGTTCCACGAGGGACACGCTGGAATCGCGGCTCAGCTCGAACATCGGCGCCCTTCCCCGGCTGTGCCAGTGCACCATCATGAGGGCCGTGCCGGCGAGCGCAAGGGCCATGCCCGCAGCCGCCCCCGCACGGCAGATACAGCGCGCACGGTACGCGATCCGCACCGGTACGGCGGCGGCGTTCCGCCGGCGCTGCGGCGGCGCGGGCGCCATCCGCTATCATGGGCCGCCATGAGCGATGCCTTCATCTGCGATGCGGTGCGCACACCCGTCGGACGATATGGGGGCGCCCTCAGCGCGGTGCGCGCCGACGATCTGGCGGCACTGCCGATCGCGGCGCTCCTCAGTCGCAATCCCGCGCTCGAGCCCGCCGCTGTCGAGGAGGTGCTGCTCGGATGTGCCAACCAGGCCGGCGAGGACAACCGCAACGTGGCGCGCATGGCGGTGCTGCTGGCGGGTCTGCCGGTGTCGGTGCCCGGAGCGACCGTCAACCGGCTGTGCGGCTCGGGCCTCGATGCGGTGGCCCAGGCGGCACGCCTCGTTCGCACCGGCGAGGCCGAGGTCGTGATCGCCGGCGGCGTGGAATCCATGTCGCGTGCGCCGTTCGTGATGCCGAAGGCGGAGGCGCCGTTCAGCCGTCACGCGGAGGTGCACGACACCACCATCGGCTGGCGCTTCGTCAATCCGCGCCTGCGCGAGCGCTTCGGGGTGGATTCGATGCCGGAGACCGGCGAGAACGTCGCCGCCCAGTTCAATGTCACGCGTGCCGACCAGGACCGCTTCGCGCTGCGCAGCCAGCAGCGGGCGGCGGCGGCGCTGGCGCGCGGCTTCTTCGCGAGCGAGCTCATCGCGGTGGAGGTGCCGCAGCGCCAGGGCAAACCACCGCTGCGCGTGACGCGGGATGAGCACCCGAGACCGGAGACGACGCTCGAGCAGCTCGCGGCGCTTCCGACACCGTTCCGCGCCAACGGCACCGTCACCGCCGGCAACGCCTCTGGCGTCAACGACGGCGCCGGCGCGCTGCTCATCACCTCCGCCGACGCCGCCCGCAGGTGGCAGCTCACACCGCGTGCGCGCATCGTCGCCGCCGCCACCGCGGGGGTCGAGCCGCGGATCATGGGAATGGGCCCGCTGCCGGCGACCCGGCGGGTGCTCGCGCTCGCGCGCCTCACGCTCGCGCAGCTCGACGTGATCGAGCTCAACGAGGCGTTCGCATCCCAAGCGCTCGCGGTGCTGCGCGAGCTCGGCCTCCCCGACGATGCGGGTCACGTCAATCCCAACGGCGGTGCCATCGCGCTCGGCCACCCGCTCGGCATGTCCGGCGCGCGCCTGGCCGCCACGGCCACCTGGCAGCTGGCCGCGATGCGCGGCCGCTACGCGCTCTGCACCATGTGCATCGGCGTGGGCCAGGGTATCGCCGTCATCCTCGAGCGCGTGTGAACGGACCCCTCACTTCCAGGGCAGCTGATCGAGATCGACGTTGCCGCCGCTGACGATCAGTCCGATCCGCGCACCGGCCAGCCCGGCCTGCGGTGGCAGCAACGCCGCGTAGGGCACCGCCCCCGAGGGCTCGACCACGATCTTCAGCACCTCCCACAGCTGCCGCATGGCGCGCACGATGGCCTCATCCGGCACGGTGACGATGTCATCCACCAGGCGGCGGATCTCCGCGAACGGCTTCTCGCCGAGCGTCGCGCGCAGGCCGTCGGCGATGGTGTCAGGATTCTCCCGCGGCATGATCGTGCCGGCACGGAACGAGCGCGCGGCATCGTCGGCGCCCGCAGGCTCGACGCCGATGACCCGGAGGGCGGGCTTCAGAGTCTTGGCGGCGACCGCGGTACCGGAGAGCAGGCCGCCGCCGCCCACCGGGCAGAGGATGACGTCGAGCTCCGGCACCTGGCGCAGGAACTCGACCGCCGCGGTCGCCTGGCCGGCCATCACTGCGAGATCATCGTACGGGTGGATGAGCGTGGCGCCGGTGGCGGCGAGGAGCTGCCGCACGGTGCTCTCGCGTGCGCTCAGCGTGGGCGCACACCAGGTAATCTGCGCGCCCCAGCGGCTCACCGCGTCGCGCTTGGGCCGGGCGGTGTTTTCCGGCATCACCACGTAAGCACGCACGCCGCGCAGGCGTGCCGCGCGCGCCAGCGCCGCGCCGTGGTTGCCCGAGGAATGCGTGGCGACGCCGCGCTGCGCCTGATCCTCAGGCAGCGCAAACACTGCATTGCTGGCGCCACGCGCCTTGAACGCGCCGCCCTTCTGAAGATTCTCGCACTTGAAGTACAGCCGCGCGCCGGTGAGCGCATCGAGCGTCGCGCTCGTCATGACCGGCGTGGCGCTCACCTTGCCGGCAATGCGCGCGCGCGCTGCCTCGATGAGCTCCCAGGTAAGACCGGCTGCGCTGCCCGACATGAGGGCGCGAGGATGGCGACGCCCGGCGCAACGGTCAAGCGAGTCCGTGCCGCGCGCGCTGCCGGATCAGTGTGCGCGCACCGCGACGGCGGCGCCGAGCGGGGCGGCGTCGAGCCGCGCGAGGGCGGCGTTGACGTCCACCGGCCGCGACTCGGCCGAGGCGTGCGCCGCAGTGCTCTCCTTGAGCAGCGCAGCCAGGTCGCCGGGCGAGCGCGCCGGCGCAGCCGACAGCAGTAGCGCCAGGAGGCCGGTGACTTCCGCGGCCGCGACCGAGGAGCCGGACTCGAAGTCGTACTCGCCACCCGGGCGCAGGGTGAGCACGTGTTGGGCCGGCGCGGCGAGCGCTCCGGGCGGCGGCTGCTCGCTTGCGCCGGCGGTGAGCACGCCCGGAATGGCCGTGGGGAAGGGCGCGTCCGCGCCGGTGGCCGCGCCGACGAAGACCACGCCGCGCTTGAGACCACTTTGTACCAGCGCGGCGAGTAGCGGATCGGCCGGTCCGGCAAGGCTCAGGTTGACGAGCGGCGCGCGGGAGTCGAGCGCGGCGGCCAGCGCCCGCGCCAGCGTGAAGGTGTTGCAGGCGGCCGCATCGCCGTCGGGGGCGAGCTGCCAGCAGGCCTGGTACACCTCCACCTGGGCGAGCGGCGCGATACCGACGATGCCGATGTGATTGTTGGCGACGGCGGCGATGACGCCCGCCATGGCCGTGCCGTGGCGCAGCGAGGTGCCCGCGGTCTGCGAGGGCACGAACGAGCGGCTGCGGGCAATGCGGCCACGCAGATCCGGATGGTGGGTGTCGACCGCCGTATCGATCAGCGCGATGCGCACGCCCGCGCCCTGGGCGCGCTGGTGCGCACGGGCGATGCCGAGGGCGGCGAGATTGGTCTGTAGATCGTAGAGCGGATCGTTGTACGCGCCCGCCGCGTCCGGGGCGGTGAGCGTGTGAAATTCCTGCAGCGGCTCTGCCAGGGCGACGCGCGCATCCTGCGCCAGCGCCGCCACCTTCTCGGCGACCGTGCGGCCGTCGGTGATCTCGAACACCACGCAGTGCATCGACAGCGCCTGGATCGGCCAGTCGGCTACCTCGCGCAGCGCGTACGCCGCGGCCACGCCATGCGCCTGGCGCAGCGCGCTCTGTGAAATGCTGTAGCCGTCACCGCCGTAGCGGCTGCCGGTGGTCGCAGCCGAATCCGGCGGGGCGTGCGGCTGGTTGGCAAAGGCCACGACGATTCGCGGCAGCGGCCCCGCCGCGGGTGCCGGCGACGCAGCGGGGGCGACGGCGCCGGTCAGCAAGGCCACCCACGCAACGGCCGCACGTGCGCCGGCGGGCATCAACGCTCCGCGGGGCGGCGCTCCCCGGTGGCGCCGGAAGCATCGCCCGCGGCGATCGGCTCGACCCAGCGCACCCGCGCGTCGGAGCGCAGCCGCGCAGCGAGGGCCGGCAGCGCCTGGCCCGCCGCATCCGCGATCGCCCCGCCGCGGGCGGTGGGCGTCTCGGGAACGACCCCGACGATTCCCGTCGGGTCGGGTCCCTCGACCACGCGCGCGCCGGCCGAGCGCAGCAGCTCCCCGACTTCGGCCATGGAGAGCGCGGGCACGAAAGCGACGTGCAGCACCTGCGGCGCACCGGCCGGCGCGGCGGTGTGCGTGGTGTAGAGCGGCTGCGACCAGCGGTAGGCCGTCGGCGCCAGCGCGCCGACGCACAGCATCAGCAGGAAGCTCGCGGCCCACGCCAGTCCGGGAGGCCGCCAGGCGGAACGCAGCAGTGCCGGCAAGCGAGCCGGGCTCGCAGGCAGCGCCGCTGGTCGCTGCAGCGCGCGCCCCTCACGCCCATCGATACGCTCCATGAGCTTGCGGAAGGAGGGGCCCGGCGCATACGTCACCCGCTCCGGCCCGCTGAGCGCTTCGCACATGAGGCGCTGCTGGGCGAGCTCATGGGCGCAGGGCGCACACTCGCGCACGTGCTCCTCCACCCGGGCGCGCTGCGCCTGCGATAGCCGGCCATTGGCCAGCCAGGGCAACAGCAGCCAGGAATCCTCGTGAGCGCAGGTTTCAGTCATGGTCGCTCCTCCACTGCCGCGCGCGGTACCGCGCGTTCGGGCGCGGGGCCGGGGGGCGCGGTCGCAGGGTGCGGGCTCGCCAGCTGCGGCAGCAGCTTCTGCAGCTTGGCGCGCGCGTGAAACAACCGGGTCTTCACCGTGTTGACCGGGCAGCCCATGATGGCCGCGATCTCCTCGCAGGAATGCCCCAGCTCGTAGCACAGCTCCAGCGCGAGCCGCTGTTCCAGCGGCAGCTGCGCGAGCGCGCGGCCGAGCCAGTCGCGCAGCTCCTCTGCATCGGACGGGCCCTCGCTGGTAAGTGGCGCGAGCTCGGCCGGGAGGTTCTGCTCCAGCGAGCGCGCCGAGGCGCGGAAGGCGTTGCGGGCCTTGCGGTAAGCGATCCCCAGGATCCAGGTCGAGGGCTGCGAGTCGCCGCGAAAACTGCGTGCCTTGCGCCATACGACCCAGAAGGTGTCGTTGATGACCTCTTCGGCGATGTCATAACGGCGCGTCAGGCGGGTCAGGAAACGCGCCATGCGGCGGTGATAAAGGTTGTAGAGCTCCTCGAGCGCCTTACGATCGCCCGCGCCGATGCGCGCGACCAGATCCCGCTCGCGCGCCGCCCCCGATCCGCGTGCGCCCGGCTCCGTCATGCCCTCATCGCTGTAGCGGTTGGCCTTCACGCATAGGTCCTTACCGGCGTGAGTGTCCGCTCGTCCCGCCCCGGTTCATCTACTATCCGCGCACGCTCCCGGGCGGTCAAAAGCGCCACAGGAGCGTGCCGGCGAAGTGGTCATTCGCGATCGGATAGGGGAACAGCTGCGCCGCCCGTGGTTGCGCGAGGAAGTAGCCCACGTCCACGCGCCAGTGGCGGTGCTCGAAGGCGAGCCCGACGCTCCCGTAGGTGTAGTCGAACTGGGAGTAGAACCCGGGGCCGGTGCCGCTCGAATAGTAAAACCCGGCACTGCCGGTCACGAACAGTCCCGGCGTCAGCAGCCACTGCGCCGTGGTATCCGCGATCCACGCGGGGCTGCGGCTGAGACGCATGTCGTACCAGTAGCGCACGGCGTTCGGGACTGCGGTGACCGACAGCGTCCAGCGGTCGAGGTAGGTGAGGGCGCCGACGATCTCCTGGTAGTCGTCGTTGCTTTCCTGTGCGCCACCGACGAAATAGTGACTGCGTGCGCTCACCGTGGCGCCCCAGGCACTGCTCAGCTCGAAGCGGTGCCCGGCATAGACCTCCACGTCGTCATCGGCGTACGGGGCGTAATTGCGATTGCGGCTCGAGCCCCACACCCCGACGAAGGTGCCTCCCGCGGTGCTCGCGTGCAGGTCGGCCTGCACCGCGGCATTGCCGTCGCTCTCGGCGATGCCGCGGTAGATGTATTCGCTCGTCACGGCGAGCTCACCCCCCAACGTCACACCCTCCCAGGGGCCGGCGGCCTGGCCCGGCGGGGCCGCCGCTGCAAGCAGCAGCAGCCACAACCAGGGCGGTGGCGGTGCCGGTCTCATGCGTAGCCTGCGTAGCTGCTTAAGTCGTTGCTTATGCCCGGCATACGGGCTGCCCTATATAAGCCCCTGCCGCCGGGCCCGACGTATACTGCGTTCATGGACACCTTGCAGGCGCCCGAGATCGCGGCCATACGGCGCATCGTCGCCGAGCACCAGGGGCGTCCCGGCCCCCTGCTGGAAGTGTTGCACGCTATCCAGGCTGCGTTGGGCTTTATCCCCGCGGGCGCCGTTCCCGTCGTGGCGCAGCAGCTGAACATCTCGCGTGCCGAGGTCCACGGGGTGATCACCTTCTATCATTACTTCCGCCGCTCGCGTCCGGGGGCGCACATCGTCAGCCTCTGCCAGGCGGAGGCCTGCCAGTCCATGGGGGCGGCCGCACTGGCGGCGCACGCCCGGGAGCGGCTCGGGATCGACTTTCACGAGACGACCGCCGATGGGCGCTTTTCCCTGGACCCGATCTACTGCCTCGGCAACTGCGCCTGCTCGCCTGCGGCGCTGATCGACGGGCGGCTGTACGGACGCGTGACGCCCGAGCGCTTTGATGCGCTCATCGCGGAGAACTCCACTTCCTCATGACCACGACTGTCTATATCCCCGGGGATGCGGGCGCCTTGTCGATCGGCGCGGGCGCGGTCGCGCAGGCGATCACGGCGGAAGCCCAACGCCGCGGCGCCCGGATCGCCCTGGTGCGCAACGGCTCGCGGGGCGCCTACTGGCTCGAGCCGCTGGTGGAGGTGGTGACTTCCGGTGGACGGCAGGCCTACGGACCGGTCACGCCCGCAGAGGTGCCGGCGCTGTTCGCGGCCGACTTCCTCAACGGCGGAGCCCATCCGCTCGCGTTGGGACTCACCGAGTCGCTCCCCTGGCTCAAGGGTCAGCAGCGCCTGACGTTCGAGCGCGTCGGCGTCATCGACCCGGTAAGCGTGGCCGATTACGTGAAGCACGGCGGCTATCAGGGCCTGAAGCGGGCGCTGTCGATGGCCCCAGGCGACATCGTGCAGGCAATCACCGCCTCGGGGCTGCGGGGACGCGGCGGGGCGGCCTTCCCGACCGGTATCAAGTGGCAGACCGTGCTCGAGCAGACGGCGGCGCAGAAGTACATCACCTGCAACGCCGATGAAGGTGACTCGGGTACCTTCGCCGACCGCATGCTGATGGAAGGCGATCCGCTCGAGCTCATCGAAGGCATGACCATCGCCGGGCTCGCCGTGGGCGCCACGCAGGGCTATATCTACCTGCGCGCGGAGTACCCGCACGCGCATGCGGCACTCCAGGCGGCGATCGCGGCGGCGAACGCGGCGGGCTATCTCGGCGCCGATGTCGCCGGCGCGGGTAAGCGCTTCGATGTCGAGGTACGCCTCGGCGCGGGTGCCTATATCTGCGGCGAAGAGACCTCGATGCTCGAGAGTCTCGAGGGACGGCGCGGCGAGGTGCGCGTGCGCCCGCCGCTGCCGGCGGTCAAGGGACTGTTCGGGCAGCCGACCGTCGTCAACAACGTCGTGACGCTCGCGAGCGTGCCCTGGATCCTGGCGCACGGGGCACAGGCCTACGCCCAGTTCGGCATGGGCAAATCGCGCGGCACGCTGCCGATCCAGCTGGCCGGCAACATCCGTCGCGGCGGGCTGGTCGAGCGCGCCTTCGGGCTCACCCTGCGCGAGCTGCTGTACGACTATGGTGGCGGCAGCGCCACGGGTAAGCCGATCCGTGCGGTGCAGGTCGGCGGCCCGCTCGGCGCCTACATTCCTGCCGCGCAGTTCGACACCGCGCTCGACTACGAGGCGCTCGCCGGGATCGGCGCGATGCTCGGGCACGGCGGCATCGTGGTGTTCGACGACACGGTCGATATGGCGCGCATGGCGCGCTACGCAATGGAGTTCTGCGCGATCGAGTCCTGCGGCAAGTGCACGCCGTGCCGCATCGGCTCGACCCGCGGCATGGAGGTCATCGACCGTATCCTCGCGGGCGTCGACGGCGAGCGCAACGTGCGCCTGCTGGAGGAGCTGTGCGAGACCATGGTGCACGGCTCACTGTGCGGCCTGGGCGGCATGGCGCCGTTTCCGGTGCAGAGCGCGTTGAAATACTTCCGGGAAGATTTTCGCGCGCGAGTCGGTTGAGCGCGCGAGCGAGGCAGATTCATGTACGCCATAGACTATGAAGATTTCGGTACGCCCCAGCCGGTGAACGGCGCCGCCACCGTGACCGTCGAGGTCGACGGCCGGGCGGTCAGCGTGCCGGAAGGCACCTCGGTGATGCGCGCCGCAGCGCTCGCCGGGGTCACGGTGCCGAAGCTGTGCGCCACCGACACCCTCAAAGCGTTCGGCTCCTGTCGGCTCTGCCTGGTGGAGATCGAGGGGCGCAAAGGCTACCCGGCGTCCTGTACCACCACGGTCGCCGCGGGCATGAAGATCCGCACCCAGTCGGACCAGCTCAGCCGGCTGCGCCGCAGCGTGATGGAGCTGTACCTTTCCGACTACCCGATCGAACGCGCGCCGACCGCCGCTGAGGCGCGCACGGAGCTGCGGGCCATGGCGCAGGCGCTCGGTGTCAGGTCGAGCCCGTACGCGAACGGCAGGCGTCACCTGGGCCAGCCTAAGGACGAGAGCAACCCATACTTCACGTTCGACCCGGACCTCTGCATCGTCTGCTCGCGCTGCGTGCGGGCATGCGACGAGATCCAGGGCACTTTTGCCCTCACCATTCAGGGCCGCGGCTTTGAGTCCAAGGTCGCGGCCAGCCAGGATGAGCCCTTCCTCGAGTCGGAGTGCGTCTCCTGCGGGGCCTGCATCGAGTCCTGCCCGACCGCAGCGCTCACGGAGAAGTCACTCGTCGCACTCGGCCCGCCGGAGCGTGCGGTGAGCACCACCTGCGCCTACTGCGGCGTCGGCTGCACCTTCAAGGCCGAGGTGCGCGGCGAGGGCGAGGACCTCGAAGTGATCCGCATGGCGCCGGACCGGGCCGGCAAGGCCAACCATGGCCACGCCTGCGTCAAGGGGCGCTTCGCCTACGGCTATGCCACGCACCCCGACCGGGTGCTCAAGCCGATGATCCGCAAGAGCATCCGCGACCAGTGGCGCGAGGTCTCCTGGGAAGAGGCGATCGGCTACGCCGCAAGCGAGCTCAAGCGCATCCAGGCGAAGTATGGCCGCGACTCGATCGGCGGCATCACTTCCTCGCGCTGCACCAACGAGGAGACCTTCCTGGTACAGAAGCTGGTGCGCGCCGCCTTCGGCAACAACAACGTCGACACCTGCGCGCGCGTGTGCCACTCGCCGACCGGCTACGGTCTGAAGAACACCCTCGGTGAGTCCGCCGGCACCCAGGCGTTCGATTCCGTCATGAAGGCGGATGCGATCCTGATCATCGGCGCGAACCCGACCGACGGGCACCCGGTGTTCGCCTCACAGCTGAAGCGCCGTCTGCGCCAGGGCGCGAAGCTGATCATCGCCGACCCGCGTGAGATCGCGCTGGTACGCACGCCGCACATCCAGGCCGACGAGCATCTGCAGCTCAAACCGGGCACCAACGTCGCGCTGCTCAATGCGCTCGCCCACGTCGTAGTCACGGAAGGGTTCGTCCGGCAAGCCTACGTGGCCGAGCGCTGCGAGCCGGAGTCGTTCGCCAAGTGGCGCGCGTTCGTCGCACAGGAGCGCAACTCGCCCGAGGCCGCGGAGGCAATCACCGGCGTACCCGCCGAGCGCGTGCGCCGGGCGGCGCGCCTCTATGCGAGCGCCGGCAACGCCGCCATCTATTACGGCCTCGGCGTCACCGAGCACAGCCAGGGCACGACCGCGGTGATGGGTATCGCCAACCTCGCCATGGCCACCGGCAATCTCGGACGCGAGGGCGTGGGCGTCAATCCGCTGCGCGGCCAGAACAATGTGCAGGGCTCGTGCGACATGGGCTCCTTCCCGCACGAGTTCAGCGCCTACCGCCACGTGTCGGACCCGGCGGTGCGCGGCGCCTTCGAGGCCGCCTGGGGCGTGCCGCTGCAATCAGAGCCGGGACTGCGCATTCCCAACATGTTCGAGGCGGCCCTCGACGGCACCTTCAAGGCGATGTACGTGCAGGGTGAGGACTTCGTGCAGTCCGATCCCAACACCCATCACGTGAGCGCGGCGATGGCCGCGCTCGAATGCGTCATCGTGCAGGACCTGTTCCTCAACGAGGTCGCGAAGTTCGCGCACGTGTTCCTGCCCGGCTCCTCGTTCCTCGAGAAGGACGGCACCTTCACCAATGCCGAGCGGCGCGTGGGGCGCGTACGCAAGATCATGGAGCCGCTGGCCGGTTACCAGGACTGGCAGATCACCTGCCTCTTGTCGAACGCGCTCGGCTATCCGATGCGCTATACGCACGCTGCCGAGATCATGGAGGAGATCGCGCGGCTCACGCCGACGTTTACGACCATGACGTTCGAGAAGCTCGACCAGCATGGGAGCCTGCAGTGGCCGGTGAACGAGGCACACCCCGAGGGCACGCCCACCATGCACGTCGACCAGTTCGTGCGCGGCAAGGGCAAGTTCTGGCCGACCGAGTACGTGCCGACCAGCGAGCGCTCGACCAGCCGCTTCCCGCTGATCCTCACCACCGGGCGGATCCTGACGCAGTACAACGTCGGCGCGCAGACGCGCCGCACCGGCAACGTCGTCTGGCACGCCGAGGACGTGCTCGAGATCCATCCGCACGACGCCGAGGTGCGCGGTATCGGGGACGGCGACTGGGTGGGTCTCACCAGCCGCGCCGGCGAGACCGTGCTGCGCGCCAAGGTGTCCGAGAAGATCGCTCCGGGCGTGGTGTACACCACGTTCCATTTCCCCGAGACCAATGCCAACGTCGTCACCACCGAGAACTCCGACTGGGCGACGAACTGCCCGGAATACAAGGTGACGGCCGTGGAGGTGGTGCTGGTTAATCAGAAGGACGCCTGGCAGAAGCGCGCCCAGGCCGAGCGCGAGGCGCCAAGGCCGGCACGCAAGCGACGGCAGGATCCGGCGCCCGCCTGAACGACGAACGAAGCTGCGGCGTCATGAGGGCGGCTGCGATCGCAAAAACAGGATTTTCCGGAACGCCGTGGATCCATCCCTGGAGGCTGCGGGCGCGGCTTTCCGCGCTGCGCGGTCCGGCTTCGCGCGGAAAGCCCGGGGTTTGCCGTCCTGGCAAACCCGCTCGGCGCTCCGCGCCTCGCCCTGCCGCGCACGCTCCGGAAAATCCTTGTTTGCGCTCGCGGCTGCGCAGATGAGCGCGCCGCCGCTGATGCAGGCGGGTCCGCTGCCGCCTTCCGCGGTCAGCGCGGAGGTCGCGGTCGAGCGCTGGAAGCAGGGCACGGTCGCGCGCACCACCGACCTGGTGGCCGAAGAGATGCCCGTGGCGCTCGTGTACCACGACGTACCGCACGTGGTCATGCTCGCCACACCGGCCGATCTCGAGGACTACGCCGTCGGCTTCACCCTCAGCGAGGGGCTGGTGGCACGCGCCGACGAGATCCGCGGCATCGAGGTGTTTGCGGGCCAGAGCTCCGCCGACGTGAAGATCACGGTCGCGTGGGAGCGCTTCACCGAGCTGCTGCAGCGCCGGCGCAATCTCGCCGGCCGTACCGGCTGCGGGCTGTGCGGTGCGGAGACGGCCGAGGACGCCATCCGCGAGTGCGCGCCCGTCCCGCCCGGCGTGAGCGTGACGGCGGCGGAGCTGCATGCGGCGATCGCGCAGCTCGCCGGGCGGCAGCCGATCAACGCCCGTACCGGGAGCGTGCATGCGGCCGCGTGGGTGGTTCCGGGGCAGGGCATCCAGGTGGTGCGCGAGGACGTCGGGCGGCACAATGCGCTCGACAAGACCATCGGGGCGCTGGCGCGCGCGCACGCGGACTTTGCCGCGGGCTACATGCTGATCACCAGCCGTGCGAGCTACGAGATGGTGCAGAAGTGCGCCACCGTCGGAATCGCGCTGCTGGTGGCGCTGTCGGCGCCCACCGCCTTCGCGGTACGCCTCGCGCAGCGCGTCGGGCTCACGCTGGTGGCGTTCGCGCGCGCCGACCAGCACGTGGTGTACGCGCATCCGCACCGATTGAAGAACCAGGCGTAATAGTCCCATGAACATCGATCTGCTCATCAAGATGGCCAACGAGATCGGCGATTTCTTCGCCGGCACGACGGACCCGGACCAGGCGGCGCGCGACGTCGCCAATCACCTGCGACGCTATTGGGAACCGCGCATGCGTGCGCAGATGCTGAAATACTACGAGGAGCGCCAGGGCGCGGGCTTGAGCGACCTCGCCAAGAACGCGGTCGGGCTGTTGCACGCCGCCAGCCAGGCGGCGCCCGCGACGGCGCCGGCTGGCGCGCCCGCGAAGGTCACGCCGCCCGGCGCCCCGCCCGTCAGGGGCGCGGGCGCATGAGTGCGCGCGCACCGGCCGGCGGCCGGGCGCTGATCTGCGGCTCGCTCGCTTTCGACACCATCATGGTGTTCGCCGATCGCTTCGCCAATCACATCCTGCCCGACAAGGTCCACATGCTGAACGTCTCGTTCCTGGTGCCGCAGATGCGCCGGGAGTACGGCGGCTGTGCCGGCAACATCGCCTACAACCTGAGACTGCTCGGGGACACCGGCCTGCCGATGGCGACCGTGGGAGGGGACTTTGCGCCTTACCAGGAGTGGCTGACCCGCGCCGGCGTGCCCACCGATCACGTGCGCGTGATCGACGGCGAGCTCACTGCGCAGGCCTTCATCACCACCGATCTCGACGACAACCAGATCACCGCGTTCCATCCCGGCGCCATGCAGCACAGCCACGTCAACCGTGTCGCGCAGGCGGCTGATATCGCCATCGGCGTCGTGGCGCCCGACGGGCGCGAGGGGATGATCGCGCACGCCGCGCAGTTCGCGGAGCTCGGCGTTCCTTTCATCTTCGATCCCGGCCAGGGTCTGCCGATGTTCGGCGCAGCCGAGCTGCAGCGCTTCCTCGCGAGCGCCCGCTGGGTGACCGTGAATGACTACGAGTGGCAGCTGGTGCAGCAGAAAACCGGCTGGGGCGTGAGCGAGGTCCTCGAGCGGGCCGAGGCGCTCATCGTGACGCGCGGCGCCGCCGGCTCGACGATTCACACGCGCGCCGGTGCGCTGGCCATTCCCGCCGCCCCGGCGCGTGCGGTGCTCGACCCGACCGGCTGCGGTGACGCCTACCGTGCCGGCCTCATCCATGGGCTGCTGCACGGCCTCGACTGGCGCGCGGCCGGACATATTGCGTCCCTGATGGGCGCCATCAAGATCGAGTCGCGCGGCACCCAGAATCACCGCTTCAGCAGCGCCGAGTTCGCGCAGCGTCTCACGGCCGCGTTTCCCTGAACGCGTGCCGCGCCGGCGGGTGGCCGGCGGAGGCCCCGAGGGGCGCCGCCACGGGCAGCAAGACCGCTGCCGCCTGGGTTAAACTGCCGATTCTCGTGGCTGCAGGATCGAGGGCGGTTTGACCCCATGGCGAATGATTATCTGTTCACTTCCGAGTCGGTCTCCGAGGGCCATCCGGACAAGGTTGCCGATCAGATCTCGGACGTGGTGCTGGACGCGATACTCAAGGAGGACCCGCGCGGCCGTGTCGCCTGCGAGACCCTCGTCAAGACCGGCGTAGTGATCGTCGCCGGCGAGATCACGACCAGCGCCTGGGTGGATGTCGAGGCGCTGGTCCGCAAGACCGTGCTCGATATCGGCTACAACTCCTCGGACATGGGCTTCGATGGCGCCAGCTGCGGCGTGCTCAACATCATCGGCAAGCAATCGGCCGACATCGCCCAGGGCGTGGATCGCAAGGACGAGCGCCGCCAGGGCGCGGGCGATCAGGGACTGATGTTCGGTTATGCCACCAATGAGACCGATGTACTGATGCCGGCGCCGATCGCGCTCGCCCACCGCCTGGTCAAGCGCCAGGCGCAGGTGCGCAAGGCGGGCAAGCTCCCGTGGCTGCGTCCGGACGCCAAGAGTCAGGTGACACTGCGCTATCAGGATCACGAGCCGGTCGGGATCGAGGCCGTGGTGCTGTCCACCCAGCACAGCCCGGAGGTCTCGACCAAGGCGCTGCGCGAGGCGGTAATGGAGGAGATCCTCAAGCCCGTCCTGCCGCCGAAGTGGGTGGACCGGCGCACCAAGT
This sequence comes from Steroidobacteraceae bacterium, assembly GCA_035625615.1. GTDB lineage: Bacteria > Pseudomonadota > Gammaproteobacteria > Steroidobacterales > Steroidobacteraceae > 13-2-20CM-66-19. Next base: position 9,752 of record DASPPI010000170.1, on the reverse strand, counting down.
ACCACATCAATCCCACCGGCCGTTTCGTCATCGGCGGACCGGTCGGCGACTGCGGCCTCACCGGGCGCAAGATCATCGTCGACACCTACGGCGGCTACGCGCGCCACGGCGGCGGCGCCTTCTCGGGCAAGGACCCGTCCAAGGTGGACCGCTCCGCCGCGTACGCCGCGCGCTACGTCGCCAAGAACATCGTCGCGGCGGGACTGGCCGAGCGCTGCGAGGTGCAGCTGTCGTACGCCATCGGCGTGGCCGAGCCGACCTCGATCATGGTGGAGACCTTCGACACCAGCCGCCTGTCACGCGAGCACCTGACGCAGATCGTGCGCAAGCACTTCGACCTCACACCCTACGGGCTGCGCGAGATGCTGGACCTGCTGCGCCCGATCTATCAGAAGACCGCGACCTACGGGCATTTCGGCCGCACCGAGCCGGAGTTCACCTGGGAGCGCACCGATCTGGCCGAGACACTGGCCGCAGAGGCCAAGGGGATACGCGCGGCTTAAGTGAACGGCATCGGCAGCCGCACGGGCTGCAAGCCACGCCCGCTGAGGAGCGTTGCGACGGGCCGGAGGTGTGTTCCGCCCCGCCAGGCTCAGCGAACGACGGATCAACTCATACGGCGCTCACTCTGGTTATTACGGAGCATCGAGCATGAACGCCACACCGAAAACCGCCGTCGGCCCGGACCACCGGGTCGCCGATCTGGCACTCGCCGGGTTCGGACGCAAGGAAATCGCTATCGCCGAGACCGAGATGCCGGGTCTCATGGCGATCCGCGAGGAGTTCGCGCCCACCCAGCCGCTGCGCGGCGCGCGCATCTCCGGCTCGCTGCACATGACCATCCAGACCGCGGTGCTGATCGAGACGCTGCAGGCACTGGGCGCCGAGGTGCGCTGGGCCTCCTGCAACATCTTCTCCACCCAGGATCATGCCGCGGCCGCCATCGCCGCGCGCGGCACGGCGGTATTCGCCTGGAAGGGCGAATCGCTCGCGGACTACTGGGACTACACCCACCGGATCTTCGACTGGCCCGACGGCGGCTATTCCAACATGATCCTCGACGACGGCGGTGACGCCACGCTGCTGCTGCATCTGGGCGCGCGCGCCGAGAGCGATGCCGGACTGACGACCAAGCCCGCCAGCGACGAGGAGCGCGCCCTGTTTGCCGCCATCCGCGCGCGCCTCAAGAGCGATCCGCAGTGGTACTCGAAGCGCATCGGCCACATCCGCGGCGTCACCGAGGAAACCACCACCGGGGTCAAGCGGCTCTATCAGATGGCGAAGGAAGGCCGGCTGGCCTTCCCGGCGATCAACGTGAACGACTCGGTCACCAAGAGCAAATTCGACAACCTCTACGGCTGCCGCGAGTCGCTGGTGGATGCCATCAAGCGTGCCACCGACGTGATGGTGGCGGGCAAGATCGCCGTGGTGTGCGGCTACGGAGACGTCGGCAAGGGCTGCACGCAGGCCCTGCGGGCGCTGTCGGCGCAGGTGTGGGTCACCGAGATCGACCCGATCTGCGCACTGCAGGCGGCCATGGAGGGCTACCGCGTCGTCACCATGGACTACGCCGCCGACAAGGCGGACATCTTCGTCAGCGCGACCGGCAACTTCCACGTGATTACCCACGATCACCTGGTGCGCATGAAGCACAACGCGATCGTGTGCAACATCGGCCACTTCGACAATGAGATCGATGTCGCGAGCCTCAGGCAGTATCCGTGGGAGAACATCAAGCCCCAGGTCGATCACGTCATACTTCCCGACGGCCGGCGGCTCATCCTGCTCGCCGAGGGGCGGCTGGTGAACCTCGGCTGCGGTACCGGCCACCCGAGCTACGTCATGAGCTCGAGCTTCGCCAATCAGGTGATCGCGCAGGTGGAGCTGTTCACCAACGCGGCAAACTACCCGGTGGGGGTCCACGTGCTGCCCAAGAGCCTCGATGAGAAGGTCGCACGGTTGCAGCTGACGAAGCTCAACGTGGAGCTGTCGGTGCTCACCGACGCGCAGGCGCGCTACATCGGCGTCGAGCGATCCGGGCCCTACAAGCCCGATCACTACCGCTACTGATGAGCGCCTCCTCCAGCGACGCCGCCGCCGCCGGGCCTGCCGCGGCGGCTGCGGTGCGCACCCCAGGGGGGGCACTGCTGCTCGACGGCAAAGCGGTGGCCGCGAAGGTGCGCGCCGAGGTGGCGCAGCGCGCGGCCGAGTTTGCCGCCCGCCACGGCCGCCCACCCGGGCTCGCGGTCGTGCAGGTCGGAGAGCACCCGGCCTCGAGCGTCTACGTACGCAACAAGCGCCGCTCGTCCCAGGAGGCCGGCATCGCGTCCTTCGCGCACGACCTGCCGGCGAGCGCGAGCGAAGCGGCGATACTCGAGCTGATTCGCGCGCTCAATCACGACGAGCGGGTGGACGGGATCCTGGTGCAGCTGCCGCTGCCGAAGGGCGTGAATGCCGATCGCGTCATGGACGCGGTCGATCCCTTGAAGGACGTCGACGGCTTTCACCCGGTGAACACCGGGCTGCTCGCGCAGAAGCGGCCGCGGCTGCGGCCGTGCACGCCGTTCGGCGTCATCCGCCTCGCGCGGGAGTACGGCATCACCCTCACCGGGCAGCGCGCCACGGTAGTGGGCGCTTCCAACATCGTCGGCCGGCCGATGGCGCTCGAGCTGCTGCTGGCGCGCGCCACGGTGACCGTGTGCCACACCGGAACACGGGATCTGCGCGCCGAAGTCGAGCGCGCGGAAGTGCTGGTGGCGGCGGTCGGCAAGGCCGGCTTCATCCCCGGCGAGTGGGTGCGTCCGGGAGCGGCGGTGTTCGACGTCGGCATCAACCGCACGGGCGACGGCAGGCTGGTCGGCGACGTCGAGTTCAAGAGCGCCGCGGCGCGCGCCGGCTGGATCACGCCGGTCCCCGGTGGACTCGGGCCGATGACCATCGCCATGCTGCTGTCGAACGCGGTCGACGCCGCCAACCTGCGCGCCGGCGCACGCGGCTGAGGAAGGGACCGCGGGAATAAGATCGCCGGCTCGACCGTCACCTGGACAAATCAGGAGGACGAGCCGCACACGGTGGTCAGCTCGCCCTGTTCCGCTGCGGGGCGCTGGATAGCAACACACGCCGGGCACGCAGCGTCATGCGTGCTCGATCCCGCATGGTGGGAACGATCATCGTCGAATACCGCGGTGTCGCGTTCACTCAACAACTGCCGGCGCTGAAACGCCGCAGACAGCGCCGAGCAATCAGTAGTTGTCGCATCGGACGGCGGCTGCGTGTTGTCTATTGCCCACGGCGGGGCGTGCCGACGCCGGCGCGCCCGGGTTCCGGGCCGATGGCAGTGACAAGTTGGTGTCAGGCCGCGCCGCGCGGCGCGGAAACGTCGCAGACACGGCGATCCAACATGTAACGCACGGTAGTTGGGCGCGCGCACGCGCATTGATGGGTGTATGATGCAAACTCTGGCCCTTGGTTGGGTGATTTGCGGAGAAAAAGTGATGGCACGACGTCCACCGAACGACGGCGCCTCCTGGAGCGCCCGTGAGCTGAAGACACTCAAGGCGCTCGCGAAGGCAGGGACCCCAACCGGGCAGGTGGCCAAGAAGCTGGGCCGCACCGCGGCCGCAGTTCAGCAAAAGGCGATGCGCTGCGGAATTTCCTTCCGGGCAGCGAAGCGCTCCGGGGCGCGGCGCAAGAAATAGCCGACCCCATCCGCCCCGGGGTGCGGTGCGGCGGAACGGCAGCATGCGCGGACCGATCGCCCTGACAGGGGTTGCTGCGGCGCTGCTGCTCGGCGCCTGCGACGTGCAGGTGCGCGATGCAACACCGGCGCAATACGTGGCTAACCACGACCTCGGTATGTATGAGGTAGCGGCGATCGTGCGGCGCGATGCGCTGGTCACGCCGGGCTCGGTATTCCTGTTTGCGATGGGCGGTGGGCAGCGGATCGCGCTCAACCCCAGCGCCGACGGCTCCGAATGGCACGGGCTGTATTCGGTGCGCTGTCGCAGCAGCTTCCCGCTGCAGTTCCAGGCGCAGTGGAAGCAGCTGTTCGACCTCAAGCAGAAACTGGTGCCGGCACAGCCCCGCGAGGTGCGGCTGATCGAGCCGCCGCTTGCCCGTGAGGCGCGCTTCGATACCTCGGGCCCGGCGCCCAAGGGCGGCTGGCAGGGTGGTGTGCAATACCGCTTCGTGACCGTGCCGAGCGTGCGCATCACCAGCGCGCACATCGAGCCGGCGAGCGGCGCCCCGGCGGACATCGCCGCCGCGCAGGGGATCGCAGTGCTGACGGCGCTGCCGCTCGTGGCCGGTTGCGCTGAGCCGGTGGAGGTTCACCTGGCCTCGAGTGCGTCGCGGGCGCGCGGGGTGTTGGTTATCGACACCGATCACCCCACCGCGGCACACTGGCGCACTCAGGTGGAGTTCTCCCCCCAATGATGACCGCGCGTCTGCAGCTCGCTTTCGCCGCCGCGCTGGCGCTCATCGCATGGGCGGGCGCGGCGCCCGCGGACGATGCACCGGCAAAGCCGGCCCCTCTCAAGATCGGCATCATCGGTGCCGGCCACATCGGCGGCACGCTGGCGGCGCTGTGGGTGCAGGCGGGGCACGAGGTGCTCATATCATCCCGCCACCCCGAGGAGCTGCAGGCACTGGCACGGTCCCTCGGCCCAGGCGCCCACGTGGGCACGCCGCGCGAGGCGGCGCTGTTCGGCCCGGTGGTGCTGATCTCGGTGCCTTACGGTGCCCTGCCGCAGATCGGGCGTGATCTCAAAACAGAGCTTTCCGGCAAGATCGTGCTCGACACCGGCAATCCCTATCCGCAGCGCGACGGCGAGATGGCCCTGGCGGCGCGCCGCGAAGGCACCGGGGTCGCCTCGGCGCAGTTCCTGCCCGGGGTGCGACTGGTGCGCGCCTTCAACGCCATCAACTCGGGCGATCTGAAGAGCGAAGCGCACCGCCAGGGCGAGCCGATTGCCATCCCGCTCGCCGGCGATGACGCGCAGGCGCTCGAGGTGGCGCAGCAGCTCGTGCGGGATGCCGGCTTTGCGCCGGTGGTGGTCGGCCCGCTGTCGCGCGCGCGCGAGTTCGATGTCGGCACTGCGGTGTACACCCGACTGCTCACGGCGCCGCAGCTGCGGCAGGCGCTCGGGCTCAAGTAGGGAAGAGCGCACCGGAGTGACACGCGCTCAAATCCGGACGCGCTTCATAAATGGTGCCCGTGTTGAAAATGTGGGCCGCTCGGGAGCGCGTTCAAACCGGTGCGATGAAAAGTATCGTGCTACGGCGCTGAACGCCGCGTGAATGGCCGTGAACGCAGAGCCGCGGGTACACCCGCAGCGAGGTTCGAAGCCGCGCCGTCAGTCGCGCAGCCGCGCGCGCAGCCGCTCGATCTCCCGCGGTGTCAGCCCGATCTGCGCGAGGTAGGCGCGTACGCCCCCTTCCTGATCGAGAAACCTGAGCATGTTGTGCGCGCCTTCCTCCGGGCAGTGCAGCGCGTCCAGGACGCGCGCGGGCTCGGCATCGGCATAGCGGCGCAGGTAACCGGCGCGCAGATTCTGCGAGCTCGCCGCGTAGTCCGTGGCGATCGCCGCGGGGGTGACATCGGCGAGCGCCAGCAGCAGCGCGGCGATCAGCCCGGTGCGGTCCTTGCCGGCGACGCAGTGGAACAGCAGCGGCGCGGGTGCAGCGGCGGCGATGAAGCTGAGCACGTGATGCAGCTCGAAGCGCACGTGCTCGAGCACTACGCACTTCCACAGCTCCTTGGCGACGTCGCGGCTGCGCAGGCGCCACTCGTCCTCGGTGTGGGTCAGCAGCGAGATGCGCTGGTAGTGCACCGCGGGCAGCGCGCCCGGGACCGGGCTGGGGTAGCGCTCGGCTTCCTCCGGCCAGCGTAGGTCGAGGACGGTGCGCACGCCATAGTCCGCCAGCGCGGCGAGACCGGCCTCGGTGAGCTGTGCGAGGTCGTCCGCGCGCAGCAGCGAACGCCAGCGGGTGCGGCTGCCGTCGGTGGTCGGATAGCCGCCGAGCTCGCGAGCGTTGAGCAGGTTTGGGAAATCGAGGGTCCGTTTCAGGACTTCGCCCTTTGCTGCTGACTCAGGGCTACGCCGGCGAGGATCAGAGCGCCGGCCAGCGCCATGGTGAGGGTGAGCGGCTCACCGAGCAGCAGCCATGCCCAGATCACGCCGAACAAGGGTATCAGGTAGGTGACCGTAGAGGTGCGTGGGGCGCCAATACGCGCGATAAGTCGGTAATAGAACACGAAGGCGATGCCGGTGCACAGCACGCCGAGCAGCACGGCGCTCAGCCACGAGTTGCCGGCGATCGCATGGTGCGGCCAGGTATAGATCGCCAGCGGCGCGAGCAGTGCCGCCCCGCTCGCCAAGTTGGCCGCCGCGACCGCCGCCGCGGGGAAGCCGGTGAGGTAGTGGCGCACCAGGTTGATGCCGAAGCCGTAGCACAGCGCCGCCGCCGTCCCGGCGAGCGCCGCGGGCCCGACGCTCGCGCCCGCGATCCGGCCGCTGGCGAGGATGGCCACGCCCACGAAGCCGGCGACCAGGCCGACCAGCCGTCGCGCCCCGATGTGCTCGCCGAACAAGAGGAAGGCGACCAGCGCCGTGAACATCACGGTCATGGCGTTGGTGATGGCCCCGATGCCGGCGGGTGCGCGCTCGGCACCCCAGGCGAACAGTACGAACGGCAGCACCGAGTTCACCGCGGCGATGGCGGCGATCCGCAGCCACAGCAGCGGCGTGAATTGCGCACGGGCGCGCCACAGAAACGGCATCAGGATAAGCGCGCCGAGGGCGAGCCGCGCCTCGACCAGCGGAACGGGCCCGAACTGCGGCGCCGCCACGCGCATGAAGAGGAACGACCCGCCCCATACCGCCCCGAGCGCCGTCAGCTCGAGGGGCGTTCGCCAGGGCGCGACGGGTACTGCGGCGGCGGCGGGCGCCGGGACAGCTGCGGTCGCGGCTGTAACGGGACTGGCGATGGCATCGGCGCTGAGGCGGCGCGCGGCAGTGGCGGCGGTGCATTCCGAGCTCGGCATGCCAGTCAGGTTCCCGTTGGGTGATAGCCCAGGGTGACCGCGATGCGGGCGCGCTGCCACCCGTTGCTTGCTGCCGCCGCGCCGCGTCCCATCAGCTCAGCGCCTGCCGGAAATCCTCCAGCAGATCCTCGGTGGCCTCGATCCCGACCGACAGGCGCAGCAGCCCCTCGCTGATGCCGAGACGCTCCCGGTCCGCCCGCGAGAGCCCCGCGTGTGAGGTCGTCGCCGGCCGCGTGAGCAGCGTGTGCACGCCGCCGAGGCTCGGCGCGACTGTGGGGATGCGCACCCGCGCCGCGAACTCGTCCGCACAGCTGGTCGGGCCCTTGAGCTCGAAGCTCAGCACGCCGCCGAAGCCGGCGAACAGGCGCCGCGCGCGTGCATGCCGCGGGTGCGACTCGAGGCCCGCATAGTTGACGTGCGCGACCATTGGGTGCGACTCGAGGAACTGCGCGATCTTGAGCGTGCTGTCGTTCTGAAAGCGCACCCGCAGGGCGAGGGTCTTCAGCCCGCGCTTGAGGAGGAACGCCGCGTGCGGGTCGAGACTGCCGCCGAGGTGGTTGGCTTTGTGGCGGATGCGCTCGATCGCGGCGGCGCTGCCGGCGACGGCGCCGGCGACGATGTCCGAGTGGCCGTTCAGGTACTTGGTGGCGCTGTGGATCGAGAGGTCGAAGCCCGCCGGCAGCGGGCGGTAGTTGACCGGGGTGGCGAAGGTGTTGTCGATGATGGAGGTGAGTCCGTGGGCGCGCGCGAACTGCACCACTCCTTCCAGGTCGGCGACCTGGAGCAGCGGGTTGGTCATCGCCTCGACGTAAACGGCGCGCGTGTTGGGGCGCAGCAGCGCCGCCCAGGAATCGCGCCGGTCGGCATCGATGAAATCGCAGCCGATGCCGAACTTCGGGAACTCGCTGGTCACGAGCTCATGCGTTCCGCCGTACAGGCAGCTCTGCGCCAGCAGGTGATCGCCCGCTGACAGCACGCTGAGCAGCGTCGTCGAGATCGCCGCCATGCCGCTCGCTGTGACCAGCGCGGCTTCGGCGCCCTCCAGGGCGGCGATCTTCCCGTGCAGCGCGAGCTGGCTGGGCGTGTTGTTGGTGCGCAGGTAGCGCACGTCATGGTAACCGGCCTCGCCGGCATACTCGTAGGTGGCTGACTGGAAGATCGGCATCTCCACCGCCCCCAGGATGCGCGGCAGCGGCTCCCCGGCGTGCACCAGCTGCGTCTCGATGTGCCTGAACGAGGTCGTCATGGCAGCCTCCTGAGTGCGATTGTCACGCGAATAAGCTACCGTGTCCGTATGCCTTTTTGGAGAGACGCGCGCCGGCGTTGCGGCGTGCACGGTGTCGCGGCGCGGCCAGTACAGTCGCGGTTGCCGCAGCCCGGGCAGGCATGATGCGCCCGACCGAGCGCTTCTCGAGCCGGGCGGGGGATTACGCCCGCTACCGTCCCGGCTATCCGCCCGCGGCCATCGATCTGCTCGCCGCACGCTGCGGGTTATCGGCGACGGCCGTGGTGGCCGACATCGGCGCAGGGACCGGCCTCCTCACGGAACCGCTGCTCGAGCGCGCCGCGCAGGTGTTCGCCGTCGAGCCGAACGAACGCATGCGCGCGGCCGCCGAAGCGCGCCTCGGCGGGAGGGCGCGCTTTCGCAGCGTCAACGGAACGGCGGAGGCCACCACGCTGGAGCCCGCCAGCATCGATCTGATCGTGGTCGGGCAGGCGCTGCACTGGTTCGACCTGCCGCGGGCGCGCCGCGAGGCGCTGCGCATCATCCGCGCCGGCGGCTATGGGGCGCTGCTGTGGAATGAACGGCCGGCCGATCCCGGCCCCTTCCTCGGCGACTACGAGGCCCTGCTGCTGCGGCACGCCGCCGAGTACGCGCAGGTCGTGGCGCGCCGCGCGCAGGAGGCCAGCATGCGCGAGTTCCTCGGCGGCGCCATGGAGCGCGCCGCCTTCCCCAACCACCAGTCGCTCGACTTCGAGGGTCTCAGGGGACGGCTGCTGTCCTCGTCCTATGCGCCCGAGCAGGGAAGTCCACAGTACCAGCCGATGCTGGCGGAGCTCGCCGAAGTGTTCCGCCGCCACGCGCGCGGCGGTCAGGTCGTGTTCCCGTACCAGACGCTGGTCTACTTCGCACCGCTGACCCCCGTTGCATGAGGACCGGCGCGCTTGCGGCCGTGGTGCTGCTCGGTGCCGGGTGCGCGCCGGCGGTATGGGCCTGGGGACCGCAGGGACACCGCACCGTCGCGGCCATCGCGGACCGGCTGCTGACGCCCGAGGCGCACGCCGCGGTGAGCGAGCTGCTGCTCGACGATCGGGACAAGTTCGGCAACCCCTCGGGGCGCAGGACGCTCGAGGCGGTGGCGGTCTGGGCGGACGAGATCAGCGGAACGCCGGCGGCCCGCCCCGCCTGGCACTACGACAACGTGCCGGTCTGCGGCAGCGCGCCGAAGGCGAGCTACTGTCCCGATGGGCAGTGCAATTCCGATCAGCTCAAGCGCCTCACGGCGGTGCTCGGCGACACGCAGGCCGCCGCGCGCGAGCGCAACGCGGCCCTCAAGTGGGTGGTTCACCTGGTCGGGGACATCCATCAGCCGCTGCACGCGGCCGACAACGCCGATCGCGGCGGCAATCGCGTCCAGGTCGCGCTCGCGGGCGTGCGCACCCGCGGCCGCGAGAGTCTGCACCGGGCGTGGGACAACGATTTCGT
>DASPPI010000169.1:0-21580 GCA_035625615.1 Steroidobacteraceae bacterium | reverse complement strand
CGCACGCCGGTCATCCGCTTGATCTTCTGCCGCAGCGATTCCTGACTCCCGACGGCATGCTGATACTGTGCGCCTCGCACGGGGCGCTGTTCGAGAAGGCGAGCGGTCAATGTGTGGCGGGGCCGTGTGTCGGGCGCTCACTCACGCCCGTGCCGCTCGAGGTGAGGAGCGGCTTCGTGCTGCTCGCCGATGCCGTCGATGTCTACGTGCTGGGTGCCGCGGTCTCCTAGCCGCGCTGAGAGCTCAGGCAGCAGCGGGCTTACTCGAAGAGGTCGATGCCGTCCAGAGGGCTCGCACGCAGATCGCGCTCCTCGCCGAGGGAGTCCGCGCTGTGACCCTCGTCGTCACCGCTCTCCACATCGACTGAGCCCGACCAGTCCTCGGGCGGCTCGGCGGACTCGAGCGCGCCTTCCTCCCACTGGGCTTTCCAGTCCTCGATGTCCATCTCCTCGACCGTGCCATCGAAATACTGGATCTCGATGGTGCCGTCGTCGTCATCGAGGGCGACCACCTCGAACAACGCGCCGCCATTGAGACGATACCAGTCGCCGATAGCCGGTTGAGGAGTCGTCATCGCCGCCACCTCCGCAGAAGACGTTCGCCGTAGTCTTACGATTCCGCGTGCGCTCTGTAATCATGTTGCGCCTGGCGTGTGTGGCTTTCAAGAACTTATTGTGACCAATGCGGGCGAGGCCGTCGCTTTTGCGCACAGCACCAATGCTCGAGCAGCCGCTGAAATTCTTCGTGGTCTTTTTCGTCGTGGTCGAGCCGATCTCGCTCATTCCACTGTTCACCGGCCTCACTGTCGGGGCCGCAACTTTTTATAAGCGGCGCATGGCGCTCAAGGCGGTGAGCGTTGCTGCGGCGATACTGCTGCTGTTCGCCCTCGGCGGCGCCTCATTCCTCGAGCTCATGGGCATCAGCCTCGAGGCGTTCCGCATCTTCGGCGGCCTGCTGCTGTTCCTGCTGGCGCTCGAGATGGTATTCGCACGCGAGTCCGGCACGCGCACCTCCAGCAGCGAGGCCGCCGAGAGCCGGCGCCGTGCCGATATCTCGGTCTTTCCCTTGGCGTTTCCCTTTATCGCCGGCCCAGGGGCACTCGCGACCATCCTGCTGTGGTTCGGCCCGCTGACGCTGCGCGCCCAGCCGGGCCTGTTCGGCGCCTATCTGCTGGCGGTCGTGCTGGTGCTGGCGATCGCGCTGGTCATGATGCTGCTGGCCGATCCGCTCATGCGCGTGATCGGCGTGACGGGGGCCAACGTCGCCAGCCGCCTGCTCGGGGTGGTCCTCGGCGCCCTCGCCGTGCAGTTCGTGCTGGATGGGCTGCGCCAGGCGTTCGGCGTCAGCTGAGCACGCGCCGGAAAGCCAGGTCCCATACCCCGTGGCCGAGACGCTCGCCGCGGCGCTCGAAGCGGGTGGGCGCCCGCTCGGCCGGGCGCGCGACGAAGGCTCCTCCCGGGGCGATATTCACCAGCGCCGGGACGGCGGTCAGTGTCTGCAGCATCTCCTGTGCGTAGGGTTCCCAGTCGGTGGCGAGGCGCAGCGTCCCGCCGGGCGCGAGGCGACTGGCCAGAGCTTCGACGAACGGCCTCTGGATGAGCCGGCGCTTGTGGTGGCGCTTCTTCGGCCAGGGATCGGGAAAGAGGATGAGGATCTCGTCGAACGACCGCGGCGCGATCTGCTGCGCGAGCACTTCGACGGCGTCGTGACAGATGACGCGCACATTCTGCAGTGAGCCTGACTCGAGGCCAAGCAGCAGCCGCCCGACCCCGGGGCGGTGCACCTCGACTCCCAGGAAGTTGCGCTCCGGATGGGCGCTGGCCAGCGCCAGCAGGTTCTCACCGTTGCCGAAGCCGATCTCGAGGGTACACGGCGCGGCGCGCCCGAAGCGCTCGCTGAGCTCGAGCGGCCGTGGCGAGAACTCGATGCCGTATCGCGGCCACAGCTCGGCGAGCGCACGCTGCTGCGCCGCGGTGATGCGCCCAGCGCGGGTAACGAAGGAACGGATCGAGCGGGAATGTTCGGCGCCGGCGGCCACGGCGGGATCTTACCGCGGTCGCGGCACGCTGCCGGGGCGAAGCGGCGCGCGGTGCGAACGTGGTATAAGCGCGCGCGGTTGTGGGGCCCGACTCGCGGGCGTGAGCGGAGGTTCACATGTCGAAGTGGCTGCTGGCGGGCGTGACCTTGGTGGCCGGGGTTTGCGGGGCGGCGTACGCGGCGCGCTCCGCGACCGGCGCTCCCCAGGCGGATGAGACTACCGGGAGTGCCGCCACGCCTGCGCCCGCCCCGGACCAGGCCGCCTGGCGGGTCTCGCAGCTGTGCCGGATCGACATCAAGGGTGACAAGAAGGAGCAGTGGATGCGCCTGCCGAAGGCGGAGAGCTCGGTGACTCAGCACCGGCTGAGCGCAGCGGGCAGGAGCATCGACTACGCCGCCACCGCCGGCACGCTGATCGTGCGCGACGAGGAGGACAAGCCGATGGCGAGCATCGGTTACGTCGCCTATACGCGCCAGAACGCCCAGGGCGGCGCGCGCCCGATCACGTTCGCCTTTAACGGCGGCCCGGGCTCTTCCTCGATGTGGCTGCACATGGGCGTGCTCGGACCGAGACGTGTCGTGGTGGGGGATCCCGATCCGACGCCCCCGGCGCCCTATCGCACCGTGGACAATGAGTTCGGTGTCCTCGACCGCAGCGACCTGGTGATGATCGATCCGGTCGGTACGGGCCTCAGCCACGCGGTCTGCGATCACAAGGACGACGAGTTCTGGGGAGTCGACCCGGACATCGACTCGGTCAGCCGCTTCATCGCCCAGTACCTGAGCGACAACAACCGCTGGACCTCTCCGAAGTACCTGATAGGCGAGAGTTACGGCACGACGCGCGCTGCGGCGATCGTCAACTACCTGCGCACCCACCGCTCACTCGCCTTCAACGGCCTGATCCTGGTCTCGGTCGCCACCGACATCGAGGCGATCTTCGCGGAGCTCCCGGGCAATGACCGGCCCTACGCCGTGTACCTGCCAGGCTATGCGGCCGTGGCCTGGTATCACCACATGGTGCCGGACCAGCCGGGGAAGCTGGAGCCCTTTCTCACGGAAGTGCGTCAGTACGCCATGGGCCCCTTCACCGCCGCACTGCTGAAGGGCGACGCGCTCAGCGACACCGAGCGCGACGCCGTGGCGCAGAAGGTGCACGAGTACATCGGGCTTCCGGTCGACTATCTCAAAGCGGCCAACCTGCGCGTCTCCGAGAACGAATTCGCCCACGAGCTGCTGAAGGCGCGCGGCCTGACCGTCGGCCGGCTCGACGGGCGCTTCATCGGGGTCACCCCGGATCTGCGAGCCAAGGAGACCGACTACGATCCACAGTCGGAAGCCATCAGCGCGGCCTACGCCGCGACGTTCCTCGATTACTACCATGGGGAGCTCAAGTTCGGACAGGGCAGCACTTACCGCACCACCAACTTCAGCATCGGCGAGAAGTGGAAGTGGACGCACCGTACCGCCAAGGGCGAGCAGCCCATCGTCAATTCAGGCGTCGACCTCGCCGACGCACTCACGAAGGATGCGAACCTGCGGGTGCTGGTGCTGAACGGCTACTACGATCTCGCGACACCGTTCTCCGCGACCGAGTACGTCATGACGCACCTGGGAGTGCCGCCGGGGGTGAGCGCGCGCATCCAGATGAAGTACTACCAGGCGGGGCACATGATGTACGTGCATCCGCCCTCGATCGCGAAGATGAAGGCCGACATCGACGCCTTCATCGATGCGACTGCCCGGCATTAGAGAGGCGGGCCAAGTGAGGCGCGGCGGGTGAGTGAGGTCATCACGGCCGTAGCCGCACTGTTCATCGTGGCCATGGTGTGGCTGCGCACGCGCATGCACTACGCGGCCGGAACGCACGGGCGGCTGCGGCTCAGCCCCGCGGGCGCGCTCTACTTTGCCGCGCTCGGCGCACTGCTGCTCATCGGCTGGTTCGCGGCGCCGCGGCTGGCGCTGCCTCTGCCGTCCGCGGCACCGCGGTCCACCCCCGTGCTGGCGCGGGTCGCGTGGTTCCTGGCCATTTACTACCTGTTCATCGTGGTGCACCGCGCCCTCATGAGGCGCGGGGCGGCGGTGTTCAGGCACTGACGGGTGGCGCCGCGGCGGCTGTCTATCGAACGGGAGATGGCGTAGCCTCGCAAGACCCGCGAACAATCGGTGCTTACCCGCCGCGCTCCAACGGAGTCGCTCTGCATGTCCATCAAACTGTCAGTGAACGGCGAGACCCGCGAGCTCGATATCGATCCCGACATGCCGCTGCTGTGGGCCATTCGCGACCACCTGCAGCTCACCGGCACCAAGTTCGGCTGTGGCATGGCGCTGTGCGGCGCCTGCACCGTGCATGTCGACGGCCAGGCAACGCGCGCGTGCGTCGTGCCGGTGTCGGCGGTGCAGGGCAAGCAGATCATCACCATCGAAGGCCTGGCGACGCCCGCGGGTCGGGCGGTCCAGGAAGCCTGGGTCGGCCTCGACGTGCCGCAATGCGGCTACTGCCAGAGCGGTCAGATCATGTCGGCCGCCGCGCTGCTGGCGGCGAATCCGAAGCCCAGCGATGCGGATATCGACTCCTTCATGTCGGGCAACATCTGTCGCTGCGCCACCTACGTACGCATCCGCAGCGCCATCCACCAGGCGGCTGAGCAGCTCACCGCCGCAGCCCCGGCTCACGGGTGACGGTGACTTCGGAGGACCCCACCATGTACCTGCGCCACGTTGGCATCGAAGACGGTGCGGCGTCGGGGACGGCCGTCCAACCCGCCGAGCTCACTCGGCGGCAGTTCCTGAAACTGACCACACTCGCCGGCTCGGGCCTCACGCTCGGCGTCGTGCTGCCGGGTTGCGGGCACGGCCCCCTCGGTGGCGGCGGCGTGGCGGGCAGCGCCAGCCGCCCGCTCGCGATCCCGTTCGTGCGGATTGCGCCCGATAATACAGTCACGGTGATCTGCAAGCACCTGGAGGCGGGCCAGGGCGTGTGGACCGGACTGCCGGCCATCGTGGCCGAGGAGCTCGATGCGTCCTGGGAGCAGATGCGCATCGAGAGCGCCCCCGCCGAGGTGCCGCTCTACGGCAACCTCGCGTTCGGTGGCAAGATCCAGGGCACGGGCGGTTCGACGTCCGTTGCCAACTCCTGGGAGCAGCTGCGTCACGCCGGCGCGACGGCGCGCGCCATGCTGATGGCGGCCGCAGCGCAGGAATGGCGCGTCCCGCCGGGGGAGATCACCGTCAGCGAGGGTGTGTTGTCGCACGCCGGCGCCGGCAGGCAGGCGACTTTCGGTGAGCTCGCCGGCAGCGCGGCCCGGCAGGCAGTGCCGGCGAACGTCAGACCCAAGGACCCCGCGGGCTTCCGGATCGTGGGTCGCGAGAAGCTGCCGCGACTCGACAGCCGCGCCAAGTCGACCGGCAAGCAGCAGTTTGCGATCGACGTCATGCTGCCGGGGATGATGACCGCGGTGGTCATGCGCCCGCCGCGCTTCGGCGGCAAGGCGAGCTCGTTCGACGCCAGCCGGGCCAAGGCCATCCCCGGCGTGGTGGACGTGGTGCAGATTCCGCGCGGCGTGGCGGTCATCGGGCGCGACCTGTGGTCGGCCGGCAAAGGGCGCGAGGCGCTCAGCGTGACCTGGGACGAGTCCGCAGCGGAAAGACGCGGCACCGCCGAGCTCATGAAGGAATACCGCGCTCTCGGCCGCGGGCAGGAGGCCGTGACGGTCGCCCGGCGAGGCGACGTCGAGGCGGTGCTGGCGCATGCGGCGCAGCGGGTCGAGGGGGAGTTCGAGTTCCCCTACCTGGCGCACGCGCCCATGGAGCCGCTCACTGCGGTGTGCCGGCTGAGCCCGGACAAATGCGAGATATGGGCCGGCTGTCAGTTACAGACCGTCGATCAGGGCAACGCCGCGGCGGCTACGGGACTGAAACCCGAGCAGGTCTTCATCAACACGCTCGCCGCCGGCGGGACTTTCGGGCGCCGGGCGAATCCCGAGTCGGATTACATTGCCGAGGTCGCCTCCATCGCTAAGGCGAGCGGCGGCAAGTACCCGGTGCGGCTCATCTGGACGCGCGAGGATGACATCACCGGCGGGCGGTACCGGCCGCTCAATTACCACCGCATCACCGCGGCCGTCGGCAGGGATGGCAAGGTGGCTTTCCGCCAGCGCGTTGTGGGCCAGTCGATCCTCGCCGGCACGCCGTTCGGCGCCATGATGAAAGACGGCCTCGATCCGACGGCGGTCGAAGGCAACGCCGCTGAGGAGTACGACCTCGATCACGTCCACGTGAGCTGGACGCAGCCCACGGTCGGGGTACCGGTGCTGTGGTGGCGCTCGGTGGGGCACACGCACATGGCGTTCTCCAAGGAAGTCATGATCGATGAGCTGGCGCAGGCGGCCGGCCAGGACCCGGTCGCCTTCCGTCTGAGTCTGCTCGGCAAGCATCCGCGTCATGTCGGTGCACTGCGGCTCGCCGCGGAGAAGGCCGGCTGGGACAAGCCGTTCCCGCGGGAGACGGGGCGCGGGCGCGGGGTGGCCGTGCACGAGTCGTTCGGCTCGGTGGTGGCGCAGGTCGCCGAGGTCACGGTCAGCGGCGACCAGATCAGCGTCGATCGGGTGGTGTGCGCGGTCGACTGCGGCATCGCCGTGACGCCGGATGTCGTCAGGGCGCAGATGCAGAGCGGCATCGGCTTTGGGTTGTCGGCCGCGCTCCACGGCCGGATCACGCTCACTGACGGACGGGTCGATCAGAGCAACTTCCACCAGTACCAGGTGCTGCGCATCAACGAGATGCCGCGGGCGATCGAGGTGTTCATCGTGCCCTCGACCAATGCTCCTTCGGGAGTCGGCGAGCCGGGCACTCCGCCGATCGCGCCGGCGGTCGCCAACGCGGTGCGTGCCGCAACCGGCATTCGGCTGCACACGCTGCCTTTCGACCTCGCAGCCGCGCGTGCGCCCGCGCACGCCTGAGCGCCGTGGCCCCGTGCCGCAGGCGCCCGAGGCGCTCGCGCGCTAGACGTTGGCGAAGCTGCGCGCCTGCGGGCTCCAGGCAGGTGCGCGGGCGAGCGCGTCCGGCACCTCATCGGGCGTGGCCACCACCTGCCACATCAGCAGGTGTCGCGGGTCCATGAAGCGCTCCTCGACGGCGTGCGCGAGCAGCTCGAGTAGCGGCGCGAAGAAGCCGCGCGTATTGACCAGCACGATGGGATTGAGGTAAAGCCCCAGACGCTTGAGGGTGATGGCCTCGAGCAGCTCCTCGAGCGTGCCGGAGCCCCCCGGCAGCGCAATCGCGGCCTGGCTCATGGTCAGCATCATGTGCTTGCGCGTGCGCAGATCCTCGACCAGCTGCAGGTCGCTCAGCCCCTTGTGCCCCCATTCGAGCTCCGCCATGAAGCGCGGCAGAATGCCGATCACGCGCCCGCCCTTGCCGAGCGCGCCATCGGCCAGCGCGCCCATCGAGCCCATGGCGCCGCCCCCGTAGACGATCTGCACGCCCTGTTCGGCGAGAACCTCGCCCAGGCGCCGTGCGGCGCTGCGATACTCGGGATGGGCGATACGGCTCGAGGCGCAGTACACGCACACGGCGCGCTCGATGGAGCGTTCGGCTTCTGGCATCGCGACCTCAGGCACGTGGACGTCAGCTCAGCGGTTGTCGCTCGTGCTGCCGCAGCTTCGGCGCACGAGAGGCTTCCGCCTCGGTGTCGGTGCCGCTAACATTTTGTAACGACGGTATTCTGAGCGTCCAGTGGTGGAGTTGTGGAGGCACGGACGATCATGCAGCCGGCATACGACGGGTCAGGCACGGGCGGCGGCCTGCGATGGTACCTCGCGGAGCTGGCGCTCGCGTTGCTGACCTTGCTGACCGCGCGGGGTGCAGCGGCGGACGAGTCTTCCTCCGCCATGGAGACATCCGCCACGGCGCTGCAGGAAGTCGTCGTGTACGCGCGCCGGCGCGAGGAGCGGCCCGAACACACACCGGTGGCGATCACGGTGCGCTCCGGAGAGGAGCTGAGCGCGGAATCGGCGGTGCTGATCGAGGACGTCGGGCGCGACTCACCCAACACCCGCATGGTGAGCTCGCCGCAATCGGTGTCGGCGCTCGATGTCACCATTCGCGGCCAGACGGTCAACCGCTCGGCGATCATGTTCGATCCGGCAGTCGGACTGTACGTCGACGGCGTGTACATCGCGAACGGGCAGGGCACGATGATGACGCTCCTCGACGTCGACTCGCTCGAGGTGATCCGCGGCTCGCAGGGCACGCTGTTCGGACGCAACAACACCGGCGGCTCGATCCTGCTGCTGACCCATCGTCCCGATCTCGGGCAGACTTCGGCCGAGATCGCCGTCGCCGGCGGCGACTACAACCAGTTCATGGACCGGGCGATCTTCAACCTGCCGCTCGGCAACAACCTGGCCATTCGCGTCGCCTACCAGGGCGACTATCGCAGCGGCTTCGGATCGAGCATCTCCTCCGGAGAGGACAACTTCGAGAATCAGCATCGTTACGAGGCCCGCTTCGGCGCCTTGTGGCGGCCGAGCGATGCGACCGAGCTGTACTTGACGTACGAACGGTTCGACGCCACCGAGATCGGCGCGCTGCTGCACCCGCTGACCGGCCCGCCTCCCGGCACACTGGTGGCGCAGCTCGGGGCCATCATGAATTCGCTGATGATCCCGGGATTCCCGGTGGTGCAATTCCCGTCGAATCCCTACCAGACCGACGGCGACTTTCCCTCCTACGACGACGCTTACACCGACAACGTGCAGCTGACCGCGACGCAGAAGCTCGCCAGCGACCTGACCGCGAAGCTCATACTCGGCTATCACCATCTGTACGCCAACACCGCTATCGACGTCGATGCCACCACGCTGCCGCTGGCGGACACGACGCTGTACAACACCTCCAACCAGAAAAGCGCCGAGCTGCAGTTCAACGGCAAGGCGCTCGCGCAACGGCTCGACTGGGTCGCGGGGCTTTATTGGTTCCAGGACAACGGCGGCGCCCCATCGGTGCAGTCGCCGGCGTCGCCCGGGTTCTTTGCGGCGTTCACCTCGCCGCAGTTCATTGCCGCCAACCAAGCGGCCCACGGCGCGCTCAGCTTCATTCCAACCCTGTTCACCCCCATCCCGGTCTACGATGAGAACTGGGTGTCGAACCGCTCCGCGGCGGGGTACGTGCACGGGGAGTACCAGCTGACGTCCAAGTGGGCAGTCGCCGCGGGCCTGCGCTACACGGATGACCGTCGCCAGGCGGCCGACGACGCCTATGTGAATGTTCCCATTCCCGGCGTCGGCGTCGTCCACAACTGCACGCTGCTCAATCCGACGCCGCCGTATCCGATCATGGGTCCCTGCCCGGCCGACAACCAGAGTGTCACTTACAACTACTGGTCCTGGGAGCTGTCGAGCCGCTACCAGCTGAGCCCGGAGCTCATGGCCTATGTGCGCTCGGGACACAGCCAGCGCTCCGGCGGCTGGAATCTGCCGTTCGCCACGGTGCAAGACCAACCGTATCGTCCGGAGACACTCACCGATTACGAGATCGGCATGAAGGCGGACCTGCTCGGGGGTGCGCTGCTCGTCAACACGGATGTGTTCTACGGCATCTACGATGACATGCAGCGCCTGCTCGCGCGGCTGAACCCGGACGGCACCCCCGTCACGCTGGTCACCAACGCCGGCAAGGCGCGCATCAGCGGCGCCGAGCTCGAGACGCAGTGGCGCGCCACGGCGCGCGTCACGCTCGGCACCTCCTTCGGCTGGACCGATGCGCGCTACGACACCTTCCTCTACCAGCCCAACATTCCCGGGATTGCGCCGGCGCCCCCGCAGAATCTCGCCGACAACGAGTTCTATCAGACCCCGCGGCTGTCGGGCGACGTCAGCGGCAGCTACCAGATCCCGATCGAGGCCGGTGATATCGTGATGCGCGCCGACTATGCGTGGCAGGACCGCATCGAATTCAACGTCATCAACGATTTCAACTACCAGGGACCCTACGGCACCGCCAATGCGCGGCTTGCGCTCGCGAGCCATACGCGCCGCTGGGAGCTGGCCGTGTTCGCCGACAACATCACCGACAAGCACTATGCCTACACCGGCGGTACGCTCGGTGCGCCGGGCGCGCCCAGCCCGACCATAGCCTGGAACATCCCGGGCGCGCGGCGCACCGCCGGCGTCGAAGGAACCTATCGCTGGAACACGCCCTGACGGTCGGCAGGATGGGGTGGCGTACGACACGGACGGTGGCGGGCGCGTGGGCGATCGTGATCCTGAGCGCCGCGGGCAGCACCGCGGCGGAGCCGGCATCATCGGCGGAGCCGGCATCATCGGCGGAGCCGGCGGCAGCCGCTACACCGGCCGGCGCGGCGCAGACCACTGCACCGGCGGCCGCGGCGCCTGCAGGGCTCGCGCGCTTCCTGGACCCGGCCACTGCCCCGTTCATTCCGATTCCGGAGATCGACACTGCGCCAGGGAGCGGGCTGACGCTCGGCGTGATCCCGACCGTGCTGAGCGTCAACGACCGCGACGAGATCGAGCGCATCGTCGCTCCCGACGTCATTCACAGCCAGTATTTCGGCTGGGGCAGCCGCATGCGCATCTTCGACTATCCATCGCCCGATGCGCAGTGGTCGGTGGTCGGGGGTCTCAAGGAGCGCGTCGAGCGCGAGTTCGACGGGCGCTACGCGGCCGGGCAGGCGCGCCTCGGGGACTGGTCCTTCGCCGTGGATGCGGTGTACGACCGCAGCGGCATTCCGCGCTTTTTCGGGCTCGGCAACGCAACCCCGTATGCGAACCAGAGCAGCTACCTCGATAACCAGGCCTTCCTCGACCTGTCCGCGGGTCGCAATCTCACCCGGGCGCTGCAGCTCGGCTACGACGCGCGGCTTCGCTACGTGGACGTATTGCCGGGCGTTCTGCCCAACGTGCCCTCGACCACCACGGTGTTTCCGGCTCTGGCCGGCCTCGGCAGCGAGCACGTGCTGCAGCAGACCGTCACACTCAGCTACGACACGCGCGACTCCGCCGTCATTCCGCGGAGTGGCGGACGTTACGCCGCCTACGGCGGTTTCGTCAGCGGCGCGCTCGGCAGCTCGGTCTCCTACAGCTACTTCGGCGCCGAAGCGCGCCGCTACTGGGCGCTCGGCAGCGACGTCACGCTCGCCTGCCATGCCGCGGCGCGCTACATGCCCTCGGCGGCGGACGCCCCCTTTTGGGCGCTGTCGAGCCTCGGGGGCGACCGCAGCGTGACCGACGAGCGCGAGCCGCTGCGTTCGGCGGTCTCCGACCGCTACATCGACCGCAACCTGTTCGCGGGCGGTGCCGAGCTGCGCACGCGCGTAGCAGGCTTCGATGCCTTCGGCACCCGCGTAGGCCTCGAGCTCGGGCCGTTTGTCGATACCGGCAAGGTATTCTCGACCCTCGGGACGAGTCCGCTCACCCACGTGCACGCGGCCGGCGGTCTGGCGGTGCGCGGGGTCGCGAGTCCCTTCGTGGTCGGCTACGTGGATGTCGGCTTCGGCCAGGACGGAGCGGCGGTCTTCAGCGGCATCAACTATCCGTTTTGACAAAAGGGGGAACCGATGACTGGCACGATCGACGGCGCTTTGAGCAGGCGGGCTTTCGTGCGCGGCTCGCTGTCGGCGACCGCGCTGGCGGCGCTGCCGGCCGCGATGGTCGCCGCAGCGGCGCAGCAGCAAGCGGACAAGGCGGCGGTGCTCGCGCAGATTCCGAAAATGCACGCCGAGAACATCCGGCGCCTGCAGGAGTGGATCGCGCTTGCCTCGATCGCGGCCGAGAACCGCAACTATCCGCAGGGAGCGGAGTACATGGCGCAGCTCGCGAGAGCGGCCGGGTTCAGTGCGGTGAAGCTCATATCCAGCTCGGGCAAGCCAGGTGTCTTCGGCCGGATCGACGCCGGGGCACACACCACGGTCGGCGTCTACTTCATGTATGACGTCAAGCAGTTCGTCCCCGAGGAATGGAGCTCGCCGCCGCTCGAGGGGAGGCTGGTGCAGAGGGAAGGACTCGGCACGGTGTGCATGGGGCGCGGAGCCGTAAATCAGAAGGGCCCGGAGAACTCCTTCCTGAGCGCCCTGATGGCGTTCAAGGCGGCCGGCCGCAAGCTGCCGGTGAACCTGGTGCTGGTGTGCGAAGGGGAGGAGGAGATCGCCTCGCCGCACTTCGCCGAGATCATCGCAAGCCCGCAGGTGCAAGCCGAGCTCACGAGGTGCGTCGGCGTGTTCATGCCGGAAGCCGGCCAGAATCGTGACGGCGACGTGCAGGTGTCACTGGGCGCCAAGGGGGTAGTCGAGCTCGAGCTCGTCTCGAGCGGCGAGCAGTGGGGCCGCGGCCCGAAGCACGACATTCATTCGAGCCTCGAGGCCGAAGTCGATTCGCCCTCCTGGCACCTGGTGCAGGCGCTGAACACGCTGATCGAGAAGGACGGCCACACGCCCGCGGTCGAAGGCTTCTTCGAGAAGGCGAAGCCGCTTACCCCGCAGCAGAAGAAGATGATCGAGGTGTACGCGGCCAAGACCTCCGAGCAGACCCAGAAGAAGACGCTCGGCGTCGAGCGCTGGGTGCACGATGCGAGCTGGGTGGAGGCGCTGATGCTGCTCGAGTCGCAGCCGACCATCAACATAGAAGGGCTGGTCGGCGGATATACCGGGCCGGGCGGCAAGACGGTGCTGCCGCATCGTGCCGTGGCGAAGATCGACATGCGGCTGGTCCCCGATATGACCGCCGCCGACACGCTGGCGAAGCTCAAGGCGCATCTGGCGAAGCACGGCTTCGGCGACATCGAGGTCAACATGAGCGGGGGCTACGACCCGACGCAGACCGACGTGGACAGCCGGCTGATCCAGACGCAGCTCGCCACCTACCGTCGGCTCGGCGTCGATCCGCTGCTATGGCCGCGCGGTGCCGGGTCGTGGCCGGGTTTCGTGTTCACCAGCCCGCCGCTCAGCCTGCCGGCGGGACACTTCGGCATGGGCCACGGAACCGGCGCGCATGCACCCGACGAGTACTACCTGATCGAGTCGACCAATCCGAAAGTTCAGGGACTCGACGGCGCGGTAGCCTCGTTCGTCGAGTACCTCTACGCGCTCGCCTGAGCGGCGCCCGCCGCGCGTGCGCGGCTCGCGCAGCGGGACCATGAGCCGCCGCCGGTCCGGCCGCGTGCGTCGCCCCACCTCGCCGCAGCTTCAGTCGCTCAGTGCGAACAACGCCCGATCGACCGACAGCTCGGAGCCGGACGAATCGTACGGGCCGGTCGCAAACAGCCCGAGCACCGTCGGTGCCGTACCCATGCTCGGGTTCAGATCCGCGTACAGCGCGGTGAGCAGCGCCCCGAAGCTGCTGTACGTATCGATCATCTGACTGGAGAGATGCACGATGGCGAACTGCGTCATCGTCGCCGAGGTGTCCGCCGCGAGTGTCAGACCGGAAGTGAGCGTGGATGCCGGGATCGACTCCGGCCCGAGGCGCAAGCGGTACCAGACGGCGCTCGCGAGCGTGCTCTGGGTCATCACCAGTGTCGTGCTCGAGCTGCTGAGGCCGGAGAACGGATCCGGGACGCCGGGTGGCATCCACCCCAGCAGCAGCTGCGCGTTGGTGCCGGAGTAGTTGATCAGCGTGAGCGCGGCGAAATCCGGCACGATCGGCGTCGAGGTGCCATCGGCCGTCCCGAACGGGCTCACGAAGCCGCGGAAGGCGATCGGCGCGCCCATGCCGAGCGACGGTATCGAGAGTGCGGAGGGGACGCCGACCGTGTAGGTCGAGACGGTCGCGTCCTGGCCGCTGCTGACGCCGGTACCGGCAAAGGTGAACGCCATGGCCGGCAGGTTGTCGAGCGTCTGCAGGCTCATGGTGACGACGCTCCCGGCAGAACCGTTGGCGGCGGTGCTACCGTACATCCCGAGCGCCGGGGTGACCGTCAGCCGGGCATAGCCGCCGGTGACCGTGGCATCGAGCGTGCCCATGCCGGGTTCGTTGCCCCAGCCCCAGGAAGCGCTGCCCCAGGAACCGCTGCCCTGGGAGTCGTCGTCGGAGGAGCCGCTGTACTTGCCGAACACCTGCAGGTGTTGGCCGACGGAAATATCGGCAATCGTGAAGGAACCGGTCTGTCCGTCCTCCGTCACCGTGGTGCCGGGACCTACGAGGACTGTGATCGTGTGCCTGAAGGCGTGGTCGAAGCCGCCCTGGTCGTGGTGGCACAGGCGGCCACGCGTGACCGTCAGCGTAGCGCCGCTGGCGGTGTTGGTACGCGCAATCACCGTGCCCTCGACGCTGTCGAGATTGCCGCCGGGCACACTCGAACCGGCGAACACCTGATTGGCGGTGAAGGTGCCGGTGGAGACATCGAAAGTACCGTAGGCGAGAGTGAGCGTCGGCGGCGTCGTGTTCACCAGCGCGTTGAGCGCCGCGATGCCACCCGCCTGCGTGCTATAGGACGTGCCGTTGATCGCGAACGTGGTCGAGGGGGAAGTGTCGACCGTGAAGGTACCCTGAGAGCCGCTGCCGTTGTAGAACGGCCGCACGTCGATGGTGTAGCTGTTGGTCGTGGTGTCGACGCCGGCGAGCGGTCCGCGCACCCGGATCTGCTTGGAGGTATCCGGTGTCAGACTGGCGGCGAGCGCGGGACTCACCTCGACCGCGATAGCGGAGCTGCTGGTAATCGAGCCGATGTAGACCGCCGGCGGCGTGGCGGGTGAAGTATCGACGACCGGGTTCAGCGGTGCCGGATAGGTGACCAGCGCGTTGCTCGCCGCCAGATTGAAATCGAGCGCCAGATTCGCCACCGTCCCCGGCGTAACTACCAGCGGCTGGTTCGCAGGCAACTCCAGCGTCATCTTGACCGGGGAGCTCAACGGCGCTCCGGAGGCGTTGAGGATTTTCGTGACCGGCAGCCCGCTCATCGTGCCGTTGTCGACGACGATGTTCGCCGCCGTGTAATCGAGCGTCAGTGTGACCGTGACGTAGTTGCCGGCCGGTACCTGCGGAGTGCTGATGATCTCCGAGAGATTGACCAGCTCGGCAAAGTCCACCTGTGTCGTGACGGGTACGGTCTCGACGACCGTTCCGTCGGCGCGCGTGAGCTGCAGTGAATCGACGTTGACGACATAGCTCAGGAAATCGCCCGGGTTGTCGGTCAGCGTGACCATCGCCGTGCCGTTCTGGCCGGCCGCGCTCTGACTCATTCCGCTATTGCTGCTGCTGCCCCCCGAGCCGCCGCAGCCGCCGAGTAACAGCGCGCCACACACGCCCAGGACCGTTAGAAATCCCCTCGCCCGACGCCGGTCGCGGCGCCACGTTGCCTGGCAGATCATGGATACCTTCCTCGTTGGCTTACGAGCCAAATCCCCGTGGAGTTGTTTTGACGAAATTCTCAGCCCGCACCGCACCAGGCACAAACTGTCGCCGCCCTCCGACACCGGCGTCGATGATGTCAACATTGTGCAACAGGTTATGTAACGTCCGGATCCCGGACGTTCACTCGGCTGGCGAGCCGCTGTCGCGGAAGTGCCGCTTCCCGGCCAGCGCGCGGCGGTACTCCTCCTTACTGAGGATGTTCTCGTCGAGGCGCACGTCAGTGTGGCAGTACTCGCGGAAGAACTCGGCGACGCGCTCGGCCGATTTCAGTACGTATGCGTCGATGTAATTGATGTCGATGTTGATGCAGATCGCGCCGACCACACCGTAACCCTGGCGGACGATCGGGATGGTGGTGCACTTGAAGCGTCGGGCGCCGATATTGAGCTCGTAGTTGAGCTTGTCCTCGCTCATATTCACGCGGCGCATGAGGTCGACCAGCAGCGTGGTCGTGCCCATCTCGAGCGAGCGGCCGGTGACCTCGCCTCCCTCGATGCAGGTGATCGAGCGGCTCGGATTCGACAGGTCATGCACCAGCACCTCGATGCCCATGTGCGGAAGGGTGCGGCCGAGCAGGCGGACGATGTTGCGGTAATTCTCAAGGAATTCGCGGGAGTCGGCCGTGACCGAAGCGCCATGGTGTTTCTTGAACAGCCGCTCGTAGGCGCGCAGGTCCTGCGGCCCGAGCTGCTCGCGCACCGAGTTCTGCTCGCCGATGAAGATCAGCTGGCGCGCGGCGCGCGCATCGGGGTTGCGCAGCAGGGAATGCACCCCGAGGCGAAAGTCCTTGAGGCTGAACTCGGCGAACTTCTCCGCCGTGGGCACGTAGGGGTAGAAGTCGTATTGGTGCAGGTCCTTGCCCCGCAAGCGCCGGCGTTCGCGGTAACGGCCGACGAGGAATCCAGCCGCGACGAGCAGCGCCGACGCGGTGAACTCGGACAGCATGGTGCTGAACCATTCGCCAGGGAGCATGGGGCCCCAGGTGCTGATCAAGGCGACGCTCGAGTCTAAAGCGCGCGCAGCAGATCGTGTTAGTTATGAGCGTCCGACGGACGCGGACGGACAGGCATAACAGCGGGCTCAGCGCGCCACCCCGGCCGTAAGCCCGCCGCGGTGGCGCGCGGCCAGGCCCCTGCGTTCGTCCCGCCAATCCCGATGAGTTGTCGGATCGTCGGGAAGACAAATAGAATCAAGTCGGCCAGCGGGTGTAGTTCAATGGCAGAACTGCAGCTTCCCAAGCTGCTAACGTGGGTTCGATTCCCATCACCCGCTCCACTCTGCGAACCCTGGCGGTGAACCGCCTGACGCCGTGTCGAAACCGTATGTTGCGTGCCAACAACATACGGATATCGCACAGCATCGGCCGTGACCAATCGGTGACATTCCCGCCCGGCAGGGCCGGCTAAGCTGCCCCAAATGCACCAGATCGGTGTGGTCGGCCTGTCGTATCGCCACGCTGGCGTCGCCGACGTGGCCCGTTTTGCCGTGCCGCGGGCGGAGGTGCCGGCGCGGTTGCCGGCGCTGCGCGCCGTGCTCAAGGCCGCAGAAATTCTCTACGTGGGTACCTGCAACCGCGTCGAGGTCGTGTACTCGACCTGCGATGGCGCCCCGGCGGGCGATTCGCGCCAGGAGGTGTTTCGCCTCCTGACCGGGCGCGAGCCCGAGCCCGGGGAGGCGGCGCGCATCCTGCGGGCCTGGACCGGCGAGGCGGCGGTCGAGCACCTGTTCCTGGTCGCCTGCGGCCTCGACTCCGCGCAGACCGGCGAGCACGAGATCGCCGCGCAGCTGCGCGGTGCCTGGGAGGATTCACGCGCGGCGCGCACCTGCGGGCCGGTGCTCGATCGGCTGGTGGGCGAGGCTTTAGGGATGGCGCGCCGCGTGCGGCGCCTGTCGGCCGGGGTGCGTGCGCCCTCGCTCGGCGACCTCGCGGCGGATCGCGTGCGGCAGCACCTGCAGGGGCGCAGCGGCCGTGTGGCGCTCGTGGGTGTATCGGCCATGACGCGCCGCTGCGCCACGCTGCTGCACGCGGCGGGCGTTCCGCTCCTCATCGTCAATCGCACGCTGCCGGCGGCCAGCGAGCTGGCCGCCTCGGTGTCGGGACAGGCGCTGACGCTCGAGCGCTTGCGCGCCCAGCCACCGCCGCTCGATGCGCTGGTGCTGGCCGCCGGCGGGGGCGAGCCGGTGCTCGATGCGGCCACGCTCGTGCGGCTGACGCAGTCCGCCGGGCGCGCACCGCTGCTCATCGATTTCGGCGTGCCGCCCAACGTCGTGCCCGCGCAGGCGCAACGCGCCGGTGTCCCGCGCGTCGGGATGGATGATCTGATCGAGGTCGCGCAGGGCCGGCGGCTCGCCCAGCTGATGCGACTCGCGCCGGTGCGCGCGGCGATCGACGACCGGCTGGCTCGACTGCGCACCGAGCTCGCGTTGCGCGCCATCGGTCCACGCCTCGCGGACCTGCGCCGAGCGTTCGAGCAGATCGCCGCCGAGGAGGTGGCGCGCGCGCTCAAGGGCGAGCTGCGCACGCTCGATGAGCACCAGCGCAGCCTCCTCGAGCGGCTCGCCGCCACCGTGGCACACCGCCTCGCCCATCTGCCGCTCGCGGGTCTGCGGGCTGCCGCCGTGCACGCCAGCAACGACGTGGTGGACGCATTCTTCGCAGGGGCGCATGAGATGCGACGAGAAGCGCGCGAGTCCGGGGCGGAACACGCCGGCAATGCAACGGGGAAAACATGACATGATGAACCAGCCGCACCACGGCACCGGCGAGGCGGCGTACGCACGCTCCGCAGAACTCTATGAGCGCGCCTGCCGTGTCATCCCGGGAGGCGTCAACTCGCCGGTGCGCGCCTTCCGGGCGGTCGGCGGCACACCGCTGTTCATCGCCCGCGGCGCGGGCGCGCAGGTGTTCGACGCCGATGGCCGTAGTTACCTCGACTTCGTCGGCTCGTGGGGTCCGCTGATCGCCGGACACGCTCACCCCAGCGTGGTGGCCGCTGTCACCGAGGCGCTCGCGCGCGGCACGAGCTTCGGCGCACCTTGCGCGGCGGAAGTGGAGCTCGCCGAGCGGGTGGTATCCGCCTACCCGGCGGTCGAGCAGGTGCGCTTGGTATCTTCCGGCACGGAAGCGGTCATGAGCGCTGTCCGCGTGGCGCGGGCTTTCACGGGGCGCGATGTCATCGTCAAGTTCGCCGGCTGCTACCACGGTCACGCGGATCACCTGCTGGTCGCGGCCGGCTCCGGACTCGCCACCTTCGGCCGGCCGTCCTCGGCCGGCGTGCCGGAAGCCTTCACTGCGTGCACGCGCGTGCTGCCGCTCGATGATGAAGCGGCGCTCGGGGAGCTGCTGGCACGCGAAGGTGCGCGCATCGCCGCCGTCATCATCGAGCCGGTGCCCGCCAATCACGGACTGCTGCCGCAGCGGCGCGAGTTCCTGCAGACGCTGCGCCGCCTCACCCGGGAGCACGGCGTGCTGCTCATTTTCGACGAGGTGATCTCGGGGTTCCGCCTGGCGCGCGGTGGCGCCGCGGAGCTGCTCGGAATCACCCCGGATCTCGCGACTTTCGGCAAGGTGATCGGCGGAGGCATGCCGGTGGGCGCCTTCGGCGGCGCGCGCCGCATCATGGCGCGGCTCGCCCCGGACGGCGACACCTATCAGGCCGGGACGCTGTCGGGAAATCCGGTGGCGATGGCGGCCGGGCTCGCGACGCTCGATCTGCTGGAGCGGGAATCCGGCTGGCAGCGACTCGAGACGCGCGGCGCCGAGCTCGAGCGGCTGCTGCGGCCGGTGCTGGCGCAGGCGCGCTTCCCGGTGCACCTGGTGCGCGTCGGCTCGCTGTTCTGGCTTTCCCTGCATGCCCTTGGGGCACCGCGCACGGCCGCTACGCTGACCGCCGCGGAGAGCGAGCGCTTTGCGGCGCTGTTCCACGCCATGCTGGAGCGCGGCATCTATCTGCCACCGTCCGCCTACGAGGCCTGTTTCCTGTCCCTGGCGCACGGCAGCGCCGATCTCACCCGTTTCGCGCACGCGCTGCGGGGTGCGCTGGCGGCCATCGAATGAAGCCGACACGCGTCTTTCAGCTCACCGCGCTGGCGCTGGTGGTGGTTTCCGTAGTGCAGGTAGGCTGGTGGCTGTTCGACCAGCACGCCTACACGGTGGAGAAGGTGCGCCTGGCGCGCGCCGCGTACAGCGAACAGGTCGCCGCGGCGCAGGCGCTGCTCGACTCCGGCACGAGCGCGGCCCGGGTGCAGCAGCTGCTGCCCGGGATCGTCGTGAGCGGCGGCCGCGCCGCGCTGTCACGCGAGCTCGAGCGCTCGCTAACCACCGAGGAGCGCCACCGCTACAACCAGTACGCCTGGGAGGGCTCGTTCTTCCTGCTGGCGCTGGCGGCCTGCGTCGCGGTGATCGCGCGTGCGCTGCGCGCCGAGGCACGCGTGCACGAGGAGCAGGACAGTTTCCTCGCTCTCGTGGCGCATCAGTTCAAGACGCCGCTCGCCAGCCTGCAGCTGTCGCTCGAGACGCTGGCGCTGCGCGCGCCGGCGCCGGAGGCCGCGCGCACCCTCATCGAGCGGATGCTCGCCGACCTGGCGCGCATGGAGCTGATGGTCACGCAGATCCTCGAGAGCGCCCGCCTGGAGCGCGGCCGCGTCGACTTGAAGTCAGAGCCCCTGGAGCTGGCCGCCGCGGTCGCGCGCGTGGTCGCGCAGCTCGAGGAGCGCGCGCGCCAGGAACGCATCGAGATCTCGAGCGATATCGCTCCCGGACTGTACGTGCTCAGCGACCCGCTGGCGCTCGACGTGGTGGTGCGCAACGTGCTCGAGAATGCGCTCACCGCCGTGCAGGGTGGCGGGGGCGGCACCATCGCCCTCAGCGCCCGGGTGGGCGAGGGCGAGGTGGAGCTGTGCGTGCGCGACAGCGGCGTCGGCTTCGCACCTGAGGACGGCGCGCGGCTGTTCGAGAAGTTCACGCGCCTGCCCGGCGCTGGCGGCCGCTACGGCACGGGGCTCGGCCTGTTCATCGTGCGGCGCCTGATGGAGCTGACACAGGGCCGCGTGAGCGCACACAGCGACGGCGTGGGGCAGGGGGCGAGTCTCAGACTCACCTGGCAGGCCGCGCAGGCCACGGCGGCCCCGCAGCAGCCGGCGATCGCACCGGAGCCGCACGCGTGAACACCGCGCCCGCGCACGTGCTGGTGGTGGAGGACGATCCACACCTCGCGGCCGGAGTGACCGAGAACCTGCGCGCGGAAGGGTATGAGGTCAGCACCGCCGCCGACGGCGAGCAAGCGCTCACCTGGCTCGCAGCCCACGCCTGCACGCTCGTGGTACTCGATGTGATGCTGCCGGGCGTCGATGGCTTCGAAGTGTGCCGCACGCTGCGCGGCCGGGGCGACAGCACGCCGGTGCTGTTCCTGACCGCACGCGACGATCCGACCGATCGCGTCCACGGACTCGAGGCCGGCGGCGATGATTATCTGGCGAAGCCCTTTCACCTGCAGGAGTTCCTGTTGCGCGTGCGCGCGATCCTCAGGCGCTGGGACTGGTATCGCAGCGCTTCCGCCACGGCGGCGACCGCGGTGCTGCGCTTCGGCGGCAACGAAGTGGACTTTCGCGCCTTTCGCGCCCACACCTGGAACGGTGAGACGCAGGAACTCACCGAAAAGGAGGCCATGATCCTCAAAGTGCTGGCCGAGCACTCGGGCGAGATCGTCTCGCGCGAGGACCTGCTCGAGCGCGTGTGGGGCTACGACGTGTTTCCCTCCACCCGCACGGTCGACAACTTCATCCTGCGACTGCGCAAGCGCTTCGAGACGGATCCGGCCAACCCGCGCCATTTTCTGACCGTGTGGGGCGTCGGCTATCGCTTCCTCAGGGAGGGCGAGCCATGAGCGCGGCGCTGCGCATCGGCACGCGCGCCTCGGCGCTGGCGTTGTGGCAGGCACGCCATGTCGCGGCGCTGCTCGCCGCCCAGCCCGCGGCCCCGGTCGTGGAGCTGGTGCACATCAGCACCAGCGGCGACCTCGAGCGCGAGGTACCGCTGTGGCAGGTGGGCGGGCGCGCCTTCTTCACGCGCGAGATCGATCGCGCGCTGCTCGCCGGCTCGGTGGACGTCGCGGTGCACAGCCTCAAGGATCTCGCCACCCAGCTCGAGGCCGGACTCACCCTGGCGGCGACCCTCC
>DASPPI010000168.1:0-2288 GCA_035625615.1 Steroidobacteraceae bacterium | reverse complement strand
TTACCCATGTCTCCGGAATAGACCCTGTTCTTATTGGTCGGGGTGACTGGATTTGAACCAGCGACTCCTACGTCCCGAACGTAGTGCTCTACCAGGCTGAGCTACACCCCGAACTCGAGCCAACTGCGGCGCACAGGGCCGTCAGCGGCGGGCCGCGCAGTGTACTCAACCCGTCCCCCGCCTTCAATGCGGCATCCCGTCCCCTGAATCCGCACCCTTCTGCACCACGACGCGTCCCAGATGCATGACGAAGAGCGGATGCTCGGTGGCGTGGATGTCGTTGAGCACGTCGCCCGGCACCGCCACGATGTCCGCCACCTTCCCGGCTTCGAGCGTCCCGATGTCCTTGTCCACACCGAGCAGCTTCGCGGCCTCACGTGTGCCCGCCAACAGGGCCGCCGCGGGCGCCATGCCGACGTCCGTCATGAGGCTGAACTCCTTGGCGTTCAAACCGTGCGGGTAGACGCCGGAATCGGTGCCGAGGGCAATCGGCACGCCAACGCGCAGCGCGGTCCTGAACATGTTTTCGTGAGCGCTTGATGCGGCGCGTGCCTTGGCGGCGATCTGCGGCGGGTAGCTGTCCGCCATCTTGCCCACCCAGTAGGAGGCCATGCGCGTCGGCACGAGGTACACACCCTTGGCCTTCATGAGCTTCAGCGTATCCTCGGTGAGGAAGGTGCCGTGCTCGATGGAATCGACGCCGGCTTCGATGGCGAGGCGCGCGGCGGCGTCGCCATGGCAGTGGGCCGCCACCTTGCGCCGCCACTTGTGTGCCTCGGAGATGATCGCGGTCAGCTCCTCCGGGGTGAGCTGCGGGACATCGACAGGGTCGGCCTCCGAGAGCACGCCGCCGCTGGCGGCGATCTTGATGACGTCCGCGCCCCACTTCATCTGGTAGCGCACCGCCAGGCGGCATTCCTCCGGCCCGCTGCAGATCCCCTCGATCGGACCCCACGGCTTCACGCGCTCGGGCGGAAAGGAGTAATCGTCGAAATGACCCCCGGGCGAGCCGATGCCATGCACGGCCGTCAGCATGCGGGGGCCTTCGGTGACGCCCGCGTTGATGCCGTTGCGCAGACCGACATCGACGAAGTCGTCGGCACCGACATTGCGCACCGTGGTGAAGCCCGCTTCCAGCGTGCGCCGCGCGTAGAGCGCGGCGTACATGGCCTGCTCGGCCGGAAAGCGCATGATGCGGGTGTAGACGAAATGGTAGTAGTCCTTCTCGAGTTCCATCGTCAGGTGCGTATGCGCATCGATGAAGCCCGGCAGCAGCGTGGCATCGCCGAGGTCGATCACGCGCGCACCGGGCGGGGTCGTCCCCGTGCCGACGGACACGATCCGATCGCCGCGCACTACTATGGCGGCGCCGTCCTTGAGCGCGCCGCCGGTGGAATCGAACAGGTGCGCGGCCTTCAGCACCACGGTTTCCGGCAGCGGCGGTGCCGTCGGGGTATCGGCCGCCCATGCCGCCGACAGCGCCAGGACGAGCGCGGCAGGCGCGCCGAGCAGCGCGTGTCGGAGGTTCGCGGTCATCGCAGTGGTCATCCTGGTGTTCCTTCCCGCTTGTTGATGTGGTTGCTGGGACACGCACGGCAGCCGGGACGCGCACCGCCCGCGCGATCAGGTCGTGTGCGCAACCGCGAAGCGCGCGAGCGCCTCGAGCCCCCTCTTATAAGAAGAATCAGGCAGCCCGCCGAGGCAGCTCAGGGCCTGGTCGGCCTCCTCGCGCGCCACCCGTGCCGCGTAGGCGAGCCCGCCGGTGGCCTCGATCGCGGCGATGACCGGCTCGAGATGCGCGATGCCACCTTGCCGGATGGCGTCGCGAATCGCGGCGCGCTGCGCCTCGCTGCCATGCTGCAGGGCGTAGATCAGCGGCAGCGTGGGCTTGCCTTCGGCGAGGTCGTCGCCCAGGTTCTTGCCGCGCTGCTGTGGATCGGAGCGGTAGTCGAGCACGTCGTCGACCAGCTGGTAGGCCATGCCGACGTGGCGGCCGTAGGCGGCGAGCGACTCGCGCAGCGCCGGTGCGGCGCCCGCGAGCACGGCGGCGACCTCGGCCCCGGCCTCGAAGAGCTTCGCCGTCTTGCGGTAGATCACGTCGAGATAGCGCCGCTCGGTAGTGTCGGGGTCGTGGGCGTTCATGAGCTGCAGCACCTCGCCCTCGGCGATCACGTTGGTGGCCTGCGCCATGATCTCCATGACCGGCTGGCTGGCGAGGGCCGCCATCATCTGGAAAGCGCGTGAGTAGACGAAGTCCCCGACCAGGACGCTCGCCTGGTTGCCGAACA
>DASPPI010000167.1:0-7612 GCA_035625615.1 Steroidobacteraceae bacterium | reverse complement strand
ACGCCACAAACGTCCCACCGTAGGTCTCCGCCATCACCTTCGTCAGCGCCGCCGTCAGCGTCGTCTTGCCGTGGTCCACGTGACCAATCGTGCCGACATTCACGTGCGGCTTGGTGCGCTCGAACTTCTCTTTGGACATGGAACTATCCTCGCAGCGACGGCACGCCTCGCGCGCCGCCGAAAATCCCGGCAAGCCAACTTCCAACTCGGCACCGACTGCCCGGTCGACTGGAGCCCACGACCGGGATTGAACCGGTGACCTCGTCCTTACCAAGGACGTGCTCTACCAACTGAGCTACATGGGCTCTATGTCGGCTGACGCAGCGAACTAACGTGGAGCGGGTAGTGGGAATCGAACCCACGTCATCAGCTTGGAAGGCTGAGGTTCTGCCATTGAACTACACCCGCGCTGATGGCGCCGATCTGCCGGCCGCTCCCCCGCCGATTCGTCCGTCCCCGGGTGGTGGAGGGGGAAGGATTCGAACCTTCGAAGGCGTAAGCCGGCAGATTTACAGTCTGCTCCCGTTGGCCGCTTGGGTACCCCTCCGCAAAACGAGCCGCGTATTTTGATTTCGCCCTTGCGGGGTGTCAATGCGTTCCTGGCCCGTTATTTGCTTGCCGGAGCCGCACCGGGGCCCCCGGCCGCAACCGACCGCTTGAGGGAGGCCCGCAGCGCCTCGAGCTCGCCGGCCCCAGCCACCCGTGCACTCCCCGGGCGCAGGTCGCGGGGCAGCCGGATCGGGCCGTACCGGATCCGCAATAGCCGGCTCACCTCGAAACCCAGCGCCTGCCACAGGCGCCGTACCTCACGCTTGCGTCCCTCGCGCAGCACGACGTGGAAACTGCTGTGGCTGCCGGCACGCTCGCCGGGGTCGGGGGCGCTGATCTGGTCGAATCTCGCCGGGCCGTCCTCGAGGGCGACGCCCTCCCGCAGCTGCCGGAGCACGCCCGGCCCGGGACGCCCGCGAACGCGCACCAGATACTCCCGCTCGATCCCGCCCGAGGGGTGCATCAGCTCATGGGCGAGCTGCCCGTCGGTCGTCAGGAGCAGCAGGCCGGCGGTGTTCACATCCAGTCGCCCGACGCTGATCCAGCGCCCCTGACGGGGGGGCGGCAGCCGGGTGAATACCGTGGGCCGGCGCTGCGGGTCGCGGCGCGTAGTCACCTCGCCGATCGGCTTGTAGTAAAGGAGTAGCTCCGCGCCGGGGGTCTCGCCCCCGAGCCCGAGCCTCCTGCCGTCCAGGCGCACGTCAGCCCCCGCCTCCGCGCGGGCGCCGAGCCGCGCGATGCGCCCGTCGACGGTCACCCGCCCGCTGCGGATCCATTGCTCGACCGTGCGCCGCGAACCCAGGCCCGCCCGGGACAGCAGCTTTTGCAATCTGATCATGGGACTATAACGACAAAGTCTTACAGAGGCCCCACGGCTGCTTGTGCAGCCGATCGCGGGGGGCGTAGAAGGACATCATGATCTACGACAGCATTCTCGGCACGATCGGAAAGACCCCGGTCGTGCGCATCCAGCGCCTCGCGCCCCCACACGTCACGATGTATGTGAAGTGCGAGTTCTTCAACCCGCTGGCCTCGGTCAAGGACCGGCTCGCCATCGCCATCATCGAGGACGCCGAGCGCCGCGGGACACTCAAGCCCGGCCAGACCGTGGTGGAGGCCACCTCCGGCAACACCGGTATTGCGCTCGCCATGGTGTGCGCGGCCAAGGGCTATCCGTTCGTGGCCGTCATGACCGAGACGTTCTCGGTCGAGCGCCGCAAGATCATGCGCCTGCTCGGCGCGAAGGTGATCTTGACGCCGGGGCCCGAGCGCGGCAGCGGCATGGTGCGCAAGGCCGAGGAGCTCGCCCGCCGGCACGGCTGGTTCCTCGCGCGGCAGTTCGAGAACGAGGCCAATCCCGCCTACCACCGCAATACCACCGGGCCGGAGATCCTGCAGGACTTCGTGGGGCGGCGGCTGGACTTCTTCGTCACCGGCTGGGGAACCGGCGGCACGCTGACCGGCGCGGGCCAGATGATCCGCCTGGCGCGGCCGGAGGTGCAGATCGTCGTCTCCGAGCCCGCGGGCGCGGCGCTGCTCTCCGGCAAGCCCTGGGCGCCCCACAAGATCCAGGGCTGGACGCCGGACTTCGTCCCCAAGGTGCTCGATCGCGAGGTGGGGCACCGCATCCTGCCGGTGACCGACGCCGAAGCGGTGGAGAGCGCCCGCGCCCTGGCACGCAGCGAGGGGATCTTCTGCGGTATCTCCTCGGGCGCCACGTTCGCGGCGGCTCTCAAGGTTGCCGCCGAGGCAGCACAGGGATCGGTGATCCTGGCGATGCTCCCCGATACCGGAGAGCGCTATCTTTCGACGGTGCTGTTTGAGGGGATCGCCGAAGGCAGCGATCCGGAGCCCTGAGAGAACGGCGCGGGCGGTTCCGTCAGCGACCACGCCCATCCCATGGATGCGCGCCAGTTCGCCGCGTTACCCGATCCTTTCCCCATGTGGCGCGGCGGCGTGCTGCACGGTGCGCGCATCGCCTACGAGACCTGGGGCACACTCAGCGCCGCGCACGATAATGCGCTGCTGCTGTTCACCGGACTCTCGCCCCCCGCCCACGCCGCGGCCTCGCCGCAAGACCCGAGCCCGGGGTGGTGGGAAGGAATGGTGGGACCGAAGCTGGCCATCGATACCGAGCGCTTCTTCGTCATCTGCGTCAACTCGCTCGGCAGCTGCTTCGGCTCCACTGGACCGGCCTCGATCGATCCGGCCACGGGCCGGCCCTACCGGCTCACCTTCCCGGATCTTTCGGTCGAGGACATCGCGCGCGGGGGCTTCGAGACGGCCCGATCGCTCGGCATCACGCGGCTCGACACCGTCATGGGCCCCTCGCTCGGCGGGTCTGTGGTACTCGCGTACGCGGCGCTCTTCCCCCAGGCCGCACGGCGGCTGGTGTGCATATCGGGCACGGCGGCGGCCGCACCCTTCGCGATAGCACTGCGCTCCATCCAGCGCGAGGCAATCACTTCGGACCCGAACTGGGCGGGCGGCAACTACACCGCCGACCGTCCGCCGGTGGCCGGGCAGCGACTGGCGCGCAAGCTCGGCACCGTGACCTACCGGTCGGCGGTCGAGTGGCAGCAGCGCTTCGACCGCGAGCCGATCCGCGCCGATATGCAGCCGGGCGGCCCGTTCGCCGCCGAGTTCGCCGTGCAGGGGTACCTGGAAAGCCTGGCGCAGCGCTTTGTCAGCGTTTTCGATGCCAATTGTTATCTGTATATCTCACGCGCCATGGACCGCTTCGACCTCGCGGCCCACGGCGAGCCGGTGGCCGTCTTGCGCCGGGCAGGCCTCGAGCGCGCGCTCGTCATCGGCGTGCGCACGGACCTCTTGTTCTCGGTCTCCGAGCAGCAGGCGGTGGCGGGGTTTCTCGAGTCCGCGGGCGTCGCCACGCGCTTTGCGCCGCTCGCGTGCATCGAGGGGCACGACGCTTTTCTGGTCGACCTCGCGGCCTTCGGGCGCGAGATCCGCGCGTTCCTCGAGGGCGGCTGAGGGTCGACGGCACGCGGCGACGCCGCAGAATTAAGTTCACTGGGCTACGGCACGCCGCGTGGATCAGGGCATAATGGGCCCAGGGGCGGACAGCAGAACAACAGCACCGACGAAGGTCAGCAGTGGAACGCCGGCTGCACACCAGGCATCGCGCTCGCACCATCGTCTACATCACGGTGCCGGGGGGCCGACGCAAGCTCTGCAAGGCCGTCAATCTCAGCGCCACCGGTGTCTTCATCGAGACATCCAACCTGGGGCTGCGCAAGGGCCAGCAGGTAGTGCTGTCCTTCGCCATCAGTCTCGGCACCGTCACCAAGCTTCATCGGCGCACTGCCGTGGTCGCCCATGTCTCGCGCGGCGGCACCGGCCTCATGATGGAGACTTTCGCACAGTCCTCGAGCTGAGCGACCGCGGCGCTAAGATGCGCCACATGGCCCACCGCTCCCTGGTCACCATCGGGGCGCTCGCCGAGCGCGCTCATGTCAGTACCTCCATGCTGCGCTTCTACGAGCGCGAGGGACTGCTGCGCCCGGCGCGGCGCAGCACCGGCGGCTACCGTCTGTACGCCGCCGAAGCCGAGCGGACGCTGCTGTTCATTCGGCGGGCGCAGCGCCTGGGATTGTCGCTGGAAGACATCCGCGCGGTGCTCAAGGGTCGGGGACGCAACGGCATCGCCGGCCGCACCGTGGTGGGCATAGCCGAGCAGCGCTTCCTCGAGATCGAGCGGCGGCTGACGGAGCTCATGGTGCTGCGGCATGAGCTCGAGCTGTTCCTCGAGAGCCTCGCGCAGCGCATCGGGCGCGGCGGCGCGGCCGGCCGGCTGTACCGCGATCTGCTCGAGCACGTGTGCGGCGATCACGGCGGGCAGGTGGCCCCCTCTTCCATGACGCGCCTCATGCGCCGCATCGGCTGCTCGCTGGCCAACACCGAGCGCGAGCGCATCTTCGCGGCGCTGCGCGGCAAGCACGTGCATGTCTGGCGCGACGGGGACGGCTACAGCGTCCTGCTGCCCGGCCACGATCCGGCAGTGGCGGCGGCGCTCAGACAGCTCAAGGACGCCGAGTCCGGCTGCGCGGCGCACGTCGATCTGGCGCTGGCCCAGACCGCCGAGGGCGAGCTGCTCACCGCGCGCGGGGACGGGGCATTTCTGTTCGCGCAGCTGTTTCTGGCGCTCGAGGCGGCTGCGGCCTGAGCGCCGCCGGCGCCGGCTGCGCTGCTCCTTGACCTTGAACCTAGCTTGAAGGTGGATCCTGATGGCGGGCGCATGCGCGCCGGGTGAGCTGGAGCGATCGGTGAGACAGGCCGAGGGGGTACAGACGGGCGAGTCCGGGGCGCCGCGGCGGCTGCACGCCCGTATCGCCGGCATGGACTGCGGCAGCTGCGCCCTCACCATCGAGGATGGGCTGCGTCAGCTGCCGGGCGCGCACCGCGTGACGGTGGATTTCACCACCGAGACCCTCGAGATCGAGGGCGCGGTCGGACTGGACGAGGTCGAGCGGCGCCTGCGGCAGCTCGGCTACCGCCTGGCGCCGGCGCAGCCACCGACGGCAACGGTTGCCAGCGCCCGCGCCGGCTCGTGGGGCGTGCTGCGGTTCTTCCTCGGCGACCCGCAGGAGCGGCTGGCGCTCGCCGCGGCGGTCGCGGTGCTCATTGCGACCGCGAGCGCCGCGGTCGCGCCCACGACGACCGCGCTGGAGCTGCGCTCGCTGGCGCTCATCGCCGCCGTCGTGCTGGTCGGCGCGCCGATCTTCATGAAGGGCGCGCGGGCGCTGGTATTCGGCCGCCGCGTCAACATCGATCTGCTGATGTCGCTCGCCGCGCTCGGCGCGCTGCTCATCGGTGAGACGGCCGAGGCCGCTACCGTGGTGCTGCTGTTTGCCTTCGGCGAGGGACTCGAGCGCTTCAGCGCGGCGCGGGCGCGCGACTCGCTGCGTACACTCATGCAGTTGCAGCCGGAAACGGCGACCCTACTGCACCGCCCGGGCGCGGCCCCGGCGCATGGCGCCGACCCGCCGGCACATGACCACCGGCACGATCATGAGCACGGACAGCCTGATCATGGTCACACTCATGACGGGGACGAGCATACCCGCGTGGTGCGCGCAGCGGAGCTCGTACCCGGAGACCTGATCCTGGTCAAGCCCGGCGAGCGCATCGCCGCCGACGGCGTCATCACCTCCGGCATGTCGAGCGTCAATCAGGCGGCGGTCACGGGCGAGAGCATCCCGGTTGCACGGCGGGCCGGCGAAGCGGTGCTCGCGGGCACCGTGAACGGCGAAGGAGCGCTCGAGGTCGAAGTGGCCCGCGCGGCGGCCGATTCGACCGTGGCGCGCATTGCGCGTCTGGTCGAGCAGGCCCAGGCGCAGCGTTCGCCGGCGGAAGCCTTCATCGACCGCTTCGCGCGCTGGTATACGCCGGCCGTGGTTACGCTGGCGATCCTCGTGGTCGCACTGCCGGTAGTGTTGTGGGGCGGTGCCCTGCTCAATACTGCGGACGGCACGCGCGGCTGGCTGTACCGTGGCCTCGCGCTGCTCATCATCGCCTGCCCGTGCGCGCTCGTAATCAGTATCCCCGTGACCGTGGTGAGCTCGCTCACCCGGCTGGCGCGCGCCGGAGTGCTGGTCAAGGGCGGCGAGCAGCTCGATCGGCTCGCTGAGGTGCGCACCATCGCCTTCGACAAGACCGGCACGCTCACGCACGGCCGTCCGCGGGTGACTGCCGTGCAGGCACGCGGCTGCGAGCACGAACCGCACGCGGAAGCCGCCTGCGCCAGCTGCGACGACGTGCTCGCGCTCGCAGCCTCGGTCGAGCGCAGCTCCGAGCACCCGATCGCGCACGCCATCATGCAGTCGGCGCGGCTGCGCGGCATCGCGCATCGCTATCCGCCCGCGGCCGCCGTCGTCGCCACCGCCGGGCGTGGCGTCACCGGCCAGCTGCAGGGCAGCGCCGTGGCGGTCGGCACCGAGGCGCTCGTCGGAGCGCGTGCGGCCGCAAGCGCCGGCGAGTTCGCCGCGCTCACGCAATCGCGCCGCACGATCATGCTGGTGGCGCGCGACTCGGCCGTGATCGGAGCCATCGGCGTCGAAGACTCCCTGCGCGATGAGACGCCCGCCGTGCTCGCGGCACTGCGCCGAGCGGTGCCGGAGCTGCGCACCGTCATGCTCACCGGCGACAACGAGCGGGTCGCGCGCGATGTGGCACAGCGCGCAGGCCGCGTCGATGAGGTGCGCGCCGGGCTGATGCCCGCCGACAAGCTCGCCGCCATCGAGCAGCTGCGCCGCGCTCACGGACCGGTCGCCATGGTGGGCGACGGCATCAATGATGCGCCGGCGCTGGCGCGCGCGGATGTCGGCATCGCCATGGGCGGCGCCGGCTCGGCGCAGGCCATGGAGACCGCCGACGTGGTGCTCATGCAGGATGACCTCAAGCGCCTGCCGGCGGCGCTGTCGATCGCGCACCGCAACCGCACCATCGTGAAGCAGAACATCGCACTGAGCCTGGGCCTGAAGCTCGCGTTCCTCGCCCTGGCGATCCCCGGGCTCGCGACGCTGTGGCTCGCGGTGGTCGCCGACGTCGGTACGACGCTGCTCGTGACGCTCAACGGCATGCGCATGCTCAGGGCGAATTGAGCCCGGGCGCCGACCGGGGTATTTTTGGGTTTCTCCCGGGGGGGAACCCATGGACCAACCGCAATCCCTGTCGCGCCGCGCGCTGCTGCAGCGGCTGGCGCTCGGTATGTCGCTCGCGCCGATGGCAGCCGACCTCACGCGCCCGGCGCTCGCGGCCGCGCCATTGCTTGCCGTCGGCTCACCGGAGGCGCAGGCGGTGAAGTACGTCGAGAACGCAAGTGCCGCAAAAGGCGCGACTCCGGGGAGCAACTGCGCCAACTGCGGCCTGTACCAGGGCGCCAGCGGCTCCGCCCAGGGACCTTGCCAGCTGTTTCCGGGGAAGGAAGTGAAGGCAGCCGGGTGGTGCAGCTCCTGGGCTCCGCAGATGTAGGCGCAGGCGCGCGGCCGCTCAGGTCCGCCTCAATCGACTCCGGCGCGAGTTGATGAATCCCCCGCCGGCTGCA
>DASPPI010000166.1:0-8446 GCA_035625615.1 Steroidobacteraceae bacterium | reverse complement strand
GAGCCTGGTCGAGCAGGTCCACCGCCAGGTCGATCATGCCGAGGCGCAGCGCCTGGCGCAGAAGGTCGTCAAGGGCAAGGGCTTCGACATGGCGGATCTGAAGAGCCAGCTCGAGCAATTGCAGAAGATGGGCGGACTCGGAGCGTTGCTGGACAAGCTGCCCGGAGCCGTGACCAGGAAGGGCGCCGTGTCGGCAGACCAGGGGGACCGGGAGCTGCGGCGCCAGATCGCCATGATCAATTCCATGACTCCGCGCGAGCGGCGCAACCCGGCGATCATCGACGGCTCGCGTCGCCGGCGCATCGCCAGGGGT
Source organism: Steroidobacteraceae bacterium (assembly GCA_035625615.1). Taxonomy (GTDB): domain Bacteria; phylum Pseudomonadota; class Gammaproteobacteria; order Steroidobacterales; family Steroidobacteraceae; genus 13-2-20CM-66-19. The sequence goes on along the minus strand of DASPPI010000166.1, from coordinate 8,133 downwards.
TCGGGCGTGCAGGTCCAGGATGTCAACCGGCTGCTCAAGCAATTTCTGCAGATGCAGCGCGTCATGAAGAGCATGAAAGGCGGGCGACTGCGCCAGCTGATGAGCGCCTTCAAGGGCGGGCTGCCGCCCGGGGTTCCGGGCCGCTGAAGGCGAGGTCCTGCTGAAGGCGCATCGGTACCGGCGGCGCCCGCCTCGCCGACCGCTCCCGGCACCGGAAAAACTGGCGCAGGATCGGCGGGTTGCGTAGAATCCGCGCTCTTTTTGGGCGGGCCTCGCTGGTCCCCCGGCTGCACCTGAGAGCGACACGATCATGGTAACCATTCGCCTGACGCGGCGCGGGGCGCGCAATCAGCCCTTCTATCACGTCGTCGTGACCGACAGCCGCAAGCGCCAGGGCGGCCCGAGCCTGGAGCACGTGGGCTTCTTCAACCCGATTGCACGCCGCGGCGAGCAGAAGCTCAGGCTCGATCTGCCGCGCATCGATTACTGGGTCGGAAAGGGCGCCCAACCGTCGGATCGGGTACGCCACCTCGTCGCCTCCTACCGCAAGCAGGCGACGGCCTAGACGCTGATCCTGAAGTGGAGCGGCCGCGGAGCTTACGTCCGCAGTGAATGAGGGCGGCGGTGATTGGATCGAGCTGGGGCGCCTCGGCGCCCCCTACGGCCTCGAGGGCTGGATCCACCTCGAATCCCACACCGATCCTCCGCAGCGGCTGCTGGAGTACCGGGACTGGAGTCTGAGGCTAAGGAGCGGCGAGCGCCTGATGCGGCGGGTGTCCGCAGCGCGCGCGCACGCGGGCGGACTCATCGCGCGGCTGGAAGGCGTTACCGGGCGCAGCGCCGCGGCGGCGCTGACGGGGGCGGTGGTCGAAGTGGAGCGTGCGGCGCTGCCGCCGCTCGGGGAGCGCGAGTACTACCGCGCCGATCTGATCGGCTTTCGGGTGCGTAATCTCGAGGGGGCGGACTTGGGTGAGGTGAGGCATTTCGTGGACGCGCCGCGCGGTGCGGTGATGGTGAGCCGCGTGGCGGGTGGACGGGAGCACTGGGTGCTCGCTGCCCCGCCGCACCTGCAGCGCGTCGACCTGGCGGCGCGCCAAATTTTGGTGGACTGGCCCGCGGAGCTGGAATAGAAGGCTCCATGCGGATCGAGGTGGTCACGCTGTTTCCGCGCATGGTCGCGGGAGCACTGGAATTTGGCATCGTGGGGCGCGCCATCGAGCGCGGACTGCTGCGGGTCGGCACCGAGGATCCGCGGGCGCACGCGAGCGATGTGCACCGCACGGTCGACGATCGCCCCTACGGAGGGGGTCCGGGTATGGTGCTCAAGCCCGAACCCATGCTGGCGGCGATCCGCACGGCCCATGCGCGGCTGCCCGAGGGGAGCCCGCGCGTGTATCTGTCGGCGCAGGGCCAGCCCTTCTCGCAGGCGCATGCCCGCGAGCTGGCCCTGCTGCCGGGGCTGCTGCTGGTGGCCGGGCGCTACGAGGGCGTGGATGAGCGCGTGATCGAGCTCGGCATCGATCGCGAGCTGTCGGTGGGCGACTACGTGCTCTCGGGCGGCGAGCTGCCGGCGCTGACGATCATCGACGCGCTGGCGCGCCTGCTCCCTGGAGCGCTCGGGGACGAGCGCTCGAGCGCTGAGGATTCGTTCGCGCAGGGGCTGCTCGACTGGCCGCACTACACGCGGCCCGAGGTGTTCGAGGGCCACGGCGTGCCGCCGGTGCTATTGTGCGGTGATCACGCGCGCATCCGCCGCTGGCGCCTGGCGCAGGCGGTGGGCCGCACGCTCAAGCGCCGGCCGGGCCTGCTGAGCGCGGTGCCGCTCGCGCCGGAGGTGCAGCGCGCACTGGCCGAGTTTCAAGCCGGCGGCAGCCACGAGGCTGCCGCAGCGGCCGCAGGTGCGGCCGGACGTGAAGACCGAGGTGCATGAGTATGAGCAAGCTGATCAAGGAAATCGAAAAACAGCGCATGACCCGCGAGATCCCGGAGTTCCGGCCCGGCGACACGGTGGTGGTGCAGGTGAAGGTGGTCGAAGGCGATCGTGAGCGCGTGCAGGCCTACGAGGGCGTGGTGATCGCCCGCAGCAACCGCGGGCTGAACTCCTCCTTCACGGTGCGCAAGATCTCTCACGGCGAAGGCGTGGAGCGCGTCTTCCAGACCTACAGTCCGGCGATCAGCGACATCACCATCAAACGCCGGGGCAACGTGCGGCGCGCGAAGCTCTACTACCTGCGGGATCTGTCGGGCAAGGCAGCGCGGATCGAGGAGAAGATCTGACGGCGCCCGGCAGCGTCTGCCCGGCGCCGCCGGCTGCGCAGGAGGCGGTTAGCTCATGACAGCCCGCTCGTTCTTTTCCGGCTTGTGGCGCGGCCTGGACGGCCTGCGCAAGGTGCTGCACCTGATCGTGCTGCTGGTGATCTTCGGTATCCTGATCGGCGTGCTGCGCAGCAGTGTGCCGCGCATCCCCTCGAAAGCCGCGCTGCTGGTGGTCCCCGAAGGACAGCTGGTCGAGCAGCTCTCCGGCGAGCCGGTCGAGCGCGCGCTGGAAGAGGTGCGCGGCGAAGAGCGCGCCGAGACGCTGCTGTGGGATCTGACCGATGCGATCCACGCGGCGGCCAGCGACCCGCGCATCCAGGTGCTCGCGCTCGACCTGGAGAAGTTCGAGGGCGGCAGCCAGCCGACGCTCGAGGAGCTCGCCCGGTCACTGCGCGAGTTCCGCGCCGCCGGCAAGAAGGTGATCGCCTACGGCGCCGAGCTGACCCAGGAGCGCTACTACCTGGCCGCCCAGGCGGACGAGATCGACCTCGATCCGATGGGCTTCGTGCTGCTCTACGGTTACGACCGCTACCGCACCTACCTCAAGGACGCGCTCGACAAGCTGGGCGTGGACATCAACGTGTTTCGCGTCGGCAGCTTCAAGAGTGCCGTGGAGACCTACACCCGCACCAACATGTCGCCCGAGGACCGCGAGGAGAGCCGCAGCTACCTCGGCGCCCTGTGGGGCAGCTACCAGGACGCCATCACGCGCGCGCGCAAGCTGCCGCCGGAGGCACTCGCCAGGTACGTCGAATCGCTCGCGAAGACCGTGCCGGCTGCGGGCGGCGATGCCACGCGGGTGGCGCTGCAGGCCGGGCTGGTCACTGCGGTCAAGACACGGCTCGAAGCCGAACAGCGCCTCATCGGCCTGGTGGGCCAGGACGATACCAGCGGGTCGTTCCGCTCCGTGACGGCGGAGGACTACGTGCGCTATGCACGGGCGCAGAAGCGGCTGCGCGCCGATGGCAAGCCGCGCGTCGGCGTGATCGTCGCCGAAGGGGAGATCCTCGACGGCGATCAGCCGCCCGGCACGATCGGCGGCGACTCGACCGCGCGTCTGATCCGCCAGGCGCGCCTCGACAAGGACGTGAAGGCCGTGGTGCTGCGGGTCGACAGCCCCGGCGGCAGCGTGATGGCCTCCGAGCAGATCTATCGCGAGCTGGGCGCGCTGCGAAAGTCCGGCAAGCCGCTGGTGGTGTCGATGAGCGGTTACGCCGCCTCGGGCGGCTACTACATCTCCGCGCCGGCGGATGAGATCTGGGCGAGCCCCGCAACGCTCACCGGCTCGATCGGCATCTTCGCGATCATTCCCACCGTCGATCGCACGCTCGGCAAGATCGGCGTCAGCGTAGACGGGGTGGGCACCACGGCGCTCTCGGGGCAGCTGCGCCTCGACCGGCCGCTCGGCGCGGAAGCGCGCGCGCTGCTGCAGTCGCAGATTAGCCGCGGCTACGACGAGTTTCTCGAGCGCGTCGCCACCGGGCGCAAGCGGACCCGGGCCGAGGTCGACGCCATCGCCCAGGGGCGGGTGTGGGCCGGAGTCGACGCCCGTCGCCTGGGGCTGGTCGATCAGCTCGGCGGTTTCGACGAGGCGGTCAAGGCCGCCGCGCGGCGCGCCAAGGTCACCGACTACGCCACCGAGTTCATCGAGCCCGAGCTCACCTGGGCGCAGCAGCTGGCGCTGACGCTGAGATCGGATCTCGCCCGGGCACTGCTGCGAACCGGTCCCGGCGAGCAGGCGCTGACCGAGCTCGTGCAGCGCTTCGATCCGGTCATGCGCGAGGTGCAACGGCTCAGCCGCTTCGGGCCGGACCGGCTGTACGCCTACTGCTTCTGCGAGCTGCGCTAGCACGCGGCCGTGAGCCCGGCGCAGCGGCAGGAGTGACGCAGAAGCGTCCACGGCGGCCGAGCCCAGCTCCGCCGCCGAGGCGGGAGCTGCCCCCTTACAGCGTCGACCAGTCGAGGATCACCTTGCCCGACTTCCCCGACCCCATGGTCTCGAAGCCCTGGCGGTACTCCTGCACCGGGAAGTGATGGGTGATGATCGGCTCGAGCTTGAGCCCGCTTTGCAGCAGGCTCGCCATTTTGTACCAGGTCTCGAACATCTCGCGGCCGTAGATGCCCTTGAGGGTGAGGCCCTTGAAGATCACCTGGTTCCAATCGATGGGCGTTTCCTCCGGTGGAATGCCGAGGATGGCGATCGCACCGCCGTGGTGCATGGTGCGTAGCATCTCGCGGAAAGCGGCCGGGTTGCCGGACATCTCCAGGCCGACGTCGAACCCCTCCTGCATGCCGAGGTCCTTCATCGTCTGATCGAGGGACTCGCGCTGCACATTGATGGCGCGCGAGGCGCCCATGCGGCGCGCCAGCTCGAGCCGATAGTCGTTGACGTCGGTGACGACGATGTGCCGCGTGCCGGTGAAGCGCGCCACCGCGGTCGCCATGATCCCGATGGGACCGGCGCCGGTGATGAGCACGTCCTCGCCGACCATGTTGAAGGCGAGCGCCGTGTGGGTCGCGTTGCCGAACGGATCGAGGATCGAGGCGATGTCATCCGGGATCGAGTCCGGGAGCTTGAAGGCGTTGCCGGCCGGAATCGCCAGGTACTCGGCAAACGCGCCAGGGCGGTTGACGCCCACGCCGACGGTGTTGCGGCACAGATGGCGGCGCCCGGCGCGGCAATTGCGGCAGAAGCCGCAGGTGATGTGGCCCTCGCCGGAGACGCGGTCGCCCTTGCTCAGGCCCCTGACCTCGGAGCCGGTCTCGACGATGCGGCCGCAGTACTCATGCCCGACGGCCATCGGCACCGGGATGGTCTTCTGCGCCCAGGCATCCCAGTTGTAGATGTGCATGTCTGTGCCGCAGATCGCGGTCTTGGTGATCTCGATGAGCACGTCGTTGGGGCCGACCTTGGGCTCCGGGATGTCGGTGAGCCAGATGCCCGGCGTCGCCTGCTGCTTGACCAGTGCCTTCATGCGGTTCTCTTTACGCGGGTCGGCGCGCGCTTTTTACTGCGCTTGCCCGGCATCCGCGTGCGTCAGTGGATTACGCCGAGGTCGTGACCGACGCGCGTGAAGGCCTCGACCGCCCGCTCGAGCTGCTCACGCGTGTGCGCGGCGGACATCTGGGTACGGATGCGCGCCTGGCCCTTGGGCACCACCGGGTACGAGAACCCGATGACGTACACGCCGCGCTCGAGCAGCGCATCGGCGATGCGCCCGGCAAGCGCCGCGTCGCCGAGCATGACGGGAATGATCGGGTGCTCGCCCGGCTTGAGGCTGAAGCCGGCCCGGGTGAGTGCCGCGCGGAAGAAGCGCGTGTTGTCGAACAGCTGCTCGCGCAGTCCGCTGCCGTGCTCGAGCAGGTCGAGCACCGCGAGGCTGGCCGCGGCCACGACCGGTGGGATGCTGTTGGAGAAGAGGTAGGGGCGCGAGCGCTGCCGCAGCCATTCGATCACCTCGCCCCGCGCGGCGACATAGCCGCCGCTCCCGCCCCCCAACGCCTTGCCGAGCGTGCCGGTCACGATGTCGACGCGCGCGGCGACGCCGCAGTGCTCGGGCGTGCCGCGCCCGCGGGTGCCCATGAAGCCGGTGGCATGCGAGTCGTCCACCATCACCAGCGCCTGGTAGCGCTCGGCCAGGTCGCAGATCTCGCGCAGCTTCGCGATGAAGCCGTCCATGGAGAACACGCCGTCGGTGGCGATCAGGCGGGTGCGCGCGCCGCTCGCCTGCTGCAGGCACTGCTCGAGCTCCGCCATGTCGCTGTTGGCGTAGCGGTAGCGCTGGGCTTTGCACAGGCGGATGCCGTCGATGATGCTGGCGTGGTTCAAGGCGTCCGAGATCACCGCGTCGCGCTCATCGAGCAGCGCCTCGAACAGGCCGCCGTTGGCGTCGAAGCACGATGAATACAGGATCACGTCCTCGGTGCCGAGGAAGCGCGCCAGGCGCTGCTCGAGAATCTTGTGGGGCCGCTGTGTGCCGCAGATGAAGCGCACCGAAGCCATGCCGTAGCCGTAGTCGTCGAGTGCGCGCTGCGCCGCGGCCCGTACCGCGGGGTGATTGGCGAGGCCGAGGTAGTTGTTGGCGCACAGGTTGATGACCTCGCGGTCACCGGCGCGCACCAGTGCGCCCTGGGGACCTGCGAGCACGCGCTCTTCCTTATACAGGCCCTGCTCGCGCAACCCGGCGAGCTCACCGCGCAGCCGCTCGATGACGCCGCTGTCCATGGCGGCAGTATACTCAAGCTGAACATCGGACCCGCGGCCGGCGCACATCGGGGAGCTGCGGGCCTGCCACCCGCAATGGTCATATCGTGGGGCCGGCGCGGTCGCATTTGAGACCCCGGACGTCGCCGCAAAGCATGTCGCCGCGCGCGGTACGTTGCAGACTGCACAGGGGGCCGGTGAACTCGATTCTCGGGCACACCTGGCCCAGCCGCTGAGGCCGTCATGACTCTGAGCGTATTCGACATCTTCAAGGTCGGCATCGGCCCCTCGAGCTCACACACCATGGGCCCGATGCGGGCGGCACGCGAGTTTGCCGTGCGCCTCAAGCGCGACGGGCTGCTGGAGGCGACGCAGGAGATCGCGGTGCGCCTCTACGGCTCGCTCGCGCTCACCGGACTCGGACACGGCACCGACCGGGCCATCCTGGCGGGCCTGGAAGGTGCCGAGCCCGAAAGGGTCGATCCCGACAGCATCGAGGCGACGCTGCAGCGCATCCGCTCGAGCGGCCGCATCCGGTTGCTCGGCGAGCACGAAATCGGCTTCGACGAGCCGATGCAGCTGCTGTTCATGCACCACGAGCGGCTGCCGCGGCATACCAACGGCATGCGCTTCACGGCGCTCGCCGCCGCGCGCCGCGTGCTGCGCGAGGTCGACTATTACTCGATCGGCGGTGGCTTCATCGTGCGTGGCGACGAACCCGAGGCGGCCGAGGCGCGGGCGCACCCGGCGCCGGCGTATCCGTTCAACTCGGGCGAGGAGCTGCTGCGGCTGTGCCGCGAGCACGGTCTGGAGATGTTCGAGCTCATGCTGGCGAACGAGCGCTCGTGGACTCCCGAGGCGCAGGTTCGCGCGCGGCTCATGCACCTCTGGCAGGTGATGCAGGCCTGCGTCGAGCGCGGGTTCCACCAGAGCGGACTCCTGCCCGGAGTGCTCAAGGTGCGCCGCCGCGCGCCGCGCCTCTACCGCATGCTCACCGAGAGCGGCACGTCGAAGCCGCTCGACGTGATGGACTGGGTGAACGCCTACGCGCTGGCCGTCAACGAGGAGAATGCCGCCGGCGGGCGCGTGGTCACCGCGCCCACCAACGGTGCGGCGGGCATCGTGCCGGCGGTGCTGCACTACTACCGCCGCTTCGAGGAAGGTGCCAACGACGAGGGCGTCATCCGCTTCCTGCTGGTCGCGGCGGCCATGGGCATGCTCTACAAGCGCAACGCCTCCATCTCCGGAGCCGAGATGGGCTGTCAGGGAGAGGTGGGCGTCGCCTGCTCGATGGCGGCCGCGGGACTCGTGGCGGCGCTCCAGGGAACCAGCGAACAGATCGAGAACGCCGCCGAGATCGGCATGGAGCACAACCTCGGCCTCACCTGCGATCCCGTCGCCGGACTCGTGCAGATTCCCTGCATCGAGCGCAACGCGATGGGTGCGGTCAAGGCGATCAACGCGGCACGGCTCGCGCTGCGCGGCGACGGCTCTCACAAGGTATCGCTCGATCAGGTGATCGCCACGATGCGCCAGACCGGGGCCGACATGTCGACGATCTACAAGGAGACTTCCCAGGGAGGACTCGCCGTCAACGTGCCGGAGTGCTGACG
>DASPPI010000165.1:0-8268 GCA_035625615.1 Steroidobacteraceae bacterium | reverse complement strand
AGCGCGCGGCCTCACTGAACGCGGCGGCCGGATTGCTGAAGGTCGTGTTCGCCATGCCTGTCCTTAGACCCCGAATCTATCCCTCGATCTTGCCGCCGGCGGCCTCGATGGCCGCGCGCGCGCCTTTGGTGACGGCCACGCCCTTAAGCGTCACCGCCCTGCTGAGCTCACCGGAGAGCACCACCTTGGCGCGCTCGGTTCCCGCGGGCACCACGCCCGCCTTGAGCAGCGCGGCCAGATCCACCACCGCGGCGTCGATCCCGGCGAGCTCGCCCAGGCGCACTTCGGCGCGCGTGCGCTTGAGACGCGAGCGGAAGCCGACCTTGGGCAGGCGCCGCTGCAGCGGCATCTGTCCGCCCTCGAAGCCGACCTTGTGGTAGCCGCCCTTGCGCGCGCGCTGCCCCTTGGTGCCGCGGCCGCAGGTCTTGCCCTGCCCGGCGGAGGCCCCGCGGCCGACGCGCCGCCGCGCACGGCGGCTGCCGGGGGCGGGCTTGAGAGTGTTGAGTCGCATGGGATCAGGCATCCTTCTCGACGCGCAGCAGGTGCACCGCGGCGGCGATCATGCCGCGGTTCTCGCGCGAGTCCGTGATGGTGACGGTCTGGTGCAGGCGGCGCAGGCCCAGGCCGCGCGCCGAGGCGGCGATGTTCTTCAGCTGCCCGTGCAGGCTGCGCACCAGGGTAACCTTCAGTTGCTTCTCCGCCATAGGCTTCAGCCCGTAACCTCTTCCAGGCTCTTGCCGCGCTTCGCCGCGATCTCCTCGGGCGAGCGGATCTTCGCCAGCGCGTTCATGGTGGCGCGCACGACGTTGATGGGGTTGCGCGAGCCGTAGCTCTTGGCGAGCACGTTGCGCACGCCGGCGCACTCAAGGACGGCGCGCATGCCGCCGCCGGCGATGACCCCGGTACCGTCCGAAGCCGGCTGCATGTACACGCGCGTCGCCCCGTGCGACCCGGTGACCGCGTAGTGCAACGAGTCGTTGCGCAGCGCCACGTTGATCAGGTTCTTGCGCGCACTCGTCATGGCCTTGGAAATTGCCACGGGCACCTCGCGCGCCTTGCCGAAGCCGTAGCCGACGCGCCCGGCGGTATCCCCCACCACGGTGAGCGCGGTGAAGCCGAACTGCCGGCCGCCCTTGACGACCTTGGCGGTGCGATTGACGGCGACGAGCTTCTCGATGAACTCGTCCGCCGGCTGGCCCTTCTCTGGTCTCGCCATATCTGGTCCGTCCTACCTAGAACTCAAGACCCGCTTCGCGGGCCGCATCCGCGAGCGCCTTCACGCGCCCGTGGAACTGAAAACCGGAGCGGTCGAACGCCACCTTGCTGACGCCCGCCGCCTTGCTCCGCTCGGCGATCGCGCGGCCCACGGCCTTGGCGGCCGCGACGTTGCCCGTGGTCTTGAGACCCTCGCGCACCGCCTTCTGCGTGGTGGAAGCCGCGGCGATCACCTTCGCGCCGAGGGGGTCGGTGACCTGCGCATAAATGTGGTTCGGCGTGCGATGCACCGTGAGACGCGCCACGCCTAAGTCGCGGATGTGCGCGCGGCTCTTCACGGCACGGCGCCGCCGCCGCTCTTTCTTGGTGATGATCACTTCTTCTTTCCCTCTTTGAGCGTGATCTGCTCGCCGGCGTAGCGCACGCCCTTGCCCTTGTAGGGCTCCGGCGGACGAATGCCGCGGATCTCGGCGGCCACCTGGCCGACCTTCTGCCGGTCGATGCCCTTCACCACGATCTCCGTCTGGCTCGGCGTCTCGATGGTGATGCCCTCCGGGATCGCCACGTTCACCGGGTGCGAGAAGCCCAGCGTGAGATTCAGGTTCTTGCCCTGCAGCTGCGCGCGAAAGCCGACGCCCACCAGCTCGAGCTTCTTCTCGTAACCCTTGGTCACGCCGCGCACCATGTTGGCGAGATGCGCGCGCGTCGCCCCGGCGCGCGTGCGCGTCAGGCCCGGATCCGCGAACTTGATCTCGAGTTTCTTCTCGTTCTGCACCACCGACACGCCCGCAGTCAGCGGCAGGCTGAGCGAGCCCTTGGCGCCTTTGATGGTCACGACATCCGGCGCGAGGGTCGCGGTCACGCCTGCCGGCAGTTCCACGGGAGCTTTGGCAATTCTCGACATGCTCGGTTCTCAGCTCAAGCGACGATGCACAGAACTTCGCCGCCCTGCCCGGCGGCGCGCGCCTGGCGGTCGGTCATCACGCCCTTGGGCGTCGAGACGATCACCGTGCCCATCCCGCCGAGGATCTTCGGCAACTCGTCCTTGCCGCGGTAGATTCTCAGGCCCGGCCGACTGACGCGCTCCAGGCGATCGATCACCGGGCGGCCCTCGAAGTACTTCAGCCCGATCGTGAGCCGCGGCTTGCCGCCGTCGGCGTCGAGGCGAAAGTCGCTGATGTAGCCCTCATCCTTCAGCACCTTGACGATGGCGGTCTTCAACCGCGAGGAGTCGAGCTGCACTTCGCTCTTGCCCGCGCTCTGGCCGTTGCGGATGCGTGTCAGCAGATCGGCGACTGGGTCGGTCATGCTCATGCAGGCGCCCTCACCAGCTCGCCTTGGCGAGCCCGGGAATCTCGCCGCGGCTCGCGACCTCGCGGATCTTCACGCGCGCGAGGCCGAACTTGCGGTACACGCCGCGCGAGCGCCCGGTGATGGCGCAGCGGTTGCGCAGCCGCGAGGGGCTGGCGTCGCGCGGCAGCGCCTGCAGCGCCGCCTGGGCAGCGGCGCGCTCCTCGGGCGAGGTCTTGGGGCTGCGGATCCGCTCCTTGAGCTTGGCGCGCTTCGCCGCGTACTTCTTCACGATGCCCTCGCGACGCTTCTCGCGCTCGACCATGCTTGTCTTCGCCATAGTGTTTCTGAGTCCGGTTACTTCCGGAACGGAAAGTTGAATGCCTCGAGCAACGCTCGGCCCCGACGGTCGTCCCGCGCCGTCGTCGTGATGGTGATGTCCATGCCCCGGACCTGGTCGATCTGGTCGTACTGGATCTCGGGGAAGATGATCTGCTCCTTGACGCCGAGTGAGTAGTTGCCCCGGCCGTCGAAGGAGCGCGGCGACACGCCGCGGAAGTCGCGGATGCGCGGCATGGCAACGTTGATGAGCCGGTCGAGGAACTCGTACATGCGCTTTCCCCGCAGCGTCACCTTGGCGCCGATGGCGAGCCCGGCGCGGATCTTGAACGAGGCGATCGCCTTGCGCGACTTGGTGACCAGCGGCTTCTGACCGGTGATGTTAGTGAGATCGGCGACCGCCGCATCCATCACCTTCTTGTCGGCGACCGCTTCGCCCACGCCCATGTTGACCGTGATCTTGCTGATGCGCGGCACCTGCATGACGTTGTCGATCTTCAGGTCGGCGCGCAGGCGCGGCACCACCTGCTCGCGGTAGTACTGCTGCAGCCGTGGCGGGCCGGAGCGCACATCGGCCGGGCGATGCCCGTGCGCCTCGGGCTGCTTGCCGGCGTGCGCCTCCGCCTGGGCGTGCTTGTCGCCCGGCTTCTGCTTGCCGGCCTGCTTGCCGGCCTGCTTGCCGGCGTCTTTGCCTGCAGCCTCGTCAGACATCGAGCATCTCTCCATTCGATTTGAAGAAGCGCACGCGCTTGCCGTCGGCGAGCGTCTTGACGCCGACGCGGTCCGCCCGCTTGGCGGCCGGGTTCCAGATGGCCACCTTCGACAGGGGCAGTGGCATCTCCTTCTCGATGATGCCGCCCGGCTTGTTCGCCTGCGGGTTGGGCTTGGTGTGCTTCTTCGTCATGTTGACGCTCTCGATCAGCACGCGGCCGTCGGCGAGCACCTGGATCACCGCGCCGCGCCGGCCCTTGTCGCGTCCCGACAGCACGATCACCTGATCGCCCTTGCGGATCTTCCTCATGTCACAGCACCTCGGGGGCGAGCGAGATGATCTTCATGAACTGCTGGTTGCGTAGCTCGCGCGTCACCGGTCCGAAGATGCGCGTACCGATCGGCTCGAGCTTGTTGGTCAGCAGCACCGCCGCGTTGCCGTCGAAGCGGATCAGCGAACCATCGGCACGGCGCACACCGCGCGTGGTGCGCACCACCACCGCGTCGTAGACCTCGCCCTTCTTCACCTTGCCGCGCGGAATGGCGTCCTTGACGCTCACCTTGATGACGTCGCCCACGGTGGCGTAGCGGCGGCGCGTGCCGCCGAGCACCTTGATGCACATCAGGGTGCGCGCGCCGCTGTTGTCGGCGGCATTCAGCATGGTGCGCATCTGGATCATGACGCGGCCTTCTCCACCACCGCGAGCAGCCGCCACGACTTGCGGCGCGACATGGGCCGGCAGGGGGTGATGGTGACCAGGTCGCCTTCCTGCGAGGCGCCGCTCGCGTCGTGCGCCAGCAGCTTGGTCGTGCGGCGGATGTACTTGCCGTAGGTCGGATGCCTGATGAGGCGCTCGATCTCCACTGCGATGGTCTTCGCCATCCTGTTGCTCACCACGCGCCCGGTGAGCGTGCGGGCGCCACGCGCCGCGACCGGCTGGGCGGCAGCCACGGCGGGGGCCGCCTCGGCGCCGGCGTTCGCCTCCACGGCGGCAGCGGGCGGGGCGGCGGCGCGCGCCGGGCGCGCGGCCCGCACCGGGGTCTTGGCCTTCTTCGGCGCCCGTGTCCGGGTCTTTTCCGCGCTCACTTCTGCTGACCTCCGGCGCCGGACGCCTGCTTCTCCCGCAGCACGGTCTTCAGGCGCGCGATGTTGCGGCGGGCATCACCGAACTGGTCGGGCTTGGGCTGCTGGCCGGTGGCGCGCTGCATGCGCAGCGCGAACTGCTCCTTGCGCAGCTTCACCAGCTCGTCGGTCAGCTCGGCCGGCGACAAGGCGCGCAGTTTTTGCCGGTACTGCTTGGTCTGATTGAGTTTCATCTAGCGCACCTGCCGTTTCACGAACGAGGTAGACACGGACAGCTTCGAGCCGGCCAGCCGAAACGCCTCGCGCGCGGTAACCTCGTCCACGCCTTCCATCTCGAACAACATCTTGCCGGGCTGCACGCGGGCGACGTAGTACTCGACGTTGCCCTTGCCCGAGCCCATGCGAACCTCGAGCGGCTTCTTCGAGATCGGGATGTCGGGAAACACCCGGATCCAGATCTGGCCGCCGCGCTTCACGTAGCGCGCCATGGCGCGCCGCGCCGCCTCGATCTCGCGCGCCGTCATGCGGGCACGGCTGGTGGCCTTCAGCCCGTACTCGCCGAAGGACACGTCGGCGCCGCGCTGGGCGAAGCCCGGGTTGCGGCCCTTGAACTGCTTGCGGTACTTGCTGCGTTTGGGCTGAAGCATGCTGCTCGCTCCGGCTTCAGGCCTGCGCCGCCGTATCGGCCGCCGGCGCCGCCGGCGCCGCGGGCGCCGCGGGCGCCGCGGCAACCGGGGCAGCCGCGACCGGCGTCACCGCAGCGGCCGGGCCGGCCTCGGCCTCGGCACCCTGCTGCGCGAGATCGCTCTGGTCGAACACCTCGCCCTTGAAGATCCATACCTTGACGCCGATGACGCCGTAAGTGGTGCGCGATTCCGCCAGGCCGTAGTCGATGTCGGCCCGGAAGGTATGCAGCGGGATGCGGCCCTCGCGATACCACTCGGTGCGGGCGATTTCCGAGCCGTTCAGCCGCCCGGACACGCGCACCTTCACGCCGAGCGCGCCCGAGCGCATGGTGCTCATCACGGCGCGCTTCATGGCACGGCGGAACATCACGCGCTTCTCGATCTGCTGCGCGATGGAATCGGCGACCAGCTGCGCATCGAGCTCGGGCTTGCGGATCTCGGCGATGTTGAGGCGCACGTCGTTGATGTTCATTCCCAGCAGCGCCGCCGTCTCCTGGCGCAGCTTCTCGATGTCCTCGCCCTTCTTGCCGATGACGATGCCGGGGCGCGCGGTCTGAATGGTGATGTTCACCTTCTTGGCGGCGCGCTCGATGAGGATGCGGCTCACCGAGGCCTCCTTGAGCTTCTCCTTGAGAAACTCGCGTACGCGGAAGTCGGTGTGCACGTGCAGCGGGAACTGCTTCTTGCCCGCATACCAGCGGCTGGTCCAGTCGCGGGTGATCCCGAGGCGCACGCCCAGCGGATTGACCTTCTGACCCATGTTAATCCTTCCTGCCGTCGCTCACGGCGACGGTGATGTGGCTGTTGCGCTTGAGGATGCGCGCACCGCGCCCCTTGGCGCGGGCGTGGAAGCGCTTGAGCTGCGGCGCCGCGTCCACGTGGACCAGCGACACCTTGAGCTCGTCGATGTCGGCGCCGTGATTATGCTCGGCGTTGGCGACTGCCGACTCGAGCACCTTGCGCACCAGCGCCGCACCTTTCTTGGGCATGAACCTGAGCGTCGCGATCGCGTTGCCGACCGGCTTGCCGCGCACCACGTCGGCCACCAGGCGGCACTTCTGCGGAGAGATGCGTGCGTAGCGCAGTTTGGAAGTCACTTGCATGGGGTGTTTTCGCGCCTCAGGTGGCAGCGGCCTCCACCTTGCGATCGCCCGAGTGCGCCTTGAAGGTTCGCGTGGGCGCGAACTCGCCGAGCTTGTGACCCACCATGTTCTCGGTGATGAGCACCGGGATGTGCTGGCGGCCGTTGTGCACGGCGATCGTGAGTCCCACCATCTCGGGCACGACCATCGAGCGCCGCGACCAGGTCTTGATCGGCTTGCGGTCATTCCTGGCGCTCGCGGCCTGCACCTTCTTCGCCAGGTGCAGATCGACGAACGGGCCCTTCTTCAGTGAACGTGGCATGAGCGCCTCGGTTAGCGGATGCGGTTCTTGCGACGCTGGACGATCATGTTGTCCGTGCGTTTGTTGTGGCGGGTCTTGAGTCCCTTGGTGTTCCAGCCCCACGGCGACACCGGGTGCGGGTTGCCCTGGCCGGATTTGCCTTCGCCACCGCCGTGCGGGTGGTCGACCGGATTCATGGCGAGCCCGCGCACCGTCGGGCGCACGCCCTTCCAGCGCTTGGCGCCCGCCTTGCCGTAGCTGCGCAGGTTATGCTCGTCGTTGCCGACCTCGCCGATGGTGGCGCGGCAGTCGATGTGTACCTTGCGCGTCTCGCCCGACTTGAGCCGCAGGTAGGCATAGATGCCTTCGCGTGCGGTGAAGGACACGGACGATCCGGCGCTGCGCGCCAGCTGCCCGCCGCGGCCGGGCTTCATCTCCACGTTGTGGATGATCGAGCCTACCGGGATGTGGCGCAGCGACATCGCGTTGCCCGGCTTGATCGGGGCGTCGGCTCCCGAGCGCACCTCGTCACCCGTCTTCATGCCCTTGGCGGCGAGGATGTAGCGCCACTCGCCGTCCGGGTACTTGATGAGCGCGATATGACCGGTGCGGTTCGGATCGTACTCGAGGCGCTCGACGACGCCGGCGATGCCGTCCTTATCGCGCTTGAAGTCGACCAGGCGGTACTTCTGCCGCGTGCCGCCGCCGTGATGACGCGTGGTGATGCGGCCGAAATGATTGCGTCCGCCGGTCTTGCTCTGGTGGGCGGTGAGTCCCATGTGCGGTCCGCCCTTGTGCAGGTGCGAGCGGTCGACCCGGACCACGGCGCGCGTGCCAGGGGTTCTCGGCTTGTACTTGATGAGAGCCATGAGTGGTTCGTCCGGTCAGGCCTTGGCGCGGGTTTCGTAGTCGATGGTCTGACCGGAGGCAAGACTCACGTACGCCTTCTTCCAGTCCTGGGTGCGCCCGAAGGTGCGGCCGAAGCGACGCGCCTTACCCGGCTCGTTCACCACCTGCACGCCGGTGACCTTGACTTCGAACATCAGCTCGACCGCCCTGCGGATATCGGTCTTGGTGGCGTCGCGGCGCACCCGGAAGGTGTATTGATTGTGGTTCTGCATCGCGAGCGAGGACTTCTCGGTCACGTGCGGAGCGATCAGCACGCTCATCAGCTGCTCGCGGTTCATTGCAGGCGCTCCTCGAGCAGCTTCACCGCACCGACGGTCATCAGCACCTTGTCGTAGGCCGCCAGTGACAGCGGATTGAGCGCCGCTACCTCGAGGACCTCGACATGCGGCAGGTTGCGTGCGGCGAGCGCGAGCTTCTCATCGGTCGCTTCCACCACGATCAGCACCGAGGGCAGCGCCCACGCCTTGAGCTGGCTGGCGAGCAGCTTGGTTCGCGGCGCTGCGAGCTCGATGCCGTCCGTGACCAGCAGCCGCTCGGTGCGCGCCAGCTCCGAGAGCATCGAGCGGATGGCGCCGCGATACATCTTGCGGTTCACCTTCTGCGCGAAATCGCGCGGCTTGGCCGCGAAGGTCTTGCCGCCGCCGACCCAGA
>DASPPI010000164.1:0-48636 GCA_035625615.1 Steroidobacteraceae bacterium | reverse complement strand
GGCGTCACCCGCATCCGTGGCATTTTTTCGGCAACCCAAATCGGCCGCCAGCTGGGCGTTGCCGTGCAACCGTTCGACGTGGCAGTTACCTTCGCGGACATCGCACGGGCGCTCGCGGATTGAAGCCAATTTCGACGTCGGGTCTCCCAAGGTTGCCGGCGCCACTTACGTAGTCCGCGAGAAGTCCGGAAGAGGAACCGTCGGGCAACCGAGAGATCGCAGCGGAGCGCATGACCACCGAGGATCATTCAACTCGCAAGATCGCGGTCGAAGACGCTGCAGCGGCGCACTGTTCGCCCGCTGAGCCAGCGGCGCAGCACGCGAAATCAAAAGCCGAGGCCGCGCAGGCTGGTGCCGCCCCGGCTTCAAGGGCGGCCCCGGACAGCTCCAAGATCGCGTATGCGTTCGGCACCGTGCTAGGGCGAAAGCTGAAAGCTTTGTTCAAGAAATAGACTGCAGGCGCGGTTCGGCAATCGCTGAAGTGATCCCAGGCGGTACGAGATCCGGCTGAAATATCGATTCGCCAAGCGCACTGGTCGGGCGCGACTCCCATCCGAGGGGACGTACGGATGGGCTGCGCGGCCGCCGCAGCGGGTACGAGTCCCGTCGTCTTGACCATCGATCCGGGTTGGGTGGAACGCGGCTATTCGCCCGCTACGGTTGAGTATCTCACTCGCTATATCGAAGGCGCGGAACGCACTGTCAGGTGGTGGGCGTGAACACTTGGGGCGAGCGGAAGTGGTCGACGACCCAACACGCGGTACCGGGGCCGCAATAGATGGTCGTGCGTCATTGCGCGAGCGGCGGCGCGCTCGGCGGAGGACGACGGTGTTTCGTGGCCTGTTCGTAACCGTAGGCAATCTCGATCAGTACGTGCTCGGACCAGGGCCTACCTAGGAATTCTATGCCCACCGGAACGCCGAGCGTGGCCGTCGGCGTTGGTGAGGCGAAACCGCCCGGCACGGCAATTGCCGGGAAACCTGTCACCGAACCGAGAGCGCCGTTGCGTTCCACCTGGGTCTCGCCTATGGGTACGACCAGCCGCTGCTGATGAGGGTAAACGATCGCATCGAGGCGATCGTCGGCCATGATCTTCATGATGCGCTGCTGCAACTCTGCACGCTTCTGCAGACGCAAGCGATAGCTGTCGTCCAGTTCGAGGCTTTGAGAATTCTTGATGTTGTCGCCGATGTTCGGGTGAAACTTTCCTGAGGAGATGATCTCATCCAACGACTTCACGGGTGCGTCGGCCGTCGCCAGGTATGAGTTCAAAGCCGGCTTGAACTCGTAGACATGGACACTGATATCTGAGCTGATCTTGCCGCTGTTCAGATCCGGGGTGTCCAGCTCGATCACCGTCGCACCCAAGCCTTTAAGCTCCTCGAGCGCCTTGTTGGCTACTTTGTTGACTTCCTCATGGATGGGTGTGCTGCCAAAGAAGCTGCGCAAGACGCCAATGCGCTTGCCGCGCACGCCGTTGGGGTTCAGGAATTTCGTATAGTCCGTCCCGGCATTGCCGATGCTCCATGCCGTAACGGGATCCTTAGGATCATAGCCGACGAGTACGTTGAGCACCCTCACGGCGTCAGTAACGTTGCGGGCGAGCGGGCCGACAGCATCCTGGGTAAAGGAATATGGGATTACGCCAGCTCTGCTAACGAGACCGAGCGTTGGACGGATTCCAACAATGCAGTTAGCCGAGGCGGGTGAACGGATGGAGTTGACGGTGTCTGTGCCGATGCCCGCAATCGCGAAATTGGCAGCCAGGCCCGCACCAGTCCCGCCACTCGAGCCGCCGGGTGTGCGGGTCAGGTCGTAGGGATTGAGAGTCTGTCCCTGGATCGAACTGACCGTCTCACCCCAGACTGCGAACTCGTGCAGGTTGACCTTGGCCAGGATGATGGCTCCCGCGGCCCGAAGTTTCTGCGTAATCGTCGCATCAGTCGGCGGCGTGTATCCGGCCAGGCTCAGCGAGCCTCCCGTGGTCGGCATGTCACTGGTATTGATGTTGTCCTTGAGTAACACCGGAATCCCGTGCAGCGGACCAACAAACTTCCCGGTAGCGTGAAAACGCTCATCGAGCGCGGCGGCGTCCTGCATAGCTTTGGGATTCAAGAAGATCACAACATTGAGCTTCGGGCCTTTGTGGTCGTAGGCCTGAATCCGCTTCAGATATCCCTGTACCAACCGAGTGGCTGTGGTCGCGCCGGACCTGTAAGCGGCCTGCACTTCCGCAATGGTGGTTTCCTCAAGATGAAATGTCTTGACCTGACTCACAGCGGGCACACTGAATGACATCAGCACGACAATTCCTGCCATGAGCGCGGGTACACGCTTCATGAAGGCCCCCGCAGGTTGTTCTTATCCGCGGGCAATCATGAACCAGGTGGTCGGGTGGGACAAGTCGCGGGACTATCGCCGTTGCCGGACACTTTCCCCGCCTTCTGCTACCTTCGGCACTGCCATGGATGATTGAAGGCAAGAGCACATGCTTACCCGGCGCAAACTCCTCAAAGCCTCATTCGCGGCGAGCGCGTCGGTCCTCGACGGCGGCGCCTTGGCTGCGAAGAAACATGAGCGCCTGCAGTACTGGGATGACCATGCAGGCTTCGCCTACCTGGGACCGCAAGACGTGGACCTGCTCGATCGTTGGCGATCCGCCGGTGTGAACTACCTGTCGATCAATGTCGGTTACGACCCCGTGCCCTGGAGCACCACTATCCGCGCGATTGCCGATTACACCAGGGGAATCGAGGCGCGTTCGGACCTGGTTCTCTGTTCGACCTTTTCGCGAGTTCTCGCGGCGTGGCAAGCCGGACAGATGGCGTTGACATTCGACATCGAGGGAATGGGAGCGCTGAACGGCGATGTGTCGATGGTCGAGCTGTATTACCGACTCGGCGTTCGGCAGATGTTGATTGCCTACAATCTGAACAATGACGCAGGCGGCGGTTGTCACGATGATGACCAAGGGCTTACGGATTTCGGACGAGCGGTCGTGCGCGAGATGAATCGCGTCGGCATGGTCGTGGATTGCGCCCACAGCGGGATCAAGTCTGGACTGGAGGCGATGAAACTCTCGACCAAACCCTGCATTTTCAGTCACGCCAACGCGCGCGCCCTGCATGATCATGAGCGGAACATCACTGATGAGCAGATCAGGGCCGTTGCGGCGACCGGCGGCGTGGTCGGCATCAATGGGTTGAGCATATTTCTTGCGAATGGCGCCGCCAAGGTCGAATCGATGGTCGCCCACATCGACTACATGGCGAAGCTGGTGGGCGCGGAGCATGTGGGAATAGGGCTCGATTACGATCCGTCCGCCATCGGACCGGCGCGGGACGATGCAACGAGTGCCAAATACTGGCCAGCCCGCCAGTACCCGGCCTCGATCAAGGAGGATTACCTCCCTCCGAGCGTGCTGCCGCAGGTGAGCGAGCAATTGCGCTCGCTGGGATACCAGGAGTCCAGCATACGAGCCATCATGAGTGGGAATTTCATGCGCGTGGCTTCCCAGGTCTGGGCGCGATGAGCCGCCACGCGGCACGCACCGCCGTCGGCCCCTTGGCATCGCTGTTCGCGCTGGTGGCAGCGGCAGCGCTCGTCGCAGTGTCTGCCGGCGCTCGGGCGGCGACTGCGGCCGCTGCCGCGGCATCCCCCGCATGCACGAGCCCCGTGCCGCCACCGGCCAGCGGAGTCTCGACACTGCCGCCCATCGATGCCGGCACCGCGCTGCTCGTCATCGCCCCGCATCCCGACGATGAGACCTTGTGCTGCGGTGGCATCATCCAGCGCGTGCTGCGCGCCGGCGGTCGGGCGAGCATCGTGTGGATCACGAGCGGCGATGCCTCGCTCCTCGACCTGCTGCTCATCGAGCGGACACTCCTCGGCTGGACGGACCAGGCGCGCGCGCTCGGACTGCGGCGCATGGCCGAAGCCCGGGCGGCGGCCGCGGCGCTCGGGGTGCCGGCTTCCGCGCAGCTGTTCCTCGGCTATCCCGACCGCGGGCTGCTCGAGCTGCTCGGCGCGCACCGCACCACTCCCTACGCTGCCCGCATCACGGATGTGGCCGCCGTCCCCTACCCCGCGGCGCTGTTTCCCGGCCATCCCTACACCGGTGAGAGCCTCGAGCGCGACCTTACCGCGGTGATCGAGCGGGTGCGTCCGACGCTGATCCTCGCGCCGAGTCCGCTCGACAGCCATCCGGATCATCGCGCAGCCGGGCTGCTCACGATCGCCGTGAGCGTCCGGCGCGGCGCGCTGACGCAGGTGCACTACTGGATCGTGCACGGCGGAGAAGGCTGGCCGGCCCCGCGCGGTCTGGTGACCGGCATCCCGCTGACGCCGGCTCCGCGCGGCCGCGCACTCACCGCCGCACCCTTCGCGCTCGAGCCCGCCGAGGAGGACCGCAAGCTCCTCGCGCTGCAGGCGTACCGGTCGCAGATGCAGGTACTGGCGCCCTTCCTGCTGGCCTTCGTGCGCACCACGGAGCTGTTCTCGCCGCTCGCTGCAGCCGCGCCGGCGGCCGCGGCAGCACCGCAGCCCGTGGCGCCAACCGCGCGCTGAGGCGTGACGCCGCTCAGGGGCGGCGCCAGCGATCAAGCTGCCGATCGAGTGCCCCGGCAATGCGCTCGCGCAGCCGATCGAGCCAGGCGCGCCGGCGCCAGTGCCGGCTGCTGATCGGCCGCGATACCAGCAGGTCGCGCTCGAACAATGCGGCGACCGTATCGGCGAAGCGGGCGTCCGCCACTTCCTGATTGGCCTCGAGGTTCCAGCGAAAGCTCCAGCGGTCCAGGTTGCTCGAGCCCACCGACGCCCAGTCATCGCACAGGATCACCTTGGCGTGCAGCATGTGCGGCTGGTATTCGAAAATGCGCACGCCGTTGCGCAGCATCTTGCCGTAGAAGCGCCGCGACGCATGCCGCACCCACGGGTGATCGGTGCGCGCGCCGGGCACGAGGAGCCGCACGTCCACGCCGCGCCGCGCCGCACGCCGCAGCGCCTTGCGAAAGCGCCGCGAGGGAACGAAGTAGGCACTCATGATCCACGCGCGCCGCGCCGCACCGTCGATGCGCCGCAGCACGCCGTTGGCGAGCACCGAGCGCTGTCGCGCCTCGGACAACGACAGCCGCCCGGCGGCGCCGCCGGCGTGCGCCGGGGAGGCTGGCGGAGCCGCGACCGCGAGCTCCGGACCGCACCGGCGCCAGGTGCGTGCAAAGGCGCGGTGCCAGTCGGCGACCACCGGGCCTTCGATCTGCACCATCACCTCGCGCCACGGACCACGCGGCCCGCCGGCGAAGTCGTCGGTAAGCCCCGCCCCGCCGACGAAGCTGGTGCGGCCGTCGGCGAGCAGGAGCTTACGATGATCGCGCAGCAGGTTGGCGAGCCGGTTCCTCAGGCGCAGCGGATTGAACAGCCGCAGCTCCACGCCCGCCGCCAGCAGGCGTCGCCGGTCCGCCCCGGTGAGCCCCAGCGCGCCGAAGGCATCCAGCACCACGCACACGCGCGCGCCGCGGCGTACCGCTTCTGCGAGCGCGGCAATGAAGCGCGTGGCGACGACGCCCGAGCGCACCAGGTACATCTCCAGCAGCACCGACTCGCTGGCCGCATCGATCGCCGCGAGCATCGCCGGGAAGAACTGGCCGCCGCCGTCGAGCAGCCGGAACGAGTTTCCGGTGCGCCACGGCCAGCCCGTGGTGGTGAACGACTCCGGACTGCAGCCGTCGGTCATGAACACACCGTGACCGATGCGCAGGAGCGCTGCCAGGTACGGTTGCCGTTATTGTGACGCACGCCGCTCGGGCATGCGCTCATGCGCCTGCTCCAGGGTGACGATGACTCCGGCCGCCAGGTACAGCAGCGCGAACCAGGCGAGGCTGTTGGTGAGCAGGACGTTCAGCGTGTGGTACACGATGTGCGTGTGAGCGAAGTACTCCAGCGCCTGCACGCCGCCGATGAGCAGCGCAGCCGCCGCCACCAGCAACAGCACCGGCCCGGCCGAGGAGCGCGGGGCGTGCGGCTCGGCGGGCAGCGCCTGCGGTGCTGGCAGCCGCCAGTACCACACGGCGAGCACCGCCAGGCCCAGCGCGGAGCTCAGGTACTGCAGCACGTGGTACACGGCGCCGCGGTAGGACGCGATGGTCACCGGAGCGCTGAGCGCTGCGACCCGGCGCACCATCCAGCCCTCGGGATGCGTGAACGAGTCCCACAGCAGGTGCGTCCACACGCCGAGCACGATCGCGAGCGCCGCGAACGCCCACTCGCGCGGGTTGCGCCTGAAGGGCTCGAGCGCGCTCAGGCACAGCGAACGCGCGCGCCCCGACAACAGCGCGGTCAGCGGTCGCCGCAGCACGAACACGCCCGTGAGCAGCGCATAGCCGAGCACCAGGCAGATGGTGTACGAGCCCGTGAAGCTGTGATTGCCGATCAGGTAGCGACCGACATTTTTCGGCAGATAGTAGGAGGCGTCGGGAACCAGCGCGCCGATGACGAGCGGAACGGTGCGCAGGTACCTGAAGCCGCGCAGCGGCAGAACGGCCGCAGGATGTGCGAGGGTGAACGGCATGCACGCCCCTCAGCTGGTCGGCGGCCCCGCCGGCGGGACCACGGTGATGCGGAACTCGCGGCCCGCCCAGGCGGCGCCGCTGCGATAGGTCATGTCGACCCAGCCTCTGGCGCGCAGTCGCGGCGCGTCGATGTCGAGTACGTGCACGCCGAGCGAGTTGGCGATGGTGTCCTGCTCGCGCGCCTCCTGCCAGCCGTCGAACCCCCAGCGCACTGCACCCGCCTCCTTGAGCGCGATGGTGAGCGCGCAGTCTTCGGGCAGCTCGACCGCCGGCGCCTGCTCGCTCCAGATGACGCGTTTGAGCGGCGGGCGCTCGCCGTGATAGCGCTCCCAGACAG
This sequence comes from Steroidobacteraceae bacterium, assembly GCA_035625615.1. GTDB lineage: Bacteria > Pseudomonadota > Gammaproteobacteria > Steroidobacterales > Steroidobacteraceae > 13-2-20CM-66-19. The sequence goes on along the minus strand of DASPPI010000164.1, from coordinate 41,733 downwards.
CTGTCGGGCGATCGAAGGGACGCCTGAGCATGCGTGATGCAACCAGCTTGAGATACTCGGCGTGTGCCCACACCAACGGCATGGCGGCGCCGGTCGGCCGGCCGGGAGCGAGCCCGCGGGCCGCGATCGGGGCACTGTCCCACACCTGCTCGGGCAGCATCCCACCGGAGGATGCCATGCGCGTCATCGCCGCGAGAAACGGCAGCGGGTCGCGCCCGCAGCACAGCTCGTAGTGCCCGCGCTCGCCGGTGAGCAGCGGCCAGGCGCGCCCACGCCCGGTGCCGTCGTACGCGCTGCCGTCGTCATGCTCGCCGTAGCCGTCTTCGTTGTAGCGGTGCCAGCTCGGGCCCGCAGGCGTGTCCACCTTCAGCAGCGCATCCGCCACCTTGAGGGTCCCCAGGATCAGCGGATCGTGCGCGCGGCGCAAGCCGAAGCGCACCAGCTGCAGGAAGTCGACGCCCACCTGTGCGCTCGCCGGCAGGTTCGGATCCTTCTGCAGATTCCTGATCGGCAACGCGCCGTCCGGCCGCTCACCGCTGAGCGCCTGGGGCGGAGTCACACGGACGTAGTAGCCCGGCACGCCATACAGACGCGAGAGCGGCATGTCCCCGCGCACCGCGGTCCAGCTCTCGAGCCGCGCGTTCCAGTAGTCGGCAAACGCGAGCGCCAGCTCGCGGCCGTCCGCCGGCAGGTAGTGCGCGCCGGCCACCAGCGCCGCGATGCACACGGCAAGAGTGAAGGTGTTGAGCCCCGCATCCTCCTCCCAGCGGTCCTGGTCGCTCGCCGGGCCGCGCCGCACGAGGAACGACAGCGCGCGGCGAATCATGTCCGCGACCTCGGTGCCCTCGAGCGCCCCGCGCTCATCGAGCGTCACCGCGAGCAGCACCGGGAAGGCGGTCTCATCGAGCTGCAGGCCGAGCCAGTAGCCCTTGCCGCCGAGCCACTGGTTCTGATTCCAGTGCCCGTCCGCGTGCTGCGTGGCGAGCAGATAGCGCAGGGTGTTGCGCGCCTCGCGCGTGGCGCCGAAGGCGAGCAGCGCGCCCGCGCTCTCGACCAGATCGCGCGGCCATACCAGGTGGTAGCCCGCCCGCTCCTCGTGCGTGTTGCCCCACGGCACGCTGAGCGAGGCCACCATCGCACCGGGGTAGGTCTTGTCCTGATGCGCGCGCAGCACCATGGTGGAGATGCGTACCTGCTCGGCACATTCGCGCGGCAGGTCCGCCCACAGGGCTTCCTCGGCACAGTTCGCGTGCCAGCGGGTCCAGGCCGTGAGCTGCCGTTCCCAGGAGATCGCAAACGGTTCCGACAGCGCGGTGAGCGCCAGCGTCGCCGCCGAATCGGGGCTGCTGCCGAAGCCGAGCGCCAGCACCGCCTGCGCCGGCAGCTCACCGATCAGCGCCACGTTGCCGGGGCCGGCGCTGTCGTACTGCCAGGTGAGCGCGCCGTTGTGCGCGAAATCCTGCCAGCCGTCGCTGCTGCCGACGAAGCCCGCGCTGGCGCGTCCCCAGGCGTCGTGCTGCTGCGCCGTGACTGCCGCCAGCGCCAACCCGAAGGGCCCCTGCTCCGCCCACAGGATCCGGCGCCCGCGGTAGTCCACCACCGCCGCGCGATTATTGTTGCCCGTGCCACCCAGGTGCGGAGCCAGCAGTGCATAGGGCCGCAGTGCCTGGTCGCCGCTCAGGCTCACGTCGATCAGCAGCACGTCGCGGTGCTCGCACGGCGTGACACGCAGCGCGAGCTCGAAGCGCTCGTGCCGGTGAATGATGCGCACCGCCGGTGTACCGGGCGCCGCGAGCTGGACCACGTGCTGCCACAGGCGTTTCACTTCGACCCAGAAGCCCGCGCCATCGCCCACGATGAACCCGAGGTCGCGGATCTGCGGAATGTCGACGCGTGGGTGGTAGACCTCGTTGATGATGCCGCCGCCGATGGTGAACCACAGGCGCGAAGAGCCGAGGGAGCAGCCGACCATCTCCTTGGCGCTGCTGCACCAGGTAGGAGGTAGTCCGGGAGCGCCCGGCGCCGCCGCGGTCATTGCTTACCGTGTGCCCGGGCGCTGCGCGGCGGCGGCCGCAGACCCCAGCCCGCGTGCGGCTGCCACAGGCGCAGTCCGCCGACGAACGCCTTGCGGTTGTCGCCGCGGCGCACGCCCGGCGGCGGCTTCCCGAGCCGCGCAGCGTTGCCGCCGCCGAGCACGACGTAGTCCGCCTCGAACGCCGCTTCGAGATCGCCGATCACGGCCTTGACCGCCTTGCGCCACCTCCTGTTGCCGCGGCGCTTGCGGCCGCGCTCGCCCACGTAGTCCTCGAAGGTGAGGCCGTGTCTGTAGGGCATGTGCCCGATCTCGGTGGGCTCGACCACGCCGTCGATGATGAGCGTCGCGCCGAGTCCCGTGCCGAGCCCGAGAAACAGCATCCGACCGCCGCTATAGCTGCCGATCGCCTGCATGGCGGCATCGTTGATCACGCGCACCGGCTTACCGAAGGCCCGCTCGAAGTCATAGCCCACCCAGCCCTTACCGAGATGGTGCGGCTCGGCAGCGATGCGGCCGCGGAACACCAGCCCCGGATAGCCGATCGACACGGCCTGGTAGCGTGCGCTGCCGAGCAGCGCACGGATCCGGCTCGTCATGCGCGCGGGGCTCATTTCCGGTCCCGAGGCGAACTCGCGGATGAGGCCGCGCGGTGCAACGCGGAATTTCACGTGTGTGCCGCCGACGTCGACCACCAGGACGCGCCGCGCCGCCCGGGCGGTGGCTCTCCTTTTGGCTGGCATCCGCGGATTCTCTCCGGAATCCGCCGGCGTGACCACAGCTAGCCGGCGGACCGAGCGGGAGCGAGGCTCGTGGGCTGGGCGCTCACACGCCGAAAAACTCCGCCAGCGCCGCGCGCGCGGCCCGGCCGGCCGCAAGATCGAGGCAATTGACGACGGCGAGGCGAAAGCCGCCAGGTGGCATCGGATGCAGCGCCGCCGGACGGTCCGGGTGAAAAGTGATCTGCAGACTGGTCACGGACGGCATGCGGCGCACCCGTTCCACGAGCGCCGCCGGCGGATGTTGGTATTCGCGGCCGTGCGGGCCGAATAATGCCACGCTGTAGCCCTCGCGGCGCTCGCTCTGCGGCAGGCGCCACTCGCCGCGCTGGTAGAGACCGACCACCGCCTGCAGCCAGCCCGCCTCGTACAGGTCCGGCCACTGATCGGTAACCCGCAGGTGCACTTCGATGATGCGTCCGCCGAGCGACTCGAGGTTTACGCTGCCGGTGTAGTCCGCCAGGTGTCGTCCGATCCACGCACCGAGGTAGGCTTCCAGATCCGGGCGCTGCCTGGCTTCGATCAGCCAGTAATCGAAGGTACCGCCTTCGCCGGGACTGCCACGGCAGTGGCGCCACCAGCGTGAGGTACCGCGCACGACGGCTGCGTCGGTGCTCACGTGCTCACCCTCCAGCAGGGTCATCCAGAAGTGCCCTGGTGTTAGGTGCCGCTGATAGTGCGCGAGGTCCGGCAGCACCCGGCTGCCGAGGCCCATGCCGTAGAGATTGGTGATCGGCTTGCTGAACACCGGGAACTCCGGCGGACGAACTCCGTGCGGCGCACAGGCGAGGCCCTGCGACTCGGCGACCGCGAGCTTGTTGTAGACCCAGTGGTGCGCCGCGTTCCAGCAGAAGGCGTCGGGGTCCTCCGTAGGGATGCGCAGGTCGCGGGGGCATTCCACGCCTTCGAAGTACTGCAGACGCCAGGGGTCGGCTTCACAGAATGGCATGGCTCGCGGTCCTTGCGGCTTGGCCGGTTGCGGGGGCGGCTGCGGCGCGCTAGAACAGGCCGGTAATGCGGCCGTCCGCATCCACGTCGATGTTGTTCGCCGCCGGCACCTTCGGCAGCCCGGGCATGGTCATGATGTCCCCGCAGATCATGATCACGAACTCCGCGCCCGCGGCGAGCCGCACCTCGCGGATGTTGACGACGTGATGTGCCGGCGCGCCGCGCAGCTTCGGGTCGGTCGAGAACGAGTACTGCGTCTTGGCGACGCACACCGGGTAATGTCCGTAGCCGCTCTCCTGCAGCTGGCGGATCTGGGCGCGCACTTTGGTGTCGGCAGTGATGTCGCTGGCATGATAGATGCGCGTGGCGATCGCCTTCATCTTGTCCCACAGCGTGGCTTCGTCCGGATACACGTAACGGAAGCCGTTGCGCTGCTCGCACAGGCGCACCACCTCGCGCGCGAGCTCGAGCGCCCCGGGGCCGCCGTGCACGAAGTGCGTCGCCGCGACCACCCGCACGCCGTGCGCGCCGGCGCGCTCGATGACCCGCTGGATCTCCCGCTCGCTGTCCTCGGCGCGGCGATTGATGGCCACCACGCACGGCAGCCCGTAGCCGTTGACGACGTTGTCGATGTGCCGCTCGAGGTTGGCCACGCCCTTCTCCAGCGCGGCCAGGTTCTCGCCCTTGAGGTCTGCGAGCTCGACGCCGCCGTGGAACTTGAGCGCCCGCACCGTCGTCACGATCACTGCGGCATTGGGCCTCAGACCCGCCTTGCGGCACTTGATGTCGACGAACTTCTCCGCGCCGAGGTCGGCGCCGAAACCCGCCTCGGTCACCACGTAGTCGGCGAGCTTGAGCGCGGCGCGCGTCGCGATGACGGAGTTGCAGCCGTGCGCGATGTTGGCGAACGGGCCGCCGTGCACGAAGGCCGGGTTGTTGGCGAGGGTCTGTACCAGGTTGGGGGCGAGCGCCGACTTCAGCAGCGCGGCCATCGCACCGTGCGCCCTGAGATCGCGCGCTAGGATGGGCTGCTGGTCGGTGCGGTAGCCGACCACGATCCGGCCGAGGCGCTCCTTGAGGTCGGCGAGCCCGTTCGCGAGGCACAGGATGGCCATGACCTCGGAGGCGACGACGATGTCGAAGCCGTCCTCGCGCGGCACGCCGTTGGCGGTGCCGCCGAGCCCGATGACGATCTGGCGCAGTGCGCGGTCGTTGATGTCGACGACCCGCCGCCAAGCGATGCGGCGCACGTCGAAGCCGAGCGGGTTGCCCTGGTAGATGTGATTGTCGATCAAGGCCGCCAGCAGGTTGTTGGCGAGGGCGACGGCGGCAAAGTCGCCAGTGAAATGCAGGTTGATGTCCTCCATCGGCACGACCTGCGAGTATCCCCCGCCCGCGGCGCCGCCTTTGACGCCGAACACCGGGCCGAGCGCCGGCTCGCGCAGGCACAGCATGGCGCGCTTGCCGAGCAGGTTGAGGGCATCGCTCAGACCCACGGTCGTGGTCGTCTTGCCCTCGCCGGCCGGCGTCGGTGAGATGGCGGTGACCAGCACCAGCCGCCCATCCGGGCGGCCCCCGAGCTGCGCCACGTAGTCGAGCGATACCTTCGCCTTGTAGCGCCCGTAGGGCTCGAGACTCTCCTCGGGTATCCCCAACCGGTCGCGGGCCAGTGGCACGATGGGCAGCAGCTTGGCGCGCTGCGCGATCTCGATGTTGCTCGGGAAGGGCGTAGCGGGAGCGGCCGTGGCGGTTGGCATGATCGGGGTTTGCGGTTGCGGCAAAGGATCGTGATGCTACCAGAGGCGCATACCGCGGCGCCTCCGCTTGGCTACAATCGCGCCCAATGCTGTGGCTCAAGGCCTTGCACGTGGTGTTCGTGGTCACCTGGTTCGCGGGCCTGTTCTACCTGCCGCGGCTGTTCGTCTATCACACGGTCACCAGCGATGCCCCGGGACTGGCGCGCTTCATCGTCATGGAGCGCCGGCTGTTCATGATCATGAGTCTCGGCGCACTGCTTGCGGCACTATTCGGCGGCGCCATGATCGTCGCGGCCCCGGCCTACCTCGCGTTGGGGTGGCTGCGGGTGAAGCTGCTGCTGGTCGCCGCGCTGGTGGGCTATCACGCTTGGTGTTATCGGCTGATGCTGCAGCTGCGCGCCGGGGCCAACCGCCACTCGCAGCGCTGGTATCGCCTGTTCAACGAGGTCCCCAGCCTGCTGCTGATCGCGATCGTGATCCTGGCCGTAGTGAAGCCGTAACGCGCTCCCTACCAGATCCGCACCCGATCCTCCGGCTTGATGTAGAGCTTGTCCCCCGGCTGCACGTCGAAGGCCGCGTACCAGGCGTCGATGTTCGGCAGCGGCCCGTTGACGCGGAACTGCGCCGGGCTGTGCACGTCCGCCATCACCACCTCGCGCAGCGCCCCTTCGCGGTACTTCTCGCGCCATACCTGGGCATAGGCGAGGAAAAAGCGCTGATCGCCGGTCAAGCCGTCGATTACCGGCGCGGCCTGTCCCCTGAGGGAGATGCGGTAGGCCTCGTGAGCCATGTTGAGCCCGCCCAGATCGCCGATGTTCTCGCCGACGGTGTTGGCGCCGTTCACTTTCAGGCCGGGGAGCGCCTCGAAGCCGGAATACTCCTTGATGAGACGGGCGGTGCGCGTGGTGAACACCTCCGCGTCCTGCGGCGTCCACCAGTCCTGCATGGCGCCCTTGGGCCCGAACTTGCGTCCCTGATCGTCGAAGCCGTGACCCATCTCGTGCCCGATCACCGCCCCGATGGCGCCGTAGTTCACGGCGGCATCGGCGTTGGGATCGAAGAACGGCGGCTGCAGGATCGCAGCGGGGAACACGATCTCGTTGTTCAGGGGATTGTAGTAGGCGTTGATCTGCTGCGGCGTCATGTGCCACTCGGCGCGATCGACCGGCTGGTCGAGCCGTGCCAGGTCGTAGTTCCACTGCCATTCGGCCGCACGGCGCACGTTGCCGAGCAGGTCGTCGCGCCGGATGAGCAGTGAGGAGTAGTCCTTCCATTTGTCCGGGTAGCCGATCTTCGGCGTAAAGGCCGCGAGCTTCTCGTGGGCCCGCTTCTTGGTCTCGGCTGTCATCCAGTCGAGGGCGTCGATGCGCGCGCCGAGCGCGCTGCGCAGATCCGCCACCAGCTGCTGCATCTTCGCCTTCGACTCGGGCGGGAAGTACTGCGCGACATACCGCCGCCCAACCGCCTCGCCGAGGGCGCCATCCACCTCGTCCACGGCGCGTTTCCAGCGCTCGCGCTGCTGCGGCTGCCCACGCAGCGCCTGCCCGTAGAACGCGAAACGCGCCTCGTCGAAGCGCTTCGGCAGGTAGGGCGCGTGGCTGCTGAGGTAGTGGAAGGTGAGAAACGCCTGCAGGGTGGACACGCTGGTGCGCTGGAACAGGGCGGCCAGATCGCGCAGCGCGCTCGTTTCCCCGAGCACCAGCTGGTGCCGCGCGCCGAGCTTCTGGGCCTCGAGAAAGGCCTGCCACGGAAATCCCGGCGCGAAGGCGAGCAGCTGTTCCTTGGTGCGCGGATTGTAGATCGCGACCATGTCGCGACGTTTTTCGATCGGCCATTGCACCTTGGCGGCGGCGGTCTCGAACGCCATGACGGCGTGCGCCTGCGCCGCGGCATCGTGCAGGCCGCCGAGGGTCAGCAGCTGCGCGATATAGGCGACATACTTGGCGCGCAGCTGCCGCAGCTGCGGATCATCCTTCAGATAATAGTCGCGGTCGGGAAGGCCGAGCGTCGACTGGCTGACGAACACGCAGTAGCGGTCGGGGTCACGGAAGTCCGGCAGCAGCTGCACGTCGAACAGCGAGGCAAATCCCGGCTCGCCGAACAGATGAGCCAGCCGCTCACGCGTGTCCGCCGCGCCGATGCGCTCGAGGTCGCCCCATGCGGGTCGCAGCCCGTTCGCCTCGATGGCGCCCTGGTCCATGTAGGCGGCGTAGTAGTCGCCGATCTGCTGCTCGGGCGTGCCCGCGGGAGCGTGGCTCACGGCCGCCTGCTCGATGATCGCACGCACGCGCTCCTTCGACAGCTCGTCCAGCCGGTCGAAGGGACCGAAGCTCGCATGATCCGCGGGAATCGTGAACTGCTCGTACCAGGTGCCGTTGGCGTACAGGAAGAAATCATCGCCGGGCCTCACCCGGAGGTTGCCCGCGCTCAGGTCGAGGCCGAAGTCGCCGATCGCGGGTTCGGCGGGCGCCGGCGCAGAGCCCGGCCCGGCCGCGGACGCGGCGGCGACGGCCGCGAGCGCCGGCATCCACGACAGTAAGCTCATCGGCACTCGGCTCGTCGTCCCTAGCGGTCCGCCGCCAGCTCGTGGACGAGCTCGCGCCAGTCGACGCGCGCGGGGCCGGCAGGCTCGCCCGCCTCGGTTCCGAAGTACAGGAAAGCGACGATGGCATCGTCGCTCGAGAGCCCGAGCGCGGCTTTCACCTCGGCATCGTAGGCGGCCCCGCCGGTCTTCCACATGGCGTTGAAGCCGAGCGCGACGGCCGCCAGCATCATGGCGTGCGCCGCCGCACCCGCGGAGAGCAGCTGCTCGATGACCGGGATCTTCACCGCGCTGTTGCAGCGGGCGGCGACCGCGACGATGAGCGGCGCGCGAAACGCCTTGAGCCGCTCGCGCTCCAGGGCCTCCGCGCCCGCCTGCGGTTGCGTACGCCGCAGGTGCCCGGCCAGCAGCTCACCGAAACGCGCGCGGGCGCTGTCGCGTATCACGACGAAGCGCCACGGACGCAGCCGTCCGTGGTCGGGTGCGCGCGTGGCACTTGCGAGGATGAGGCCGAGCGCATCCTCATCGGGTGCCGGCTCGGTCAGCGCCCGTGCGGAGCGGCGTGCGAGCAGAGCGTCTATGGCTTGCATACGCACATTGTCGCAGACTCCTCCCAACCACCGCACACTCGTGTGGCGCCGGCCCGCGCGTTAGAGTGCACCGCATGAACGAGGACACGCAGCGCGCCATCCGCGACGCCATCCGTACCATTCCCGACTACCCGAGGCCGGGCGTGATGTTCCGGGACATCACGACCCTGCTCGGCAATGCTCGCGTATTTCATGAGGTCGTCGAACATCTGGCGCAACCGTGGCGCGGCGCACGGATCGACCGGGTCGCCGGCATCGAAGCACGCGGCTTCATCCTCGGCGGCGTGATTGCGCATGAGCTGTCGGCCGGCTTCGTGCCGATCCGCAAGAAAGGCCGGCTGCCGCACACCACGGTGCGCGTTGCCTACTCGCTCGAGTACGGGCTCGACGAGATGGAGATGCACCGCGACGCGCTCACCGCCGGCGAGCGCATCATTCTGGTGGACGATCTCATCGCGACCGGCGGAACGGCGGCAGCGGCCGTTCAGCTGCTGCGCACGCTCGGGGCGAGCATCCTGGCCGCCTGCTTCATCATCGATCTGCCCGACCTCGGCGGCTCTGCGCGGCTGGCGGCGCTCGAAGTGCCGGTGCGCACGCTGGTGAGCTTCCGCGGCAAGTGAGGGGCGCGCCGCGGCCCCTGACGTCGGCTGTAACTCATTATGTATCAACAAGTTACGGCAAATTCAGCACGAAGATTACTTTACGGTCATACGGCGCTTGGGGCGGTGGATTCCAGTCATAATACGCGCGCCCTGGCACCCGGGCCCTATTAATTTGGAGACCAAATCGATGTTCAAGAAGCTCGTCCCAGTCATTGCCCTGGCTCTGCTTGCGGGTCCCGTTCTCGCCGCTGACGCGCCGGCCACCCCGGCCCCCGAAAAGTCCGCCTCGGCCCCGGCCAAGAGCAGCCACAAGAAGTCCTCGTCCCATCACAAGAAGTCCTCGTCCTCGAAGAAGTCCACTTCGATGAGCGACTCCTCCGCGACTGCGCCCGCTAAGTAACAGTCACTCGGCTCAGTCACGTTACACGCAGCCCCGTCCGCCCAGGGCGGGGCTGTTTTGTCCCAGGCCACCCGCGCGCTGCGGCGGGGCAGGCGGGACTTGCGGCTTTCCCCAAACCGGTTCAAATTGCCAGCATGGATGGGGAGCAACAGGCCGCAATACACGAGGCCCTGGTTTCCGTTCAATTTGCCGTCACGAGCATGACCTTCCCGAGCTGCGATCAGGACGACCTGATCGAAGCGATCGATTGCGTCGAAGAGCAGCTGCGCACCACTCACCCGAACTTGGCGCTCATGTGCCGGTTCCTGAACTCGATCGCGAGAAGCCTGCGCGCACAGCCCGAAGCCCGCGAGGCGTGTCTCGCCATCGAAGACGCGATCGGTAAGGCCGGCATGCCGAGCACCTGGCAGTCGGGAATCTGATCACCCCTTGAGGCACGGGCGGGCCCGACGCGGCGCCGGGCCGCCGGGGGGCCATGGCGTTGCGCTGCCGCGCACACGCAGTCTAACTTGGCGCAATGCTCACGCCGCTTTCCCAGGCCCTGATACTGCTCGCCGGCTCCGTGTTCCTGGTGACCGTGGTGCGGCGCCTGGCGCTGCCCACGAGCCTCGCGTATCTGCTGGTCGGCCTGGTGCTCGGACCCTATGCCCTCGGGGTCGTGTCGGATTCGGGCGCGACGCGACTGCTGGCGGAGCTCGGTGTGGCCTTCCTGCTGTTCACGCTGGGACTCGAGTTCTCCCTGCCGCGCATGATCGCCCTCAGGCGCGAGGTGTTCGGCCTCGGCGCGCTGCAGGTCGTAGCCACCGCCGCGGTGTTCGCCGTGCTCGGCAACCTGCTCGGCATCTCCTGGCTGGCTGCCGTCGTGCTCGGCGGCGCGGTCGCCATGAGCTCGACCGCCATCCTGCTGCATCAGCTCACCGAGCGCGCCGAGATCAACCGTACCCACGGGCGGCTCGCATTCGCGATGCTGCTGTTCCAGGACCTGGCCTTCGTGCCGTTTCTCGCGCTCGGCGCGCTGCTGGCGAGCGGCAAGCATTACTTGCTGCTGAGCGACAGCGTGGTGGCGATCGTCGGCGGCGTGCTCGCCGTGGTGGCGGTGCTGGCCGCCGGCCGCTGGCTGCTGCGTCCGCTGTTCCACGAGATCGCGCACAGCCGCCTGCGGGAGCTGTTCACACTCGCGGTGCTGCTGGTGGTGCTGTCGTCGGCCTGGGTGTCGCATCTGGCCGGATTGTCGTTCGCGCTCGGCGCGTTTCTCGCCGGCATGATGCTGGCCGAGACCGAGTACCGGCATCAGATCGAAGCGGCCATCCGCCCGTTCCGCGACATCCTGCTGGGGCTGTTCTTCGTCTCCGTCGGCATGCTGCTCGACCTGCACCTGCTGAGCCGCCCGAGCGTGCTCGGCATGGCGCTCGCCATGCTGGTCTCGCTGGTCGTCCTCAAGGCGCTCATCGCCGCCGTGGTGACACGGCCGTTCACCGGCTCGCGCTTCAAGGCGCTGCGTACCGGCATCGTGATCGCGATCGGCGGCGAGTTCGGCATCGCGCTGTGCACCATCCTGCTGCAGGCGGGCCTGGTGCCGGCGCGCCGCGGCCAGCCGCTGGTGGTGTCCATCGTACTGTCGATGGTGTTGAGCCCACTGATCCTCAACAACAACAAGCGCGTGGCGCGCTTCCTGCTGCGCGAGCGGGCGCCCTCACCTACCGCGAGCGAGCGCGAGGATTCGGCCACCAAGGAGATCGCGCAGCGCGAGCACGTCATTCTGTGCGGCTTCGGCAGGGTCGGCCAGAACGTCGCGCGGGTGCTCGAGTCGCAGGGCTTCGAGTACATCGCCCTCGATCTCGATCCGGTGCGCATCCGCGCCGCGCGCCAGGCGGGCGACCCGGTGATGTTCGGCGACTCGGCGGACGAGGAGATGCTCGCCAAGTCCGGCGTCGCAACCGCCAGCGTCGTGGTCATCAGCTTCTCCGATCCTGCCACCTCGATCGGCATCCTGCACAGCGTGCGCCGCCTGCGCCCCGACCTGCCGGTGCTGGTGCGCACCCAGGACGACGCGCGCCTCAAGGAGCTGCAGGATGCCGGCGCCACCGACGTCGTGCCGGAGACCTTCGAGGCGAGCCTCATGCTGGTCTCGCACGTGCTGATGCTGCTGCGCGTGCCGGTGTCGCGCGTGCTGCGCACGCTCGGGGACATCCGCAACAGCCGCTATGCGGTGCTGCGCAATATCGTGCGGCGCGGCGAGCCGCGGCCGACCGACGAGATCAGCGAGCACCGCGAGGAGATCAAATCCGTGGTGGTGCCTCCGGGGGCCTGGGCGGTCGGGCGCACCCTGAGCGAGGTGCGCGGCCGGGGCGTCGAGGTGACTTTTACCGGTGTGCGCCGCCAGGGCATCCTCGGGCGCGAGCCCGCCGCCGACACCATGCTGCGCGACGGCGACATCGTGGTGCTCTACGGCCAGCCCGAGGAGCTCGAGCGCGCCGAGGCCGTGCTGCTCGCCGGATGAGGAGCCGTGCCGCACGGTATCGCTAGAATAGCGGCCGACCGGGCGAGCCCGCCCCGCCGCCACACGCACCGCATCAGCCAAGGACCCGCCGCCATGCACAAGAGCCGCCTCGCCGGATTCATCATCGACTGCTGCACCGACGACCTGCCGGCCGCCGCACGCTTCTGGAGCGCGGCGCTGGGATTGGCGGTCAGGCCGGCCGCGCCGGACCCCCTGTACCGCACGCTCGACACAGCGCCCGATGAAGTGCACCTGGAGGTACAGCAGGTCTCGCACCCGAGCCGCGTGCACCTCGACATCGAGAGCGACGACATCGAGGCGGAGGTACGCCGGCTGGAGAAGCTCGGCGCCCGCCGGGTCGGCGCCGTCAAAACCTGGTACGTGATGCAGGCACCCACCGGACAGCAGTTCTGCGTGGTGCGCCCGCAGCGCGCCGACTTCGCCGCGCGGGCCAACACCTGGAGCGAGTGACACGGGGACGAGCGCAGTGAATCGCGCCGACATCCACTTCCCGCCCCGGCACGAGCCGCTGCGCGACGATGTGCATGCGCTCGGAGCGCTGGTGGGCGAGATCCTGCGCGAACAGGGCGGGGAGCAGCTGTTCGAGCTGGTCGAGCTCGATCGCGTCGCCGCCATCCGCGCCCGTGGCGGCTCGGCGGCCGCGCGCGCCGAGCTGGCGGCGTGCGTGCGCGATCGTCCGCCGGCACTGGCGCGCGATCTGGTGCGCGCGTTCTCCACCTGGTTCCAGGCGGTGAACGTCGCCGAGCAGGTGCACCGCATCCGCCGCCGGCGCGATTACTTCCTCAAGGACAGTCAGCGGCCGCAGCCGGGGGGCGTCGAGGATGCGCTCGCGGCGCTCAAGGCCCGGGGGACAAGCGCGGCGGAAGTGCTCGAGCTCATCGGCGCGCTGCACATCGAGCCGGTGTTTGCGCCGCATTCGATCGAGGCCAGTCGTCGGACGCTGCTGCGCAAGCAGCAGCGCATCGCGCAGCGCCTGCTCGAGCGTCTCGATCCCAGCATCACGCCGCACGAGTCCCGCAGCGTCTGGAACAACGTGCGCATGGAGCTCACCGCGGCGTGGCAGACCGAGGAGCTGCCGCGCGAGCGGCTCACCGTGGCTGACGAGCGCGAGCAGATCCTGTTCTATCTGGTGGAGATTCTCTACCGGGTGGTGCCGGCCTTTTACGAGGAGATCGCCCAGGCGCTCGACAAGCTCTACGGCCCCAAGGCCGCCGGTGCGCGCCTGCCCGCGATCCTGCGCTTCGGCTCCTGGGCGGGCGGCGACATGGACGGCAACCCCGACGTGCACGCCACGAGCATCCGCGAGGCGCTCGCGCGCCATCACCAGGTGATCGTCAACCGCTACTTCGCCGAGTGCCAGGAGCTGGCGCAGCGACTGTCGCAGAGCGCCAGCCGCGTGGCGGCCACCGCGCACCTCGGCACGCGGGTCGATGAGTACATGCGCCTGCTGCCGGGCGCACGGGCCATCACCCCGGCGCGGCACGATCGCATGCCCTACCGCGTATTCCTGGCGCAGATCGGCGAGCGGCTGCGCAGCATGCACGAAGGGCGCGCCAGCGGCTACGAGAACGCGGGTCAGTTCCGCGACGACATCGCGCTCATCGCGGCGAGCCTCCGGGCCAACAAGGGTACCCACGCGGGTCTGTTCTACGTCGAGCGACTGCTGCGGCGCATCGACACCTTCGGTTTTCACCTGGCGACGCTCGACGTGCGCCAGCACGCGAGCGTGCTGCATGCGGTCATCGCACAGGGCTTCGACGACCGGGCATGGCGCGGGCGCAGCAGCAGCGAGCGTCGGGCGCTGCTCGCGCAGGCGCTCGAGAGGGATCGCGGCCCGGTGGTCGAGCTCGACGCCCTCGGCCGGCGCACGCTGGCGGTGTTCGAAGCCATCATGCAGGGCCGTCATCGCTACGGCCCGGAGGCCATCGGCTATTTCATCGTCAGCGGCGCCAGCGGCGCCGACGATGTGCTGGCGGCGCTGCTGCTGGCACGCTGGGCGGCCGCCTACGACAAGCGCACCGGCCAGGTCGCGCTCGACATCGCGCCGCAATTTGAAAGCACCGGCGCACTGGCGGCCTCGGGCGAGACCATGCGGGAGCTGCTCGCCGACCCGCTGTATCGCCGGCACCTGGAGGCGCACGGGCGCCGCCAGTGCGTGCTGATCGGCTACTCGGACAGCAACAAGGAAGCCGGCCCCTGCGCCTCGCGGATCGTGATCCACCAGGCACAGCGCGATCTGGCGCGCGTGCTCGGCGCCGCCGGCGAGCAGCACGTGCTGTTCCACGCCCGCGGCGGGAGTCTCGCGCGCGGCGGCGGACGCATCGAAGCAATCATTCGCTCGGCGCCGGCCGGGACGGTCAACGGGGAGCTGCGCATCCGCGAGCAGGGTGCGACCGTCAGGCAGGGCTACGGGCTGCGACCCATCGCCATGCGCACGCTCGAGCGCGCCTTCAACGCGCTGCTGCTCACCACGGCAAGCCTGCGCCGCGGCGAGCTGCCCGACGACTCGCCCGAGTATCTCGAGATGGCCGCGCTGCTGGCGCAGGAGAGCGGCGCCGCCTACCGGCGGCTGGCGGACCAGCCGCAGTTCTACCAGTTCTTCCAGGCGGTAACGCCGATCGATGTGATCGAGCGCATGCAGATCGGGGCACGCTCGGTGCATCGCGCCGCCGGGGTCGGGATCGCCGGGCTCCTGCCGGTGCCGTGGGTGTTCGCCTGGTCGCAGACGCGCTACCTGCTGCCGGGCTGGTACGGCGCCGGTGCGGGGCTTGCCGCGGTAGTGGCCCGGTTCGGCCTGGCGCGCGTGCGGGCGGTGAGCGGCGAATGGTTCTTCCTGCGCAACCTCATCGATGACCTCGACACCACGCTGGCGCGCACCGACATCGACATTGCGCACTACTACGACGCGCTCGCGCCCGAGGCGCTGCGTCACTATGGCGACGACATCCGCGCCGAGTACCAGGCGGCCTGCGCGCAGGTGCTCGCCATCCGCGACGGCCGCGAGCTGCTCGATTCCGATCCGACGCTGCAGCGCTCCATCCGGCTGCGCAACCCCTACGTCGATCCCATGAACCTGATGCAGGTGGACCTGTTGCAGCGCTGGCGCGCCAGCGGCAGGCAGGACCGCGACCTGTTCGAGGCGCTGCTGGCGAGCGTCGGCGGGATCGCCGCAGGACTCCAGAGCAGCGGGTGAGCACCGCGCCGCTGCCGTCAGCGGCCGTGACTGAGGGGGCGGCGGTAGTAGCGCGGGCCGCGAGCCGCCACGCGGTTGCGGAACTCAGGGTTATTCCCGGGCCGCAGCAGCCGCGGCTCGCAGGCGGCACAGGTACGCGCACCGCGTCCTGCCGAACGCTGTTGTCGACCGCCTGCCTCGCCCCTCACGAGCCCATCAGCACCGTCGTGTCATAGTTCTCGAATCCCTGGATGGCGCGCGCGTAGGCGTTGAACACCAGCCGCTCCGCCAGCTTGTCGGCGCGCGGCGCCAGCAGCATGCGCAGCACCACGTCGTCGGCCGGGCGCGTCGACTCCTCCGCCAGCAGCTGCTCGATGACGCGGGTCAGGCGATGGTACAGCTCGTTCACGAAGCGCAGATGCGCCCCGTCGTGCACCTGCTCGGCGCCGGGGCCGTAGGTGGCGCGGGCTTCCTCCGCGAGCTCATGCAGGAACAGGTTGAGCAGACGCGCCTTATCGACCAGGCGCAGCTCCGAGTAGAACTCGATTTCGGAATTGAGATTCATAAGGCACCCATGGCGTCCGTTTGCCCTATGCAGGGAAGAAATCAATGGGTTTGGTGGTGGTGATGGTGTCGACGTCCTTGGCATCGAAGCGAAACAGCCGTACCAGAGCGATGATCTTGCGCTCGAGCTCGGGATCCTTCAGCTCGCTCGAGACCACGCGGCACATGGTCACCTCCCCGTTCGGGGCGATGGTGAACTCGAGCACCAGCTTGCCCTGCAGCTCCGCATTGTCGCGCAGCGCCCGGGCGTACAGGCTGTAGATGCGACCCTTGTTGCGATCGAACACCAGCTCGATCTCCTCGCGCGAGCGGGCCGGCTTGCCGCCGCCGCCGCTGGTCGGCGGGCCGCGGCTGTTGAGGCCGGAGCGTGCGATTCCCGAGCTCACCGCGGTCGTGTCGTGACCGGTGAGCGAGCCCGCGCCGGTGCCAAAGCCGCGGCTGGCGTTGGCGGAGGTGATGCCGCCGCTGCCCGCGCCGACCTTGGAAGTGATCAGCGAGCGCTCGGCATGCGCGTCCGCTCCGACCGAGCCGGAGAGATTCCTGGTCTCGAGCGGAGTGAGATCCATCACATCGCGCAGGTCGGCGAGCTCGTCCTTCACCTGGTTGAGCTGCTTCTGCGCCTTGTCGCGCGCCCGCTGGTGCTGATCGACCGGCGCTGGCTTCACTACCGCGACTTTCGGCTCGATCTTCGGCTTCTCCTCCACCTTCGGCGGCGGCGGCGGCGGAGGTTTGGGCTTGTTCTCGAGCATCAGCCGCGCGAGGCGCTGGGGAACCTCCTCGGCGGCCTCGCGCTTGGGCGTCGGCAGCAGCGGAAACAGGATGCCGAAGATCACCAGCAGGATCAGCAGCACGCGCAGGATCTTGCGGAATCGCTCGCTCGATTCCGGGTCCCCGTCCCAGGGCAGATCGAATTCGCGGTAATAGGGGGCGAGCAGCATGTCCTTACCCGGGCTTGCCCTGACCGGCGGACACCGGCTTTTCCTTCTGGATGACCGCGAGCGAGATCTTGCCGTAGTCGGCGTCGGTGCAGGTCGCCATGACGCGCTTCAGCACGTCATACGGCAGCGCCTTGTCGGCCATGATGGTGATCTCGCGCTGCGCCAGATCGCGCTCGGTCATCTCCCTGCCCACCAGCAGCGGGCGCTTGAGCGCGGCGCGCAGCGCCTCGACCAGTGGTCCGGGCCCCGCACGGATGTCCTTGATGGTGGTGATGAATTCGCCCTGCACGAACAGATCGTCCTTGGTGACCATCACCACCACCGACTGCTTGGGCGCGGTCTGCGCGATCGACTGCGGGATCTCTATGCCCTTGGAGTTCTGAATGACTTCGACCTCGGTCGAGTACACCAGCAGGAACGCCACCATCACCGAGAGGATGTCGATGAGCGGTATGAGGTTGAGCTGCGCGTCGGCGCGGTTACGCACGTGGTGCTGCGCCATGCGCAGGGCGCGGGTCGACATGCTCATGAGTGTGCTCCGCCCGCCTGCCGCGCTGCCGGGCCCGCCGGCGCCGCGGCCGGCGCGGCAGCTGCCGGCGCCGATGCTCCGGGGGTGGTCGCGGCGGCCGCATCCGCCGCCGGCGCATCGCCGATCGAGATGTCCGGGAACAGCTCGGCCTGCACCACGTTCGCGCCCTCGCCGGTTTCGAACACCCGCACGCGGTCCATCACCTGCACCAGCGTGTCATAGGCGGTGTCGGGCTCGAGCAGGATGCTGGCGTCGGTCTTCTCCGGGAACTTCGCCTTGACGAACTTCAGGTACTCGGTCAGCCCGTCGTAGTCGTACCCCTGCGGCGTATTGGGCACGGCGTGCAGCGGCCCCGTGTTGCGATCGGCCACCATCAGCAGATCCTTGCGCACCATCACCTCCAGCTGCAGTCCCGGCGGGGGCTCCTTGAACTCGGTCTGCGACTGCGGCAGGTTGAGCTGCAGGATGACGGTGCGCGAGAACACGGCGGTCATGAGCAGAAAGGTCACCAGCACGGTGAAGATGTCGATCATCGGCACGAGCAGCAGCTCCGCGGGCTTGCGCGTGTGGCGCTCGAGCTTGCGATACTGATACGAACGGCGCATGCGGGACCTTCAGTCCTTAAGCCGGTGCGTACGCGAACCAGGCGGTCAGGCCGCGGCGGGCGCGGGCTGACGCTCGGTGATCGCGTTGAGGAACTTGACCGACGCCATCTCCAGGCTGTCGATCAGCTCGGTGGTCTTGGTCTGCAGCCACGCGTGAATGAACAGCAGAGGCACTGCCGTCATCAGGCCGAAGGCCGTGCAGTTCATCGCCACCGAAATGCTCGCCGACAGCAGGTTCGCCTTCTCGGCGGGGTTGACCGTCGCCACCGCCGCGAACGCGCGGATGAGGCCCATCACGGTGCCGAGCAGTCCGAGTAGCGTCGCGAGATTGGCGAAGGTCGCCAGGTAGTGCGTGCGCTTTTCCAGGCGCGGCACCACCTCCATGAGGCTCTCCTCCATCGCCTTCTCGATGTCGTCGCGGCGCCGCGCCGACTGAATGCGCGCCAACCCGTAGTTGAGGATGTGGCCGATGGCCGACTGCGATTTCGCCGTCGCCTGCGCCACCTGGCGGAAGTTGCCCTGCCCCAGCAGCGGCACGATCTCGTTCCACAGCCCGCGGTTACGCGCCGCGGCCGCGGTGAGATAGATGTAACGTTCGATGGCGATCGCCAGACCCACCACGAACACGATGGCGATCGGGTACATGAAGTCCCCGCCGCCCTGGAAGAAACGCACGATCAAATTCCACAGGCCCATCTGACACTCCCGCTCAAGAAAAAATGCCGCCACCCACGCACAGACACTCGCGAAAACTGAATGACATAAACCCAAAAAGCTGCGACCTGGCTCTCATCTGCGAGATGCGCTCCCCATATTTCAGGGGTTGCTTCCAGAACTCTGCGCCGCGCCCGCTTTTGGGGCGGCGCTGCCGGGCTTGAGGCCTTCGTAATAGCGGTTTTCCCGCTGAAAGACATCCCGATCCAGGGGTTGCAGCACCTCATCGAGCAGACTGTTCACGGGCTTACCTACCAGATCGCCCAGATCCGAGCGCTTCCACGGCACGATGTACAGCACCTTCGGCAGCTCGCGGTTGCCGGTGATCTCGGTGGCCTCGAGCTCGAGCCGGTCGGGACCCTGGTGCGCGCCGGCCTTGGAAGCCGGCTCGCCGGCGCGGGGAGCGCTCTGCTTCGCTCCGGTGCCGCCCGCAGCCGGCGGCGCCGCAGCGGGCACTTTAGCGCCGGGGACGCCGGGCGCTCTGGCAGCGGGCGGCGCAGCGGCCGCCCCGGCATCGGGCACAGCGGCCGCGTCGGCGCCCGGTCCAGCCGCCCCGGCCGTCGCGGGCAGCGGGGCCGCGGGCAGAGGTGTCGGTGCTTGCGGCGTGGTGCTGACGCCCGGCTCGAGCTCATCCGGCCGGGGGATAGCGATCGCGCGGGCGGGCGCCGGCGCCGCGGATGGCGTCGCGGGTGTGCCCGACTGGGCGCTCGCCGCGGCGAGCGGCAACGCCCACAGCACCAAAGCGATCGACGCGCCCATGGCCCGATTTGATGTGTGTACGGACGCAGCCGGCATGGGTCAACCTCCTGTCCGCGGTGCGGCCGTTCCGGCCGCGGTGTTGGTGGGGTTCGCTCCCGGCTGCGGCACCGGCGCAGGTGCATCCGGCGCCGTCCCCTGAGGCGCTGCCACCGGTCCCTGCCCCGGCGTGCCGGCCGGGATCTGCGTCGCCGTGCCACCTGCGCCCTGCGGCGCTTCCGGCCGTTTGACGGGCGGCATTCCCAGGCGCTGCCGGAGCTCCGCAATCCAGCCGCTCACGGGCTTGTCCTCGCCGGTGATCTGCTTGTACTGCTCGAACGCCGCCAGCGCGCGATTCGGGTCAGCCAGATAGAGATCGGACACAACCCCGAGGTTCCGCCAGGCGGGCGCATAGCGCGGGTCGGCGGCAATCGCCTGCTGATAGGAGAATGCCGCGTCCTTGAATTCTCCGCGCATGCGCTGCGTGACACCGAGCTCGGTCCACGCCAGTGCGCTGCCGCTCTCGCGGGCCACCGCGCTCTTGAGGGTGGTCTCGGCCTGATCGAGGTGACCGGCCTTGCGCTCGAGGATCGCGAGGTCCACCAATGGGGCAGCGAACTGCGGATACTGGAGCTCGACCTGCTTGAAGCCGAGCTCCGCTTCGACGGCGTTACCCGCCTGCATGAACTTCACCGCACGGTTGAAATCCGCGCGCGCCGCGGCCGGAACCTCCGGGTGAACTGGAGCCGCCGGAACCGTCTCCGTGGGAGCGGCGCCGGGTGCGCCGCCCGGAGTGGCGCCGGCGGCGCCCGCCGGCGCGCCCGGCTTGGCCGCGGCTGCCGGAGCGGGCGCCGCTGCGCCGGCGGGGGCGGCGGGGGCGGCGGGGGCCGACGCCGGCGCCTGGTTGCGGGTGCGCGTGTGGCTGCAGGCGGCGAGCGCGCTGAGCAGGAGTGCGCACAATGCGAGCGCGCTGGCGCGCGGCCAGCGCGGCACGTGCGCGGCGCGCGTCACGGGCACGGCGGCGTGCTCACTCGAGGGTGGTAACGACATCGTGCGTCAGCTCCGTCTTGCCGTAGCGCGCCGGCTTGAGCTCCGCGAGCTGCTGGAAGCTCTTGCGCACCCACTCGTCGTACACGCCGTCCTTGGCGCGCGCGGCGTTCACCTCGTGTGCCTTGATCGCCTGCTCCTCGAACGGGAACACCTGTTCCTCGAGCAGCGAGTTGTATTCCTCGAGCGCTTCGCCCTTGAGGTTCTTCGGGCGCTCGGAGGCCATGATGTCCTTGGCGAGCACGCGGTAGAGATCGGCCATCTCATAGGTCGCCGCGGTGGTCACCTCCGCGACCTGGTACTCGGCGGCACGCCGATAGCCGTCCATGGCGGTCTCGAGCGCATTGCGCTTGACCACCAGGCTCTTCTTCAGCGGCGCGGTGAGCGGCACGGCGCGGAACGCATCGCGCGCCGGTGCGGCAAGAGCCAGCTGCGCTTTCGCGGCGAGGTAGTGGGTGCGCTCGGTGCGCTGCGCGCCGGCCTGCTCGTCGGCGCGGATGATCTCGTGATACCAGTGATCGCGCCGCACGTGATCGCCGCTCTTGTCCGCGTAGTCGGCCAGGCGCTGGCGCGCTTCCTCGGCGTCCGCCACCGGGGTGGGATTGGTGTCGACGAACTTCTCCAGCATGCCCATCGCCTTCGGTGCGTTGCCGGCCTTGGCGTACAGGTCCGCCGACTGCATCAGCGCCTCGCGCTGCACCGCGTGGTCCTCGGCGGGGTTGGCGGCGATGCGCTCGAACTCTACCGCCGCCTCACCCGGGCGGTTGGCGGCGGCGTAAGCGACGGCCAGCTTGGCGGTCACGTCCCGCTGCAGCGGGCTCTGCGGAAACTGGCGGCGGAAATCCTCGAGCACGCCGATGGCGCGATCCCACTGCTTGAGGTTGATGAGCTGGGCGGCGGCGTCGTACTCGGCGTTGGCGCGCACCTTGGACTCGGGCGCGACGCGCGCGACGCGCAGATAATCCTCCACCGCGCCGCTGGGGTCGCCGGCCTTCTGCTTCGCTTCGCCCTGCTTGTAGACGCTCGCCGCCAGGCGCTCGGTGAGATCGGCGCGCATCTTCTCGTCGCTCCCGGCGAGCTCGCGCGCCTGAATGAAAGCCGGCTCCGCCTGAGCGTACTCGCCCTGGTCGTAATACGACTGCGCGATGATCGTCCAGGCGATGCGCTGCTTGGCGAGCTCCACCGGCGGCTGGCGCGCGAGGATCAGCCGTGCGACGCTGATGGCCCGCGGTCGGTCGCCGGCGGCGAAGATCTCCTCGGCGGCACGCGTCAGGACACCGGCGCTGTCGGGATGCTCGGGGAAGGTCTGGGCGAACTTGACCCCGGCGTCCGTGGCGCGCCGGTGCAGCGCGTCCTTCTCGGGGCCGCTCAGGCCTTCTTCCGCTTTCTGGTAGGAGACCAGGCCGGCGTAGGCGGCGGTGGCCGACTTGTCGTTCTTCGGATAATCGTAAGCAGTGTGCGCGTACTCGGTGGCCGCCTCGCCATACTGGTGACTCTCGAACAGCGCCTCCGCGAGCAGATAGTTGGTCTGCGCCGAGTCGGCATCGTCGGGGAACGACTTGAGGTAGTCGCGATACCAGCGCGCCGCCTCCTGGTAGTCGGCCACGCGCTTGGACTTCTGCGCGCTGGCGTGGAAGTAGGTGGCCACGTCCTTGAGATTGACTTTCAGCTCCTGCACCACGCGCGGGTTATCGGCGCGGCTGCGCGTCTTCCAGTACGGCGAGTCGAAGTTGTAGCGCTCGACGAACTCGTGCTTGCCGTCGAGCACCAGCTGGCTGAAGCCGCCCTTGCCGTAGGCCTCGATGGCCGCCATGTCCAGATCCGGCGCGTGGTCGCTGTAGGGATCGCGCGCCACGTAGGCACGGTACACGGTGGCGGCGTCCTGGTAACGCTGCTTGTCGACGTACAGATCGCCGAGACGCGCGTAGAGCAGCCAGGCATAGGGGCGCTCGCCGCGCTTACCGCTGTACTGCTCGAGCGAGGCGGCGCCGTCGCTGTAGGAGAACACGATGCTCATGACGCGCAGCGTGTCCTCGACCAGCTCGCGGTCGGCGCGCTTGAGGCTCTCGATGCGCACCGCCTTGGCGGGAGTGGTACCGAGCTCGCGGTCGAGCACGCCGCCGAAGGACGGCAGGCTCTCGAGAGTCTCCGACTGCTTGAACAGCGACCAGCCGTGCTTGTAGAGGCTCTGCTGATAGAACCCGGAGGCGCTGCCGCGGGCGATCACCGCCGCGTAGGCGTGCTCGGCCTCCGGATAGCGCTTGGCGGAGAACAGCAGCTCGCCGCGCCGGAACTGCACTTCATCGAGCTGCGGGCTCTGCGGATACTGCTGCACGATGCGATCGAGCGTGGCGAGCGCGGCTTCCGGCTGGCCGGTGGTCTCGTAGGCGCGCGCCAGCTGGTAGAGCACCTGGTCGTTGCGCGCATAGTCCGGGTAAGCCTTGAGCAGCGTCGTGTAGAGCCTGATGGCCTCGCCGCCCGCCAGGTCGACCGCCGTGACTTCCTTCTCGAGCCGCTCCATCTCGCCGGCGTCGAGATTGAGGTCGCCCAGGCGACGCATGGCCTCGGCACGCAGCTTCGGGTCGGTATTCTGCAGCTCGAGGAAGCGGCGGTAATTCTCCATGGCGCGCGTGCTGCTGGCGCTCGCCGGGGTGTCCTTGTGCACCTCCACTTTCTTCTTGGTGAGGTCACCGATGGTGCGCGGGGGCGCGCCGCTGCCCGAGGACTGGCTCTGACCCAGGGCGGGCGGCGCCAGCACCACGCACAGCCCGAGCGCCACCACGGTCGCCAGTGCGGTGCGCACGTTCAGCGTGCTCACGGGTGCGGCTCCGGTGTTGCCGGGGGCGGCGTGGTGCCCGGCGGCTGCGTCCCGGGCTGGTCCGCCTCGCTCTCGGCGCCCTTCTGCACCGGTGTGGGGGCCTTACGCGTTGCCACCTCTGCGTTGGCGGCCCGGTCGTACATGGTGGCGAGCGCAAAGCGCGCCTGCACCTGGTAGGTGGCCAGCCGGTCCTTCTGCTGCTCGAGCTCACTCACCGCGACCCGCGCCAGGTAGGCGCTCTGGCGCTGCTCGGCATCCGCGAGGTGCAGCTGCAGGGCGTCGATGCGCTGGCGGAGCGAGGCGACCCGCGCGGCAAACTCCCCGGTGTTCACCGGCATGTTCTCGCGGGCGCGCTCGACGCGAATCCAGCGGCTCCGTGCCTCGTTCAGCGCCAGGTTCAGATCCTTGAGGCTGCGCTGCTCCTGCCACAGCCGCGCGCCGTAGGCCTCGTTCAGCCGGAAATACAGCACACCCTTGACCAGCGCCAGCCGCTCGCGCAGCTCCGCGTTCTCGGGCGTGTCGGGAGCGCCGGCGAGCCCGGCTTCCACGCGCTGCACGCGCGCCCACTGCTCGCGCTCGGTTTCGGTGCCGAGCGCCGCCACGTCGCCCTGCGCCTGGATGGTGTGCAGCTCATTCTCGAGCGCCGCCCCGCGCTGCTGCAGCTGCTCCACGGCGCCCGACGCCAGCAGCGCATCGGTGCGCGGCAGCCGCTCGGCATAGGCGCGCTCGCGCGTCTCGATCATGTCCTCGAACGCCTCCATGCTGTCGCTCCACCGATCGAGCGTGCCGTTCAGGTACACCAGGTCACGGTAGTTCTTGATGCCTTCCTGGAAGTCGTGGCCCGCCATCAACGCGTAGAGGTAGGGCGACTCGGCCGTAGGGGGCAGCTGCTTCAGGTCGCGGAACCAGCCATGCGGCGCCAGCGGGCTGGCATCGGCGCTCTGCTCCGTCAGTACCGTGCGCAGCAGGTCGCCGTGCTCGATGCGCGCGATCGCCTGATCGAGCCGCGTGCTCTCGGACTCGAAGGAGGTGACGGCGCTCTCGTAGTACTCCGCCGACTGCGCGTTGGCATTGAGCCTGCTGAATGCGTACGGCACGGCGAGGTAGGACTCCTGCACCGCCGCGTCCAGCATGTTACGGTTGCGCAGCTCCATCCACGGCGTGAGCGCTCCTTGGTAGTCGCCGAGCGCGGCCTCCGCCCAGCCGGTCCCGAGCAGCGCCTTGTTGGAATACGCTCCGTTGAGGCGCACCCGCTGCAGCGCCGGGAGCGCCTGCTGCGGCTGGTTGGCCTGCAGGTAGGCAAAGCCGAGCGCCAGATTGGCGCGGTCGCGCAGCGCGGCGAGCTCGGGGCTACCGGCGGTCAGGGTGCCGACGCCCACCAGGAACGGCGCAGCATCCCCCAGGCGATTAGCACGCACCAGTGCCACGCCGAGATTGAAGCGCGCATAAGCGGAGGCGACGGGTGAGCCGGCGCGCCAGCCGGTGAGCAGGTGGATCGCCTCGTCGTAGTGGCCCTCGTGCATCAGCACGTTGGCGAACAGCAGCTCCTTCTGCGCCTCGAGGCTCGGTGACATGCGCCCGTTGATCCTGCGCAACGCCATCTCGGCCTTGTCGAGGTAGCCGCGCACGTACCAGATCTGCGCCAGGTAGAACCAGGCGCGGTTGCGTACCCCGGTGGGAACATCCCGGGTGAGCAGGCGCTGGAAGATCTCGCCCGCCTCGTTGTGCATGCCGAGCGACAGGTACAGTCCCCCGGCGAGCAGCTGCGCGTCCCCGCCGTCGTGCGGCATCCGGTTCCAGTGCTGGTAAGCGAGCAGCCGGGTGAGCGCCTCGAAGTCGTGCGCGTCGTCGTTCTGGAAGTATTCGAACAGCACATCGCCGTAGTGCAGGTCGTGGATGCGCGTCTCCGGCAGCTTCTCCGGATCGTGGCGGCGCGCCTGCGCGACGCCCAGGGTGAACGCAGCGAGGACGGTGGCGAGCAGCAGGGCGCGCATGGGCGACCTAGGAGTCAATGGCTATTCCCAGTCCTTGATCTCGAACTCCGGCTGTAGCTTCCTCTGCCGGTCGTCGATCTTGAGCTCGAGGTACTTGGCGCCGACGCCCTTCTCGAAGCGCAGCGAGGCGCCGCGCTTGTAGGCGCGCTCGTTCGGACCCTTGCCGCTGAAGAAGGCGACCAGCTCGTGCTGCCCGACCTTGAGATTGCCGATATACAGCCGCTGCACACCGCCCTTGAGCAGCGCATCGACCTCGCGCGGCGTGTACAGGTAGTTGATGACCTCCTTCTGGTCGATCTTCAGTTGCACCGAGTCGAGCGCAAAGAACTCGCCCACATCCATGGACAGGAACACCGCCACCTGGGTATTCGCCGGGAACAGCAGCTCCTCCTCCAGCAGGAACAGGTCGCGGTTGAGGTCGACCACGTCCTTCTTGAGGCTCTGGATATCCGTGTCGAGGCTGCGCGTCTCGGCGCCCGGTTCCGCGGGCGCGGCGGCGCTGGCGGCAGCCGGCGCCGCCGCCGGTGCATTCGCGGCCGGTGCCGGGGCGCTCGCCGGCGCCGCGCCGGCAGCGCTGGGGGCCGGTGGCGCCGCCCACGCGGGCGGCCCGGCCGGTAGGAGCCACAGGCAGGCCAGCAATCCGGCGAGCCGGGCGGCACGCCCGCGACGGGCGTCGGCCGCCGCGTGGGCCAGGTGAGGTATCCGGGTGGTGGCGATCATTCGTTCAGCAGACTCCGCAGTTGTTGCAGATAAGCTCCATTGCTCGCGGCGTTGTAATCGCGCAGCGCGTAGCGCACGGTGCCGCCGCGGTCGATCAGCACAGTGAACGGCAGGTTGTCGACCTGGTAGCTGCGCGCGACGCCCTTGCCGGGGTCGAGCAGCAGCTGAAAGTCCACCCGCACCGAGCGCGCGTACTCGATCGACTGGGCCGCATCGTCATCGACGCCGATGCCGTAGACCGTCAGTCCTGCCGAGCGGTAGGTGGCGAGGCTGTGACTCAGCGCGTCGAGCTGCGTGCGGCACGGCGTGCAGCGGCTGCTCCAGAAGCTCAAGACCACGACGTCGCCGCGGTGCTCGGACAGGCGCACGTTGCTGCCGGCCGCCGCGTGCAGCGCAAAGTCCGGTGCCGCCTGCCCGACGAGCGGGTAGTTCTGCTGCGCCGCCGCGGGCAGCCCCACCCCGAGGATGAACGCGATCAGGCACACCCGGCGGGCCGACCGCACTGCGGGCGCGGCCGAGCGCGCCGAGGCAATGCAAGCGCTTGCCACCTGACGCCACGCCGGGCCGTTCGGCCGTTGCCAGCTCAATAATGATCCTTCGCCACGGGGTGCGACCTGCGCCCGCGCCAAGCGCCCAAAATTGCACAGCGCACTTAACACTGTCAACGAACGGGGCGGTGAAATGAGCAGTGTAACCGCGCCCGTTCCGGCGGCGCAGCCGCCGTCGTCATGGGGCGACAGGGGCCGGTCGCGGGCGCACTGCGGAGGCGGTGCGCCGCGACGCGAATTACACGATCGGCTCGAATGCGGTGAGCGCGTCCAACTGGGCCGCCGAGCCCAGCGCGGCTCCCGGGATGCTCGCGAACACGGTCGAGTACTGGCTGGTGGTGCCGAGCAGGCCCATGTAGTTGAGGCACACCACCTGCACCAGCGTCGTCACCGCATTGCCGACCGGGCTCGAGCTGCTCACCACGTTGCCACTGGCGTCGAAATAGCCGATCTGCTGGCCGGCAGCGCCGTTGAGCGGCTTCGGGCGTCCGGTCGGGCTGTAGACCAGGAAGAAGGTCGAGGCGACACTCGAGTTGTCGCCCTGCCAGCCGAACTTGCCGCGGCCCGCGGTGCTCGAATCGATGGTGCTGTTGGCGTTGAGCGAGCCATCGCTCAGCACGTAAATCATCACCGGCTTGCCGACGCGCGCCGCGTACTCGAGCACCCCGCCAATCATCTGCCCGGCCTTGAAGTTCTTCGTTTCGCCGGTAGCGCGCGTGCCGTCGTGGTAATCGTAGCCGCCGAGCGTGATGGTACCGGCACCGGCGAAGCCGTTGATCACGAGCTTCATCACGGTCGCGGTCGCGGCCGTGTCCGAGTCGCTGTTGATCTGGGCGACGCTGAAGCCGGTGATGCCGGTGAGCTTGGTGTCCTGCGTCGGATCGAGCGCGGAGGGGCTGCCGAATACGTCGGCGGTATTGGCCGCCTTCACGTACGCGCAGCGCACCTGGCTCTTGACCGCGGCGTCATCGGTCGGGTCGGTCGACGGGTACACCGACACGCCCGGGGTCGAGCCGCTGGGCGCGCCGAGCGCGCCGGTGAAGGCGGACACATCGCCGCTACCCGATTGCGGCGTGACACCGGTGCTGATGCGCGTCTGCGACTCGAGCGTCGCGACCGCCAGCGGATCCACCTTGCCGCCCGGCGGGATCGGCACGAGTGAGGTCGCATCGGACGGCTGGGCGATGGTGGTCGGCTGCAGCGCCGGGTTGATCAGCGCCATCGGCGCCTCGGAGTTGCCTCCCGAGACGCTCGATTGCGTGCCGCACAGCGTCATCAGCTGGCCCTTCGCCCCGGCCATGGCGATGCCGTACATGGGGTTGTGGGGATTCGACTGGGTATCGTTCTGGGACATGGCGCAGAACACCGCACCGTTCACGCCGGCGGCGGTGGTGGCGGCCGCGACGCTCATGATGCCGCGCTTGATGGCGCCGTCCGTATGCCAGAGGAGCCCGAGCGAGGGATCGATGTTGGCGGTCGAGCTCGGCACCATGTTGCCCGGCAGTCCGAGCAGCTCATAGCCGGCGGTCGAGAGGAAGTTGCTCTGACCGCCCTGCTGGCCGACCAGCACCTCGGAGCCGACGAGATTGGCGCCGCCGGCGAGATCGAAGACGATGAAGGGGATACCACCGCCGGCGCTCGGCACGTTGCACTGCGCCGCGACCAGCAGATTCTGGATGTCCTGCGACACGGTCGCACCGGCGCGGTTCGCCTTCAGCACTGCGCCGAGCCAGGCCGGGCCGATCACCAGCGCAGAGCTGGACAGGAGGCCGGCACCCAACAACTGACGGCGCGTCACCGGCCGCGGGTGATTCTCGTGCAGCAGTGGCTCGCCGAGCGCGTGGGCGCGAGGGGGCTTTTTGCTGATGAACATCTCAGTATCTCCGGTCTCAGATCACTGCAGGGTTACGGCGGCGCTGCCGAGCACCGCGGTGCACGCGGCGACGGTCGCCTGCGCCACGGTGGCGCTGGGGTTGAGTGCCGCGGTCGGCGCCTGCGACTGCCCGAGGAATACGCGCGAGATCAGCGCATCGACCTCGCTGCTCACCGCGCTCGCGGCCTGCGGGTTGACGTTGGTGCCGATGGCGTTGTTGACCAGCGCGTTGATCACGGCGGTGCGGTTCGCGCTGGGGCTCGCGCCGAAGAAGCCCGAGGCCAGGCTGCCCGTGCTGCCGTCCAGCGTACCGTTGAAGAAGCTGTGCGTAAGCGTCGAGCTCGCCAGCATCTCGCCGCAGTACGCGTTCGCCAGCTGCGAAAGCGCGGACTGCTGCGAGGGCACGAACGCCGAGATCAGCGGGCCGGCGGGCATCGACTGCTGCGAGGTGTTATACAGCGCCGACACCACCGGGTCGGTGATCGCTACCCCGGTGATACGCGCGAACGAGTTGTTGGCGCGCTCGAAAGTGGCGATGCCGAAGTCGGGTACCGGGTTGTTGTTCGCCACCGGCGGCGTCGGAATCACCACCGGCTCGACGTAGGCGTGCACGTGCGTGCCGATCTGGTCGAACGACAGGAAGAACAGATCCTGGCTCGGACCGAGGGTTACCGGCACCACGGTACCGAGGCTCGACAGCAGCTGCCCGTTGGCGGCCGTGTAGTTCGCGCCACCGACGGTCGTCGATACGCTGGTGAATGCCTGGCCGGCGCCGACCAGCGCGCCGTTCACGCCGATGCGTATGCCGCTGAGCGGCAGCCCGGCGGGGGCGGCCGTCTTGTCGAGGCTGATGAACTTCGGCTGCGCGAACAGGTAGCTGTAGTTGTCGTACTGGCTCCCGGTGAACAGGATGTACGACTGCGGCACCCCGGTGAGCGCACTGACGCCGAACAACAGGTAGTAGCGCTGGCCGACCCCGGCGGCGAAGTTCTGCTGGATCTGCGCCTGAGTGAGCGCACGATTGTGGATGGCGACGAACTTGATGACGCCCTGCCACTGCCGCTGACCGGTCACCTCGTTACCGAGCACCAGCGCGAAGGTGCTGTCCCAGTTGGCGAACGTGCCACCCTTGTTGGGATCAGCATCGCCGGTCCACACCCCGTTGATGTAGATCTTCTGCCCGTTGACCGGGTCGTAGGTCAGCACCACGTGCTGCAGGGCTGCCTGCGCCGCGCCATCGGCGGTGGTGGTGGTGAGCGCCGGCATGCCGTTGGTGTCGGTGACGCTGCTGCGCGTCATGGCCTGGTACTGCATCGCGGCCTGGCCGAGCGTGGCATCGCGCGTGGTGTCGCTGCCCGAGTAGCTGACGACGTACGCCGCGGTCTGCGTCACGTTGGCCGGCGCCACCCACGCTTCGAAGGTGTATTCGCCGGTGCCCTGGATCATGGAGGCGAGCTTGGAGCTGGCACTGGTGGAGGCCTGCGCCTTGCCGCCCATGCCGACATTGATGCCCCAGCCGCCGACCCAGGTGACGTTGCCCGAGAGCTCGAGGTCGGCTTCCGGCGTCACACCGCTCGTGTCGTAGGCGGTGCTGCCCTGCCCGGTCTCGAACATGTACATGGCGATCACGTTCGCGTCGTAGCGGCTGCCGCCCGATGCGATCGTGCCCTGCGTGAGGTTGAGCGCATTCGAGACCACGAGGGTCGGGTCGATCGGCGTGATCGGGATGCCGTTGGCGAACGCGGTGATCTGCGCCAGCATCGCCGCGGCACTGCCCGGACAGTCGGGTGCGCCGCCGGAGCTCGCCGTCGGCCAGCAGTGATGCATGTCCTGGGCGAGGCGCTCGTAGAAGCGCGACAGGTTGGGCGTCGCCAGATTGATCTTCGGTTGCGCCGCCACGTACGCCGCCTGCATGTCGGCGGGGAGCGGGTCGCCGAAATACGGCTGCTGCGCCGTCGCCGAGCTCGGGTTGTGGCAGCCGGAGCAGAACTTCGTGACCAGCGGGTACACCGTCTGGGCATAGCTCGGGTTGCCGTCGGTGGCGAGGGCCGGGAACTGCTTGCCGCCACCGGCCGATTGCACCGGCGGGGCGACCAGCTGGACGGTGCTGGTGGAAGAGGAGCCCGCGCCGATCCAGTTCTGGATCCACACCAGCATGGTGGCCGCGCAGGCGGACGGGTCCGCCACCCAACAGTTGTGCCCGCCGCCGACCTTCAGCACCAGCGTCGACTGCGAGGGGTTGGTGAGATTCACCAGCGGCAGCGCCGCCTGGTAGGCGAGGTTGACGTCATCGGAGCGCGCGAACATCGGCGACTGTCCGCCGGCGTGGTGACAGCCGCCGCAGCGGTCCGACGGGATGATGT
Source organism: Steroidobacteraceae bacterium (assembly GCA_035625615.1). Lineage (GTDB taxonomy): Bacteria > Pseudomonadota > Gammaproteobacteria > Steroidobacterales > Steroidobacteraceae > 13-2-20CM-66-19. The sequence goes on along the minus strand of DASPPI010000164.1, from coordinate 10,942 downwards.
TCTGCCAGAGGTTGAGCTGGAACGCCAGCACGTCGGCGTTGGCCGCCGCGGGCCCGGTGTAGCTCGCTACCGTGGCGGTGCCGGTCGGCTGGTTCACCGTGACGCCCGGTCCGCCGCCGCCGCCGCAGGCGGCGAGCGCCGCGAGCGCCACGAGCGCGGCGGCGTGCCGCAGTGCGCGCGTGATGCGCGTCAGCCGTGCAGCCGACCGAGCAGGAGTTTCGATGAGGTTGCGGTTCATTGCGGCGCTCCCTTACTGGCCCGGGCAGGCGGCAGCGACCTGCTGGAACACCTGCTTGAGCTTGTAACCGCCGGACTCGAAGCTCGACGTGATGGTGGCGACCGTGGACATGTCGGCGGAACTCACCGGTGCCCGGAAGCACACTGCTTGGAACACCTTGGTCACCTGGCAGGTGGCGAACTGCTGGGCCGACTCAATCTCCTGGCCCAGGGACTTGGCGCCGCTGCCGCTGCCGGGAAGCGACGGGCTCCAGCCGAACGCGGCGTTGATGCCGTAGCGCCAGCGGTTCGACCAGCTGTCGTCCGGGGTCACGAAGCCGTACACGAAATTGGTCGAGTTGATCAGGTACTTCGGCTGCACCTGACCCTGCGTGTACTGCATGGTGCCGGTGTTCATGACGCCCGGTCCGACGGTGCCGTTGAAGTTGTAGTAGGCGAAGGCCTGTGCCATCGGATCCATGCCGCTGTGGCAGCCGACGCAGGTCTGCAGGTACACGCGGCTGTCACCGCCGGGGGAACGGGCGACGTCCTGGCGGACGCGATCGGTCGGACGCGTGGTGTCCATCAGCAGCTGCATGTCGTTGCAGAAATGATTGATCATGGTGAAGCGGAACATCGCGCGGTTGGTGCCCTTGATGAAGAACGCGGCCTCCGCGGCGTAGGTGGTGATCAGCCCGGCGGTCGCCGCCGTCGGCGTTCCATAAGTGCCCGACTGCGTGGTCTGCTTGAGCGCGGTGCTCAGGTCGACGCCGTTGGCCTCGGCCGTGGCGTAGTGGGCATTGCTCGCATTCGAGGGCGCCGGCAGGCCCGAGGCATTCACCGTGTAGAGAAGGTCGGCCGAGAGCGCGGTGTTGAACGGCACGTCATCGCGCACCATGCCGATCACGGTGGCGGCGTAGTCGTTGAACGGCGCGAACACCGTCTGGTCGCGGTTGGTCCAGGGAATGACCCAGTTCTTCAGCGTCACGTTGTAGAAATCGTGCGCGTAGTAATTGGGATACTTGACCGGATCGGTGGCGATCGCGGCCGCGGTGATGAGCCGCGGGTCGCCCGGGGAGAGGGAAGCCGTGCCGGCCGGACACGGCGCCGCGCCGCACAGCGCGATCTCCATCTGCGCGAGCACCGCCGCCGGCGGCGGCTCGCCCGCGAGACGCTCATACATGCGCTTCGCCTGCTCGTTCGGACCGGCGTAGGCAGGCAGCGTCAGCTGCGCGAGCAGCAACAGCGAACCCGCCAGCGCGCTACGACGCGCGCGGGCGGCGTGGACCTGTGCCTCGTTGGCTGTGACATTCATGGCGCTTGTCGCCTCCCGAAACTGACCGAAAACGCGCAGAACTCCCGATGCGCGTAGCGGACTATACGGATCCCTGCTCCCGCCCCTAATGTCTCAAGCAAGTGACGTCGCCAACCGCCGACAGTTTGAGTTGTTCTCGTGTCGCACTGCTCAATGCACGGCAAACTGCGAGCCCGGTCACGGCGTACTCCCGGTCGAACGACTACCTAGTACCTGATCGACCTCCACAAGCTTCAGGCGTATGAGAACCGCGAGCCGCGCCGAGGCGCTGTGATGTAATCGGCGCTATCAAGATTGTTATGGGTATAAGTCACTATCGCGATGATGAATTACGTAACATGCACGGGCCGCGGCGCAGCCGCGGATTTATGGAGGCGCACATGAAGGCGCGCAGCATGCAATACCTCACGCGGTGGGCGCGCGACGTCCGGCCGCTGCCGTGGTTTGCAGCGGCGCTGCTCGCGGCGGCACTCGCCGGCTGCAACGGCGGCGGCAGCGTCAACATCTCCAACAGCCAGACCCAGGATCCGGCCACGGTCGACTACCCGATCTTCTACGTGAAGCGCACGGTGCCGACCAACAAGGCCGGCACCCTGATCCAGGACGATCTGCGCATCATGAGCGATGCATTGCCGTCGGCGGATCTGTGGATGCGCGGCAGCGCCTCGGCGGCCGCAACCGAGAGCAACCTCACCGCGCGCATCACCGCCGCCGCCGCAAGCAACGGTCAGTTCTGGGACGTGAAAGACGTCGACACCTCTGCCGACGGCACCCTGGTGGCGTTCGCCATGCGCGGACCGCTCACTCCCAACCAGGACCTGAAGAAGGCCCCGGGCTGGCGCATCTATCAGTACACCGTGGCGACCGACACGCTCGCCGCCGTCATCAATCCGGCCTCGGATCCCGATCCGGTGACGGTCAACGACGTCTCGCCGCACTACCTGCCGGACGGGCGTATCGTGTTCTCGACCGACCGACAGGATCAGTCGCAGGGCGCGCTGCTCAATCAGGGTGACCCGCAGTACCAGGCCGACGACGAGGACCGCACCGAATTCGGGTTCGTCCTCGAAGTCATGAACGCCGACGGCACCGGCATCCACCAGATCACCTTCAACCCGAGCCACGATCGCGACGCCACGGTGCTCGCCAGCGGCCGGGTGCTGTGGAGCCGCTGGGACAACATGCCGGCGGCCGGCCGCAACCAGATGTCGCTGTACTCGTCCAATCCCGACGGCACTGATCTCGAGCTGTACTACGGAGCCAACAGCCACAACACCGGCACCAACAACACCGTTGTCGAGTTCGTGCGGCCACGGCAGATGCAGGACGGCCGCATCCTGGCGATCATGCGCCAGTTCACCGGCGTCGATGACGGCGGCAACCTGGTGATCATCGACGGCACGCATTACACCGAGAACACCCAGCCGCTGCTCGCCAACCCGACGCTCAAGGGGCCGGCCCAGAGCGCGGCCACCCTCAACGACGTTCTCACTGTTCCCGGGCCCTCACCGGGCGGCCGCTTCAACTCCGCCTACCCGCTGCAGGACGGCAGCGGCCGCATCCTGGTGAGCTGGAGCCAGTGCCGGCTCGAGGACCCGACCCAGACGCCGCCGGCGATCCTGCCGTGCACCACCGCCAATCTCGCCAACACCAAGCTGGTGACCGCACCGCCGCTCTACAGCGTGTGGATGTTCGACCCGACCTCCAACACCATGATGCCGATCGGGATCCCGGCCGCGGGCGTGATGGTGACCGATGTCGCCGTGGCGCAGCCGCGGCCGAAGCCGAACATCATCCCCGACCAGGTGGCGGGTGTGACTCTCAATCAGGACTGGGTGAATGCCGGTGTCGGCGTCATAGATATAAGGAGTGTGTACGACTTCGACGGCGTCGATACCGCCAACCCGAGCATCGCCGCGGTGGCCAATTCCGCCGTGACGGCGCCCGGGGCGCGCCCGGCGCGTTTCATCCGCCTGGAGAAGGCGGTCTCCATTCCGGACAAGACGCTGCTGAATCTCTCCGACGCGGCCTTCGGCGCCAGCGACTACATGATCGAGATCCTCGGCTACGCGCCCATCGAGCCGGACGGTTCGGTGCGCATCGAGGTGCCGGCCCAGGTGGCGCTGCGCATGAGCGTGCTCGATTTCAACGCGCGCCGCATCACGCCGGTGCAGGGCGTGTGGCTGCAGGCCCAGCCGGGTGAGGTGGTCTCCTGCAACGGCTGCCATCTGCCGCAGGCCGGCGCGCAAAAGCCGGTCTCGCACGGACGCGCGGGGTTGTTCAATTCGGCCTGGGTGGGAGCGAGCGCCGCGGGCGTGCCCTTCCCGAACACCATCACCGCGCCGACCATGGTCGGCGGCACCACACTCGAGCCGTTCCTCCCCACCGCTGCCGGCCAGACCATGGCGCAGGCGCGCATGGCGTGGAGCTGCGCCAACGACCATCCGCCGTGCGCCCAGATGGTGCCGAGCGTGAACGTGATCTACCAGGACGTCTGGACCAACCCGGCGCAGGCGACGCCCGGCAGCCCCATCTTCTACCGCTACGACGATGCGACGCAGTTCTTCACCCCGTTCCCGACGACCGCGCTGTGCATCACCGCCTGGTCGGCGAACTGTCGCATCGAGATCAACTATCCCGAGCACATCCAGCCGCTGTGGGATGCGCCGCGACCCACACCGGCGGTGGCCGGCGTCAACAACACCTGCACACAGGGCGGCTGTCACAGTCCGGTGGACGCCATGGGCAAGGCGGTGCTCAATCCCGCCGGCAATCTCGACCTCACCAAGTCAGCCTCGGTCAACCAGCCGCAGCAGGTTACCTCCTATCAGCAGCTGCTGTTCGCGCACAACACAGTTATCATGACGGCCAACGGACCCGTGGCCGGACCGGCGGTGGGTCCGTTCGTGAATGCAGGTAGCGCCAATGGCGGACTGTCGGCCCAGTTCCTCAACCGCTTCGCCGCGGGTTCCGGCAGCACGCACGCGGGTTACCTCACCGGCGCGGAGCTTCGCTTGCTGTCCGAATGGCTGGATATCGGTGCGCAGTACTTCAACAACCCATGGGACCCGGCGGTACCGTTAAACTGAGCGAAGGACGGACTTGACCCGGCGTGCGCGCGAATGTGCGCTCGCGGGCATTCTGTTGCTGGCTGCGCTGCTCACTCCTGCGGTCAGCGGCGCGCGCGAGTATCTGCAGCTGTTCGTCACCCAGCCGTACCTGGAGCTGCACACCGGTCCCGGGCGCGGCTACCCGGTGTTTCACGTCGTACCCCGCGAAGAGAGCGTCGATGTGCTGTTCCGGCACACCGACTGGTTCCGCGTGCGCACCCAGCGCGGCGTAGAAGGCTGGGCCTCATTCGAGGACATGCAGAAGACCGTGCTCGCCGACGGCTCGCCGTTCAAGCTCGATCTCGGAACGCGCGCCGGCTTCGCCGACCATCGCTACGAAGCCGGCTTCTTCGTCGGGTCGTACGGCGGCGCCTCGCTCGTGTCCGGCTATGGAGCGCTGTCGTTCAACTCGCAGCTGCACCTCGAGGCCGCGGTCGGGCAGTGCTACGGCCGCTACTCCAACTGCACGACACTCGATCTCGGGTTCGCGCACGTGATCGCGCCCGAAGCGCGCTGGTCGCCGTTCCTGACCATCGGCGGCGGCTGGGTGCATACCGAGCCCAAGGCGACGCTGGTGCAGACGACCGACCGCACCGAGCCCTCGGCCTATGTCGGCGGCGGCATACGCTTCTATCTGACGCGGCGCTTCTTCCTGCGCGCCGAGTACAAAGCCCACTGGATCTTCACCAACCGCAACCAGAACGAGGAAGAGGACGAATGGAAAGGCGGATTCGCGTTCTTCTTCTGATAGCGGCCCTGACCGCGCTGTCCGGTTGCGCCTCGGTGCGCAACTGGTTCCACCACGGCTCCAAGGCGAGCAGCACTGCCGCGGCCGATCAGTCGCAGGACCAGGGCACGCCTCCGCCGCGGGTCATCGAGCCCGAGGTGGCCCGCCGCACGGTCAAGGTCCCGCGTATCCGCAGCACCAACTGGGAGCTCGGCGCGCAGTACGGCGCCCTGTCGATCGAGGATTTCGGCACCCACTACTCCTACGGCGCCACCCTCGCCTACCACGTCAGCGAGGACTTCTTCTTCCAGGCCGAGGTCGGTCGCTCCACCGCGGGCGAGACCAGCTTTGAAACACTCAGCCAGATTCAGCTGCTTAGCCCGTCTGAGAGGCACTTCACGTATTACGACCTCTGCCTGGGGTACAACTTCCTGCCGGGCGAAGCCTTTGTCGGTCGCGGCCTCGCCATGACGAGCGCTTTTTATCTCCTCGGCGGAGCCGGCGGCACCGACTTCGCCGGGGACACGAAGTTCACGGTGAACGTGGGTGGCGGCTACCGGGTGGTGCCGGCAAACTGGCTGGCGATGCATGTCACGGTGCAGGACCACATCTTCCAGACGAGCGTGCTGGGATACACCAAGCTCACCAACAACCTCGAGGCGCTCTTTGGTGTGACCGTCTTCTTCTAGAGGGATGCACGATGAGGAACGCTATCGCAGCCATGGTCGCCGCACTTGCCGTTTCGCTGCCGGTGCTGGCGGACCCGAGCGGCCCGGCGCCGCAGTTCACGCTCGCGGCCAAGGGAGGCAGGGACGTGAGCCTGTCGCAGTACAAAGGCCAGGTGGTGATGATCAACTTCTGGGCGAGCTGGTGTGGCCCGTGCCGCCAGGAAATGCCGTTGCTCGAAAGCATTTACAAGAAGTACAACAAGCTCGGCTTTACGATGATCGGCGTGAACGTCGAGCCAGACTCGAAGGCTGCCGACGAGTGGCTGAAGGCAACGCCGGTGAGCTTTCCGATCCTCTACGACCGCGACAGCAAAGTGAGTAAGCTCTACGAGGTCGGCGGCATGCCTTGCACCGTGATCATCGACCGCAGCGGAAATCTGCGCAAGCTCCATCGCGGCTACAAGCCCGGTGACGAGAACGAGTATCTGGACAGCATCCGCGCCCTGATCCGGGAATGACGGGGCGCGCGGAATCTTCGGGGAGCCGAGATCTTGGGGAGCCGAGCATGAGCATAGCGATGAGGCTGACGCGGGCCCTGGCCGGTTTACTGACGCTCGCAGCGCTCGCCGCCTGCACGGCGCCCACTCCGTGGGTGAAGCCCTACGAGCGCGAGCATCTCGCCGATCCCATCATGTCGTTCGCGCGTAATCCGATCTCGAGCACCTACCTGCAGCACGTGCTCGAGACGCGCGAAGGAGCTCACGGCGCCACCGGCGCCGTCGGCGGCGGCTGCGGATGCAACTGACCGGCGGGGGGCGCGCGGCGCGCACCCACTCGGGACCTCTCTTAAGTCCCTTCACGCGTACGCTGCTGGCGCTGGCGGTGATCACCGCGCCGGCGCTCGGCGGCGTGCTGCCCGAAGAGCGCGCCGACGTCATGTACCACTACTACAACGGCGGCGACATCACGGTCGACGGGCCGGAAGTACTGGTGCGCAAGAACTTCGGCGATACCGTGTCGCTGTCGGCCGGCTACTACGAGGACATGATCTCGAGCGCCTCGATCGACGTGAAGCTCTCCGCGAGCCCCTATCACGAGACCCGCAAGCAGGAGAACTACGGCATCGACTACCTGCACGGCAAGACCACCTACAGCGCCGGCTACATCCACAGCCGCGAGCCGGACTACATCGCCGAGACCAGCTACTACTCGGTCAGCCAGGACATGTTCGGCGACCTCACCACGGTGACGCTCGGCTACCTGCGCGGCTGGGACAATATCTACCGTGACATCAAGAACCCGCAGGGCGAGATCGTCAATGATCCGACGTTCCATCAGCAGGCCAATCACCGCGGCTACTCGTTCGGCCTGACGCAGATCCTGACGCGCAACCTGATCGCGAACTTCAACTACCAGAACCTCTCCGACCAGGGGTATCTCGCCAACCCCTACCGCAAGATCCGCTACCTGTCACCGGGCGTCGGCGAGGGCTTCACGCTGGCCGACCAGGTCTATCCGAACACGCGCACCAGCAACGCGGCCTCCATCCAGGCGAAGTACTACCTGCCGTGGCGGGCGGCGCTCGGCCTGTCGTACCGCTACTTCCAGGACACCTGGGCCATCCACGCCAATACCGTGGAGGCGAACTACACCTGGCCGATGTGGAAGAACTGGATCTTCAATGGCAGCCTGCGCTGGTACGAGCAGACCCACGCCGACTTCTACAGCGACCTGTTTCCGTACGCCAACTACCAGAACTTCATGGCGCGCGACCGCGAGCTCGCCGCCTTCCACAGCTACACCGCGGGAGCGGGCGCCACCTACCAGTTCCCGAACTTCCCCAAGTTTCCCTGGATCAAGCAGAGCACCTTCAACGTCGACGTCGAGCATCTCACCGTCGACTACAGCGACTTCCGCGACGCGCTGCTCGCCGCCCAGTACGGCGCCGGCAACGAGCCCTTCTACAAGCTGAACGCGAATATCTTCCAGATCTTCGTCTCGGTCTGGTACTGACGCCCGGTCCCGGCCGGGGCCCGCGCCTACTGCACGCGCACAAAATGCCCGAGTGAGTTAAGCTTGGCAGTCAGCCGCTTCCGCCCGGTGTCGGTGAGCGGCGACAGTCCTACTGACAGGGGATTTCTCATCATGCACATCCGCACTTCCGTGTTTACGTTGGTGGCCGGCCTGGCGCTGACCGCGGGCGCCACCAGCGCCCACGCCTCCGCACGCGAGGAGGCCCGCCTGCTCATCTCGAGCGAGATCCTCGAGGAGCTGCGCACCGTCAAGGATGACGCCATTCCCGACCGGCTGCTCCAGCGCGCCTACGGCATCGCCGTCATTCCCAGCATGACCAAGATCGCCTTCTTCCTCGGCGGCCGGCGCGGCCACGGCGTGCTGGTGGTGCGCGACAAGGACGGCCGCTTCACGAGCCCGGTGTTCATCACCATGACCGGCGGCAGCTTCGGCTGGCAGTGGGGCATACAGTCGACCGACATCGTGCTGGTGTTCACCACCCCCAAGGGTGTCGAAGGCATCAACGGCGGCAAAGTGACTCTCGGCGCCGGCGCCTCGGTTGCGGCCGGTCCCGTCGGACGGGACGCCTCGGCCGCCACCGACGCCACCTTCAAGGCGGAGGTCTACTCCTACTCGCGCAACCGCGGCGTGTTCGCGGGGATTGCGGTCGACGGGAGCGTGCTCAGCATCGACGATGGCGCGGACGCCTCCTTCTACAAGAAGCCGGGCGTCGCCTCGGGCGACATTCTCTCGGGCAGCATCACGAGCGACGACGAGTCGGCACGGCGCTTCCTGACCGCAGTCGCCACGAGCACCGGCACGCACAGCTCGGCGCTCGCTGCCGCACCGCCGACGGCCGCAGTGACCGGCCCCGCGGTGGGCACGCATGCGCCGGTCGCCGCAGCGACGGCTCCTGCGGCAGGCACGGCTGTGCCGGCAGCGACGACTCACAGCGCCGCCCCCGCGCCGGGTGCAGCCGCACAGTCGTTCCCGCTGGCTGACCAGCACCCGGGCCAGGAACCCGCGCAGTAGTCGAGGCACCCGGCACGTCGGCGCGCCGGGCTCGCGGCGCGAGCGGTGCCGATCGTGCGCCGCTAGTCCGCAGGGCTGATCGGGACCGCGCCGCCGGCTACCTCGGGGGGCGTCGTGAGCTTGCGCCGGAACTCCCGCCATAGGAACGCGAGACTGGTCAGCGCCTGCAGCGTCACGGTCGCCACCGACAGGTACCACACCGTCGTGATCCTGAAGTCCGGCCGTGTCGACAGCAGCACCGCCGGTAGCACGAAGGTCAGCAGGCGCGACGCCGAGCTCAAGAGCGACGGCCAGGTGTTGCCGAGCGCCTGGAACACGCCTGAGCAGGTGAAGATGAGACCGCTGGCGAGGAAGTTCCAGGAGATGATCCGCAGGTAGGGAGCACCGATCGCCACCACGTCCGGCTGACGGCTGAATCCCTCGATGAACCACTCCGGGCGCCACTGGCACACGAGTGTGATCACGAGCATCAGCAGAGAGCTCAGGATCGCGGCGCTCCAGAAGGTGGCGCGCACGCGCGCGTACTGCCGGGCACCGAAGTTCTGCCCGGCCACCGGAGCCACGGCGAACGCCACCGCCATCACCGGCAGGAACAGCGCCTGCATCACCCGCCCGCCGATACCGAACCCGGCCTGGGCGGCGGGGCCGAAGCTGCGGATCACCCAGTAGATGACGCCCAGGATCACGAACATCATGAAGAACTCGCCGCCGGCGGGGAGTCCGATGTCGAGGATGCGGCCGATGACGGGCCAGCGCGGCCGCCACTGCTTGCGGTGCAGCGCCACGTAGTGCTCGAGCCGCACGAAGTAGACCCACAGGAACAGCACCCCGCAGGCGATCGCAATGCTGCTGGCCATTCCTGCGCCCGCAGTCCCGAAGGGGTGATGGGTGCCCCAGCCGCTGATCAGGACCGGCGCGAGCAGCGTGTTGAGAATCACGGTCAGCATCTGCACGATCATGGTCGGCTGCACGATCCCGGTGCCGCGCAGTCCCGAGCCCATGGCGACCAGTGCGAACTGCAGGGCAAGCCCCGGCGTATACCAGTGGAGATAGGCCGTGCCGGCGCTTGCTGCGGCGGGGTTGGCCGCGACCCAGCGGACATACGGGCCGCCGCCGAGGAAGCTGGCGGCGAGGGTGAGTATCCCGCAGACCGCCGACAGCAGCACCGACTGGTTGAAGATCAGGTTGGCCTCGGATTGATCCTTGCGGCCGGCGGCGTGTGAAACCAGCGCGACGGTACCGACGCCGAGCATCTGTGTGAGCGCGAGGATCACGAAGGTGACGGTGCCGGCGGTGCTGACGCCGGCGATCGCCGCCTCGCCGAGCCGCGACACGAAGTACAGGTCCACCAGGAAGTACAGGGTCTGGAACAGCATGCCGACCGCGATCGGCACGGCCATCGCCACCAGATGCCGGCCGATGGGCCCCTGTGTGAGGTCCTTCATCCCTTGCCCTTACGCCACCTGCGCCAGTCGTGCTCGAGCGTCTCTCCCATGCGCTCGGCCGAGCTGGTCAGCCAGTTGCCTTTGCGCTTGCCGAGATCCTTCAGTATCCGTCGCCGCTCGCCCGGAGTGCCGAGGTGCATGTTGGCCGTTTCCCACCCCATCATCCACATCAGCCGCTGCTCATCGTGGCCCTTGGGCAGGCTCGCGAGCTCGATGCGGCTGCAGTCCGGGGCGAGACGGCGGATCAGCCACTGGCCGCGCACCTGGAGAAAGGGGTCGGGTACACGCACGGCGCTGTCGATGAGCTCGGCGTAGCGCGCACCCCGCAGCCGCTCGTGGCGCCCCCACAGCCACGCGGACGGCGCGAGCGGCTTCGCCTCGCGCGCGATCATGCCGCCATGCCAGTCGGCGAGCGC
>DASPPI010000163.1:0-11262 GCA_035625615.1 Steroidobacteraceae bacterium | reverse complement strand
GGGGCTGCTCGAGCGGGGCGAGCTGCTCGAGGCGCTCGCCGCGCGCCTCGCCACGCCCTCCGCGGGCGGCAGGCGCTGCCTCGCCCTCATCCGCCTCGACAAATTCGCCGCGCTCGAGCGCGTGGTCGGCGCCACCGCCAGCGAGGAAATCCTGCTCGACGTCGGCCGGATCCTGCGCGAGACCTTGAGCCCCAAGGAGCTCGCCGGGCGCTTCGGCGGCGTGCGCTTCCTGGTGCTGCTCGAGCGCGGTAACGAGAACGACATCAATGCCTGGAGCGAGCGGCTGCTGACACGCCTGCAGCGCCACGTCATGCGCATCCGCGACAAGTCCGTCTCGGTCACCTGCACCATCGGGCTGTCGGTCGTGTCACCGGGTGATGTCGATCTCGATGCGGTCGTCGCGGACGCGCTCGAATGTGCCCGCCGGGGCGTCGCCCGCGGCGGCAACCAGAGCATCACCTCGGATCGCGCCGACACCGACAGCCGCGTGATGTCCTACGACAAGGTGTGGGTCAAGCACATCAAGGCGGCGCTCATGGAGAACCGCTTCCGCCTGGTGCAGCAGCCGATCGCCAGCCTGCAGGGCGAGGATCCCGGCATGTTCGATGTGCTGGTGCGCATGATCGACAACCAGGGCAAGGAGGTGCTGCCGTCGGAGTTCATGGCGGCCGCCGGGCGCAACGATCTGCTGAAGAACATCGACCGCTGGGTGGTCGGGGCGTCGCTGTCGTTCGCGGCGCAGCGCAAGCCCGAGTGCCTGTTCGTGCGCCTGTCGCGCGAGACCGCCCGCGACAGCGGCTTCACCGCGTGGCTCGACAACCATCTGCGCTCGAGCCGCGCCGAGCCGCAGCGTCTGTGCTTCCAGGTCACCGAGGAGAGTGCCGCCAGCTACGTCCCGCAGGTGCGCGCGCTCGCGGCGGCGCTGCGCGAGCGGCAGTTTCGCTTCGCGCTCGAGGGGTTCGGCTCCGGCCCCGGCAGCATGGGACTGCTCGAATCGCTGCCGCTCGATTTCGTCAAGATCGACGGCACGCTCATCCAGGGACTGGCGGGCGATCCGCAGCTGCAGATACAGGTGCGGGCGCTGGTCGAAGCCGCCCGCCGGCGCAGCATCCTCACCATCGCCGAGCGCGTCGAGGACGCCAACACCATGGCGGTGCTGTGGCAGATCGGCGTGCACTACATCCAGGGCTACTTCGTCAACGAGCCCGAGGAAGTGGTGCTGCGCGCCGAGCGCTGACGAGGCGTCGCGCAGCGCGCCGCCGCCTCAGCTCAGTTGCCCGGCGGCGGCAGCCGCACTTCCAGGCGATCGATTCTGCGCGGCCAGCCGCGTTTCAATACCGCGCCGCGCTGGGCGCGCTGTCCGAGATAGTCCTTGAGGTCGCGCCACTCGAGGACTTTCTGCGTCTCTCCCGACCAGAGGACGAGGCTCGCCTCGGGCGGCACGACCGCGAGCGCCGTCATGAGCTCGGTGCGGCTGCGCGCCTTCTTCCCCGGGATGTCATAGAGCTTGTTGCCCTTGCCGCGCGGCATCTCCGGCACCTCGCTCACCGGGAAGGCGAGCAGCTTGCCCTCGCTCGACACCACGGCCACCAGAGAGTCCGCCGACAGCACCGGTGCAGGAGCGAGCACCTGCGCGTTCTCCGGGACACTCAGTACCGTCTTCCCGGCGCGCCGGTCGGTGACCAGGTCCTTCAGGCGCGCGCTGAAGCCGTAGCCGGCATCGCTCGCCAGCAGCCACAGGTCCTCGGGCTCGCCGATCATCACTCCGGCGAACTTGGCGCCGTCCGGCGGATCGAGCCGGCCCGAGAGCGGCTCGCCGTGGCCGCGGGCCGACGGCAACGAGTGCGCCGGCAGCGAGTAGGTGCGTCCGGTGCTGTCGATGAACACGGCACTCTGCAGGCTCCGGCCGCGCGCCAGCGCCTGGAAAGCATCGCCGCCCTTGTAGGAGAGCGTCGCGACGTCGACCTCATGACCCTTGGCGGATCGGACCCAACCACCCTTGGAGAGGACCACAGTCACCGGCTCGTTCGGGATGAGGCTCGCCTCGTCGATCGCCTGCGCCGCCTCGCGCTCGATGATCTTGGTGCGCCGCTCGTCGCCGTACTTCTCGGCATCGGCTTTGATCTCGGCGGCGATGAGCTTTTTCAGCTTCGCTTTGCTCTTGAGGAGCCCTTCCAGCTCCTCGCGCTCGGCAGCGAGCGTCTTCTGCTCCTCGCGGATTTTCATCTCCTCGAGCTTCGCGAGGTGCCGCAGGCGCGTGTTGAGGATCTCCTCGGTCTGCTCGTCGGTGAGCTTGAAGCGCTTCATGAGCACCGGCTTCGGCTCCTCCTCGCGGCGGATGATGCGGATCACCTCGTCGAGGTTGAGGAAGGCGATCAGCAGCCCGTCGAGGATGTGCAGCCTGTTCGCCACCTTGGCGAGTCGGTGCGTCAGGCGGCGCGTGACGGTCGTCGTGCGGAACTCGAGCCACTCGTGGAGGATCTCCTTCAGGCCCATGACGCGCGGGCGACCGTCGAGCGCGATGATGTTGAGATTGACGCGGTAGTTGCGCTCGAGATCGGTGGTGGCGAACAGGTGGTTCATCACCTCGACGAGGTCGACTCGGTTGGACCGCGGCACGAGCACCAGCCGTGTTGGGTTGTCGTGGTCGGACTCGTCGCGCAGCTCATCGAGCATCGGCAGCTTCTTGGCGCGCATCTGCTCGGCGATCTGCTCCTGCACGCGCGTCGGCGACACCTGGTAGGGAAAGGCGGTGATGACCGCGTTGCCGTCCTCGATCTCCCAGGTGGCGCGTGCCTTGAAGGCGCCGACGCCCTGGTCGTAGAACTCCTTGAGATCCGCGCGCGGCGAGATGATCTCGGCCCCGGTCGGCAGATCCGGCCCCCTGACGTGCTTCATGAGCGCAGCGGTAGTGGCCTCCGGCTGCTCGAGCAGCTGGATGGCGGCGGCGGCCACTTCCCTCAGGTTATGTGGCGGGATGTCGGTCGCCATGCCGACTGCGATGCCCGAAGTGCCGTTGAGCAGCAGGTTCGGCAGCCGTGCCGGCAGGATCGCCGGCTCCTCGCGCGAGCCGTCGTAATTCGCGACCCAGTCGACCGTGCCGTCGGACAGCTCGGCGAGCAGCACTTCGGCGTAGCGGGTGAGCTTGGCCTCGGTGTAGCGCATCGCGGCGAAGGACTTCGGGTCGTCCTGCGAGCCCCAGTTGCCCTGCCCGTCGATGAGCGGATAGCGGTAGGCGAACGGCTGCGCCATGAGCACCATCGCCTCGTAGCAGGCCGAGTCGCCGTGCGGGTGGAACTTGCCGAGCACGTCGCCGACGGTCAGGGCCGCCTTCTTGTGCTTGGCCACCGCCGACAGCCCGAGCTCGCTCATGGCGTAGACGATGCGCCGCTGCACCGGTTTCAGCCCGTCGCCGAGCGCCGGCAGCGCGCGATCGAGGATCACGTACATCGAGTAGTCGAGATAGGCCTTCTCGGTGAAGGTCGAGAGCGGCTGGCGCTCGATGCCCTCGAAGTTGAGCTCCTGGTTCTCCGGGGGGCCGCTCACACCTGCACCTCGGCGAGGTTGCCCTTCTCCTCGAGCCATTCACGGCGGTCGGCCGCGCGCTTCTTGGCGAGCAGCATGTCCATGAGCTGATCGGTCTTGTCCTTGCCGTCGATGGTGAGTTGCACCAGGCGGCGCGTGCGCGGGTCGATGGTGGTCTCGCGCAGCTGCCTCGGGTTCATCTCCCCCAGGCCCTTGAAGCGCGTGACCGTGGGTTTGGTGCGCGGGCTCTCCTTCTCTATCCTCCTCAGCAGCTGATCCCGCTCCGCGTCGTCGAGCGCGTAGTGCACCTGCCGGCCGGCATCGATGCGGTAGAGCGGCGGCATCGCCACGTGCACGTGCCCGTGGGTCACCAGCGGGCGGAAGTGCCGCAGGAACAGCGCGCACAGCAGCGTCGCGATGTGCTGCCCGTCGGAGTCGGCGTCCGCGAGGATGCAGACCTTGTGATAACGCAGCGACGACAGGTCCGTCGAGCCGGGCTCGACTCCGAGTGCCACGCTGATGTTGTGTACCTCCTCGCTGCCGGCGAGCTGCCCGGGATCGACCTCCCAGGTGTTCAGGATCTTGCCGCGCAGCGGCATGATGGCCTGGAACTCCTTGTCGCGCGCTTGCTTGGCGGAGCCGCCGGCGGAGTCGCCCTCGACCAGGAACAGCTCGCAGCGCCTGGGCTCCTGGCTGACGCAGTCGGCGAGCTTACCGGGCAGCGCGGGACCGCCGGCGATGCGCTTGCGCACCACCCGCTGCGCAGCGCGGGCGCGCTCCTGCGCGTTGGCGATGGCGAACTGCGCGATGCGCTCGCCGGCATCCGGATGGCGGTTGAGCCACAGCGCGACCGAATCGCGCACGAAGCTCTCGACCAGCGCCGCGGCGTCCCGGCTGCCGAGGCGCTCCTTCATCTGCCCGGCGAACTGCGGCTCGCGGATCTTCACCGACAGCACGTAGCTCGCCTGGTCCCACACGTCCTCGGGCGTCAGCTTGATGCCGCGCGGCACCAGGTTGCGGAACTCGCAGAACTCGCGCACCGCCTGTGCGACCCCGGCGCGCAGACCGTTGACGTGCGTGCCGCCTTCGGGAGTCGGGATCAGGTTGACGTAGCTCTCGGCGATGCTCGCCTCGGCATCCGGTGCCCAGCACAGGGCGTAAGCGACCGCATCGTCATCGCCGGCGCGCGTGGCGGTGATCGGCTCGGCGGGAATGCGCATCAGCTTGTCGAGCTCCTCGACGAGGTAGGCGCCGAGGTCCCCGGTGTAGAACCACTCGTCCTTCTCGCCCGAGGCCTCGTTCTTGAAGGTCACCTTGAGGCCCGGGCACAGCACCGCCTTCGCCTTGAGGGTGTGCTTGAGCTGCGGAACCGAGAACCTGTCGGAGTCGAAGAATTTCGGATCCGGCCAGAAGCGGATGGTGGTGCCGGTGTTGCGCTGCCCGACGGTGCCGATCTCCTCGAGCTTCGAGGCGAGCTTGCCGTCCTTGAAGCTGATGTTGTATTCCTTGCCGCCGCGCTTGATCCAGCACTCGAGGTGCCTCGACAACCCATTCACCACCGACACGCCAACGCCGTGCAGGCCGCCGGAGAACGTGTAGGTCTTGTCGGAGAACTTGCCGCCGGCGTGCAACCGCGTGAGGATCAGCTCAGCGCCGCTCACCTTCTCCTTGGGATGGATGTCCACCGGCATGCCGCGGCCGTCGTCGGCGACCTCGAGGGAGCCGTCCTTGTACAGCACGACGTCGATCTGCTTGCAGTGGCCGGCGATCGCCTCGTCGACGCTGTTGTCGATGACCTCGTGCGCGAGGTGGTTGGGACGCTGTGTGTGGGTGTACATGCCCGGCCGTCGCCGGACGGGCTCGAGGCCGGAGAGGACCTCGATGTCGGAAGCCGTGTACGACTGACTCATCCGGTTGCGGTGACTCGCTGACTGGCCGCGCGCGCGCGGGCGCGATCTTAGCACCTGAGCGCGGCCGCAAACCGGCTTGCGGCTACGACAGGTCGGCGATCAGCGCCGCCCGCACCGGCTCGGGTACCGCGGGCACCTGGTAGCGGTAGTGCTCGTGGTCGATGCCGGCGGCGAGTTTGGCACCGGCCCGCAGCGCACCGATCATGGCACCGGTCAGCTCCAAGCGCAGGAAGTGCACCGCCGAGGTCTTCTCCTCGTTCTCCCGCTCGAGATCCTCGTCGGCGATGGCGAACACCCGCTCGTGCCCGGCCACTCTCACCCAGCAGCGCTGTTCGATGCCTTTCAGCTGCGCGAGCGCGCGCGCCCGCTCCTCGGGCCGCGCGAATTCGATCAGCAGCGTCACCTTCCAGTTGCTGCCGTCGGGGATCAGCGGGTTGTAGGCGCCGAGCTCATCGAGGATGCCCTCGGGCTCGAAGATGCGCTCGATACGCAGCATCTCCTGTACCTGGTATTGCACGGTGAGGCGGTCCTCGAAGCACCAGGTGGCGTTCGGGCCCACCGCGAGCTGCCGCGCGCGCTTGTGCGCGAGCACGCGGGCACGGAACGCCGGCCGCTCGCGCGCGTACTGCTCGAGCGACATGAGGTCCGGCGGCGCGAGCCTGTTCACGCGAGCCCGTACGCGATGCGCAGCAGTCGCAGCGGGTGCTCCGGCGCCCGCCCGCCCGCGAGCCCGCTTTCGATCTGCCGCCCCGCCATCGGGCAGTCGCTCGCGTAGTGGTCGCAGTGCGCAGCCTCCACGCGCTGCACCACCGGGCGGCCGATCCTGACCGAGGCGGCGCGAAAGCGCGCCTTGAGCCCGTAGGTGCCGTCGTGTCCGGAGCAGCGCTCGATCGCCTCCACCGTGGTTCCGGGCACCAGCCTGAGCAGATCGCGCGTCTTGAGGCCGATGTTCTGCACGCGCAGATGGCAGGGCACGTGGTAGCTCACCTTGCCGAGCGGCGTCTTGAAGTCGGTGCGCAGCGCTGCGGCGGCGTGGCGCAGCATGAGGTATTCGAACGGATCGAACATGCGCTGCGCCACCTGCTGGACCTGCGCGTCATCGGGATACAGGAGCGGCAGCTCCTGCTTGAACATCAGCACGCAGGAAGGGATCGGCGCGACGAGGTCGTAGCCGGCCTCGACCGCCGCGGCGAGCTGCGGGATGTTGGCTCCCTTGAGCCGCGCGACGCCTGCGAGGTCGCCGAGCTCGAGTCGCGGCATGCCGCAGCAGCGCTCCGCGGCCAGCAGCGCCACCTCGATGCCGTTGTGCTGGAAGACCGCGACCAGGTCCTCATCGAGCTCGGGCGCGTTGCGATTGCCGTAGCAGGTCGTGAACAGCGCCACCCGGCCGGCCGTTTCGCTGGTGGCGCGCGCCGCGCCCGTCCGCTCCTCGCCGGCGCCCGCTCGCACGGTCCCGAGAGCCGCGAGGCGGCGGCGCGCGCTGCGCGCGTGATAGGCGGGCAGCGGCGCCGTGCGATCGACCCCCAGGGTCTTTTCCAGCAGCGCGCGGCCGGCGCGCGAGGCGTTGACGGCGTTGACCACCTCCACCACCACGGGTATGCCCGCGAGCCGCCCGACGGTGTCGGTCGCGGCGAGCACGCGCGCGGCGAGGGCGAGGCCGCTCTGGCGCACGCGCACGGCCTTGGCACGCAGCATCAGGTGCGGGAAGTCGATGTTGAAGGGATGCGGCGGCACGTACGGACACTTGGTCATGAAGCACATGTCGCACAGGTAGCAGTGATCCACGACCTCGGAGAACACCTTCCGGTCGAGCGCCGCGACCTCGCCTTCGGTGGTCGCGTCCACCGCATCGAACAGGGTCGGGAAGGCGTTGCAGAGGCTGAAGCAGCGGCGGCAGCCGTGGCAGATATCGAATACCCGCTCGAGCTCCTGCTCGAGCGCGCCGCTGTCGTAGAACGCCTCCGTGCGCCACTCGAGCGGGTGACGGGTCGGTGCCTCGAGGCTGCCCTCTCCGCGCTGGGCGGGCGGGCCGGCCGGCGGGGTGCTCATGCGTGCGTGACCGTGTCAGCGGCACTGCGCCGGTAGCGGCGCGCCGCAGGCGCGCGCCGCAGGATCGCAGCCGCCGCAGGCAGCTTCAGATGCTGTCCAGCGCCTTCTGGAAGCGATTGGCATGCGAGCGCTCGGCCTTGGCGAGCGTCTCGAACCAGTCGGCGATCTCCCCGAAGCCCTCCTCGCGCGCCACCTTCGCCATGCCGGGATACATGTCGGTGTACTCGTGCGTCTCCCCGGCGATGGCGGCCTTGAGGTTGAGGCGCGTCTCACCGATCGGCAGACCGGTAGCCGGGTCGCCGACCGCCTCGAGGTATTCGAGATGTCCATGCGCATGGCCGGTTTCGCCTTCCGCAGTGGAGCGGAACACGGCGGACACATCGTTCAGACCTTCGACGTCGGCCTTCGCGGCGAAATACAGATAGCGGCGATTGGCCTGAGATTCGCCGGCGAACGCATCCTTGAGGTTCTTCTCGGTCTTGCTGCCTTTGAGATTCATACGCTCCTCACTTAGACTGGGTCTAACTCAGAGGGGCGACTCTATCGCCGCGCGACAGGCGGCGCAACCCTCGCGTTGACCGGCAGGTCGGCCGCTGTGTAACGTTGCGCGCCCCGCGTGGCCGGGCTCTTCGCCGCAGGAACAGCAGCAGCGTGTCGCGTAACAGCAAAGAACCGGACTTCGAGCAGGCGCTGATCGAGCTGGAAGGCTTGGTGGAGCGCCTGGAGCATGGCGATCTGCCGCTCGAGGAAGCCTTGAGGACCTTCGAGCGGGGCGTGGCGCTGACGCGTCACTGTCAGGCCTGTCTGCAGGCGGCGCACCAGAAGGTCGAGATACTCCTCAAGCGCGGTGGCGAGACGGCCCCGGCGCCCTTCGAGAACCCCGAGGAGGCCACCGCCGCAGGCGTGGACAAGGGGTGAGCGGCGCGCGGGTCAGCGATGCGGCGGCGCCCGGCGCCGCATTCTGCGCACGCGTCGCCGCCTGCCAGGCGCGCATCGAGCAGGTACTCGAGCGCGCGCTTGCGCTCCCCGATCCCGGCACCGAGCGGCTGCGCGACGCCATGCGCTACAGCGTATTGGGCGCCGGCAAGCGGCTGCGGCCGACGCTGGTCTACCTGAGCGGTGAATCTCTCGGCGCACCGCTCACGGCGCTCGATGCTCCGGCCGCAGCCGTCGAGCTGATCCATGTCTACAGCCTGGTCCACGACGATCTGCCGGCGATGGACGACGATGACCTGCGCCGCGGGCGCCCGACCTGTCATCGCGCCTTCGACGAAGCCACCGCAATACTGGTGGGCGATGCGCTGCAGGCGCTGGCGTTTGCGGTGCTGGCGAACGAGCCGATGGCGGCGGTGAGCGCGCCCGCGCGTCTGGAAATGATCCGGCTGCTCGCCCGCGCCACCGGTACGGGCGGCATGGCCGGTGGACAGGCGGTCGATCTTGCCGCGGTCGGCCGGACGCTGACCGTGGCGGCGCTCGAGGACATGCACCGCCGCAAGACCGGCGCCCTCATCCAGTGCAGCGTGCTGCTCGGCGCGCTGGCGGCGGGCGTCGCCGCGGGACCGCAGCTCGCGGCCCTCGCGCACTTCGGTGCCGAGATCGGGCTCGCCTTCCAGATCCAGGACGATATCCTCGATGTGGCGGGCGATGCGCTGCTGTTGGGGAAGTCCACCGGTGCGGACGCCGCGCACTCCAAGCCCACCTATCCGAGCACGGTCGGGCTCACCGCCGCGCGCGCCCGCGCCGCGGCACTGCGCGATGCGGCGATCGCCGCCCTCGCGCCGCTCGGCGCGCGCGCCGCCGCGCTGGCGCAGCTGGCCGACTTCGTGGTGGAGCGCTCGAGCTGACGGCGCGCGGTCCGCGCGCAGCGGTCGGCGCCCGGCACGGCGTCGGCTGAGGCCGCCCTGCGGCCGCACGTGTAAACTGAGCGGCGATGAGCGTTGCACCTGACAAGCACGCGCTGCTCGCCACGATCGCGACGCCGGCGGACCTGCGCCGTCTGGCGGTGGGGAAGCTTCCCGCGCTGGCGCGCGAGCTGCGCGAGTTCCTGATCCAGACTGTCAGCACCCGCGGCGGCCACTTCGCCGCCGGCCTGGGGACGGTCGAGCTCACCATCGCACTGCATTATGTCTACGACACCCCAAGGGACCGGCTGGTGTGGGACGTCGGCCACCAGGCCTATCCCCACAAGGTGCTCACCGGGCGGCGCGACCGGCTGCACACCATCAAGCAGGATGGCGGGCTCGCGCCGTTTCCCTCGCGCGCCGAGAGCGAGTACGACACCTTCGGGGTGGGGCACTCGAGCACCTCGATCAGCGCGGCCCTCGGCATGGCGGTGGCGGCCGCACGCGCCGGCGCGGACCGGCGCGTCGTGGCGGTCATCGGCGACGGCGCCTTGACTGCCGGCATGGCCTTCGAAGCGCTCAACCACGCCGGCTCCCTGCCGGCCGACCTGCTGGTGATCCTCAACGACAACGACATGTCCATCTCGGAGAACGTCGGCGCGCTGTCCAGCCACTTTGCGCGCGCACTCTCGGGGCGGGTGTACGCGCATCTGCGCGAGGGGGGCAAGAAGGTGCTGCGGCCGATGCCGGCGGTGTGGGAGCTGGCGCGCCGCTCGGAAGAGCACCTCAAGGGCATGGTGCTGCCCGGCACGTTGTTCGAGGAGATGGGATTCAACTACATCGGACCCATGGACGGTCACGACGTCAAGGCGCTGGTGAGCACGCTGCGCAACCTGCGCAAGCTCCGCGGGCCGCAGTTCCTGCACGTGGTCACGCGCAAGGGCAAGGGCTACGCTCCCGCCGAGGCCGATCCGATCAAGTGGCATGGACCCGGACCCTTCGATCCGGCCAGCGGCACGATCTTCAAAGAGAAGGGCTCGGGCCCCACGTACTCGCAGGTCTTCGGCCAGTGGCTGTGCGACATGGCCGAGCGCGATCCGCGCATCATCGGCATCACGCCCGCCATGCGCGAGGGCTCCGGAATGGTGGAGTTCTCGCAGCGCTTCCCGGAGCGCTACTTCGATGTGGCGATCGCCGAGCAGCATGCGGTGACCTTCGCCGCGGGGCTCGCCGCGGAGGGCCTGCGGCCGGTGGTCGCGATCTATTCGACCTTTCTGCAGCGCGCCTACGATCAGCTCATCCACGACGTCGCGCTGCAGAAGCTGCCGGTGCTGTTTGCCGTGGATCGCGCCGGACTCGTCGGCAGCGACGGCGCAACGCACCAGGGCAGCTTCGACCTGTCGTTCCTGCGTTGCATTCCCAACACGGTCATCATGGCGCCGGCGGATGAGAACGAGTGCCGGCAGATGCTCTACACCGCCAGCACGCTCGCGGGTCCCGCCATCGTGCGTTACCCGCGCGGCAGCGGCCCGGGGGTCGCCGTCGGCGCCGAGCTGAGCGCGCTGCCCATCGGCCGCGCACAGCTGCGCCGCGAGGGCAGGAGCGGCCTCGCCCTGCTCGCCTTCGGCGCACTGGTCGCACCCGCGGCGCGCATCGCCGAGACGCTCGATGCCACGCTGGTCAACATGCGCTTCGTCAAGCCGCTCGACGAGGAGCTGATCGTGACGCTCGCCGCCCGGCACCGCGCACTGGTGACCATCGAGGAGAATGCGACTCAGGGCGGCGCCGGCTCGGCGGTGAGCGAGCTGCTGGTCGCCGAGGGCCTCGCCGTGCCGCTGCTGCAGCTCGGCATTCCCGACCGCTTCATCGAGCACGGCTCGCGCGAGGGTTGTCTCGCGGCCGCCGGGCTCGATGCCGGCTCGCTGGCAGCGAGCATC
>DASPPI010000162.1:0-23123 GCA_035625615.1 Steroidobacteraceae bacterium | reverse complement strand
GCACGAAGTACATGCGGGTGTCGAAGGGCGTGAAGCTCTGCTGCGGCAGATTCGGATCGGACGGCTCGCCGACCTCGAGCACATAGTGCCCCTGCTCGCGCTGCACACCCACCCGGATCTCGCCCCAGTTGCCGAACTGGCGGCCGAAATCGCTGCCGTAGTCGAAGGTATGCACCCGGTACTCCGCTTCCAGGCTTTGTCCCTGGTAGATATACAAATCACGTGCCTGATCCGACACGTGCGGCATGACGAACCACCCGGAGTACTGGTGCAGCGGCAGGAACAACTCGGTCGAGATCAGCGAGGTCGTGCCGATCTGCAGGTCCGTGACCCACTCGCCGGCATTGCGGGTGATGTTGGACATGATGTAGCGCATGGCGGCGTTGTAGGTGGCATTGCCCTGGAAATCATCCTGCAGGCTCAGGCCGAAGCGCAGATAGTTCGGGCCCTGAGAATCCGGGCGCGCATCGATCGCCAGCCCGTAACTAGCGGGATTGCCGATCACCTGGTAGTCGAGCGTGTCGAGGCCGCCTCGGCCATACAGCGTCGCCACGCGCTTCGCCACGGCGTCCGGATCGAGCGGTTTACCGACCAGGTCACCGAACAGCGTGTTGACTGCGGGACCATAGCGCTCCGACCCGGGCTCGACTTGCACGAAGTCGACGACCGGCGGCGGCCGGCGCCCCGCCTCGCGGCGCAGCGTGTAGCGCTGCATCTGCTCCGCGCTCACCGCGAGTGCCGCCAGCTGCCCGCTCCGGCCGCGTGCCGCGGCCTCACCGATCCCGATCACGCGCCCGACATGGCCGAAATCATAGGACGAGGCATCCCCCAGGACTGGCTTGATGAGAATGTCCCGCGGCGTGAGCGTCGCCAGCTGCGCCTCGGCGTTGCGGCGGATGAGGATCGCGAGCATCTGGTTGGAGATCGCCGCAACGCTCGTCAGCTGCTGGCGCGCCTGCAGTGGAGCGCCGACGTCCACCACGATCACGAGGTCCACTCCCATGGCGCGCGCAATGTCCACCGGAACGTCGTCGGTGATGCCGCCGTCCACCAGCAGCCTGCCGTCGCGCTCCACGGGCGCGAACACGCCGGGCGCCGACAGGCTGGCACGCATCGCAGTGGTCAGGTCGCCGGAGCTGATGACCACGCTCTGGCCGTTCTCCAGGTCGGTGGCGACCGCGCGAAACGGGGTCGGCAGCTCGTCGAAGCTGCTGATGCGCGCGACTGGCAACGTCAGCCGCCGCAATGTCTCGGTGAGCTTCTGACCCTGGATCAGTCCCTTCGGCAGCACGATGTGGCCGTCGCGCACCCCGAGCGGAAATTTCACCAGGAAGTTCTGGTCCTCCTCCTTGCGCCGCAGGTCGAGGTCCTCGCGCGGCGGACGGTCGCGGAATGCGTCCTGCCAGTTGATGGAGGTCATGATCTTCTCGATGTCGCTCGCCGAGAGACCGCTGGCGTACAGTCCGCCCACCACCGCGCCCATGCTGGTGCCCGCGATGGCATCGACCGGCACGTGCATCTGCTCGAGCACCTTGAGAACGCCGATGTGCGCGGCGCCGCGCGCGCCTCCGCCGGACAGCACCAGACCGACACGCGGGCGCTGATGAGCATCCGCTGCCGCGCCCGGATCCGGAACTGCCTGCGCGTTGGTGATGGCGGGGGCCGCGAGCCATCGAACTGCGAGAAGAAGACTCAGCGCCCCGAGACGGGGCACGACCGTCCGTGTTGAACTCACCCGGCGAAGAATACCAGCATGCGGGCGGGGAAGCGGGGGCAGGACCTGCGCCCGCGCACCCACGCACGCCATCGCGGATAATGCCGGGCGTGACCCGCTCCCGCACCCGCTCTGCTGCGACCGAGGCGCGCGCCCGGCGGCAACCGGTCCGTGCAGCCGGCATTGCCGTGGCGCTGTGCGCGACGTGCGCCGCGCCGGGCGCCGCGCCGGCGCAGGCGCCGGCCGCGAGCGACTGGGGCTACTACGGCGGTGATGCGTTCGGACAGCGCTTCTCGAGTCTCGATCAGATCAACCGCAGCAACGTGACACGCCTCACGGTTGCCTGGACATATCGAACCGGCGAGCGTGGCGCGGGATTCGCCAGCGCCGGCAAGCTCACCTTCGAGGCGACTCCAGTGCTGGCATTCGGTCAGCTGTACCTCGAGACCGCGACCAACGTCGTGATCGCCCTCGATCCCGAATCCGGCCGCCTGCGCTGGCGCTTCGACCCGCACGTCGACCGCACGCGCCGCTACGCCGAAGCGAGCTCACGAGGTGTCAGCGTCTGGGAGAGCACTGACGCTCGCGCCGCCGGCCCCTGTCGGCGGAGGGTGTTCACCGGCACGCTCGATGCGCGACTGCTGGCCCTCGATGCGGACACCGGCCAGCCCTGCGGGGGCTTTGGCGATGCCGGTCAGGTGGACCTGACGCGCGGTGTGCGCATTCGCGATCCCGGCGCCTATCTCGTCACCTCACCCCCGGCCGTCTACGGCAACGTCGTCATCGTCGGATCGGCGATAGGCGACAACCGCGCCAATGACGTCGAGCGCGGAGTGATCCGAGGCTTCGATGCCGAAAGCGGCGCCCTGTTGTGGTCCTTCGACCCGCTGCCGGATTCGCCCGCGCATCCCGCCGCGCCCGAATGGAACCTGGCGCAGGCCGCCAGCACCGGCGCGGGCAATGCCTGGGGAGTGATGTCGGTCGATGCGGAGCACGGCCTGGTCCTGGTCCCCACCGGCTCGGCGAGCCCGGACTATTTCGGCGGGCTGCGCCTGGGGAGCGATCGCTTCGCCGACTCGCTGCTGGCGCTCGATGCCCGCAGCGGCCGGCTGGTGTGGCAGCAGCAGCTCGTTCACCACGACCTGTGGGACTACGACCTCGCCGCGCAGCCGGTGCTCGGGGATGTCGAGATTCAGGGCGTCCCGGTTCCGGCGGTCATACAGGCAACCAAGACCGGCATGTTGTACGTGTTCGAGCGCACGCGCGGCCGGCCGCTGTTTCCCATTTCCGAAAAGCCGGTGCCCGCGAGCCGCGTACCCGGGGAGCAGGCCTGGCCGACACAACCGTTCTCGTCGCTGCCGGCGCTCACTCCCCAGGGGCCGCTGCAGCCGGCCGACGCCTGGGGTCTTACATTCTGGGATCGGGCCAAGTGCCGCGCGCTCATCGCCTCACTGCGCAACGACGGCATCTTCACGCCCCCCGACACGCGCGGCACGCTGCTCACACCCGGCTACATCGGTGGGGTGAACTGGGGTGGCGTGGCATTCGATGAAGACCGCGGCCGCGTCATCGCCGCCGTGAATCTCCTGCCGATGGTGGTGACCCTGCTCACGCCCCAGGAGTTCGCGCAGCAGGCGCGCTCGGATCGCTACCCGCATTCGGAATTCGCCCCTCAGGCGGGTACACCCTACGCCATGCGCCGTGAGCCGCTGCTCTCCCCGTGGGGACTGCCGTGCAGCGCCCCGCCCTGGGGCATGCTGGTGAGCATCGACCTGCGACGCAACCGTATCGCCTGGCAATCCCCGCTCGGCTCGACGGAGGGACTCACGCCGTGGTTCGTGCCGACGCGCGACTTCGGCATGCCCGGCATGGGCGGACCGATCGCTACCGCCGGTGACCTAGTGTTCATTGGCGCCGCCATGGACAGCTACCTGCGCGCATTCGACATCGAAACCGGACGCGAGCTGTGGAAACACAAGCTCCCCGCAGGGGGTCAGGCGACGCCGATGACCTACCGGGCGGGACGCGACCAGCGGCAGTATCTCGTCATCAGCGCCGGCGGCCACAGCCCGCTCGGCACGCCCCGCGGCGATTACGTCATGGCCTT
The DNA here is from genome assembly GCA_035625615.1 of Steroidobacteraceae bacterium. Taxonomy (GTDB): domain Bacteria; phylum Pseudomonadota; class Gammaproteobacteria; order Steroidobacterales; family Steroidobacteraceae; genus 13-2-20CM-66-19. The sequence continues at coordinate 19,302 of DASPPI010000162.1, read as the reverse complement.
CGCGCTGCCGGCGAAGCCGGCGCCCGCGCACTAGCTTTTGGCTGAAGAGAGGCTCGATGGCCTACCTGATCATTTCGCTGCTCATCCAGGCGGCCTTCATCATTCATGTCATCAAGACGGGGCGCAACCAGCTGTGGATCTGGGTGCTGATCATCCCGGGCCTGGCGCTCGCGGGAATCCTCGCCTACGTCGTGGTCGAGATCCTGCCTGAGCTGATACGCAGCCCTGCGGCGCGGCGTACCGCGCGCGGCCTGCGCCAGGCCATGGACCCGCAAGCCAACCTGCGCCGCTACGCAAGCGACGTACAGGCCGGCGGCAACGTCGCCAGCCGCCAGCGTTACGCTGAGGAGCTGATACGGCACGAACGCTACGAGGAGGCGATCGCGCAGTATCGCGAGGCGCTCACGGGGCTGTACGAGCACGACCCCAATCTCATGCTGGGTCTGGCGCAGGCGCAGTTCGCTAAGGGTGACGCCAGCGGCGCACGCGCGACCCTCGACGATCTCATCCACCTCAACCCGGATTTTCGCTCACCGGCCGGACACCTGCTGTACGCGCGCGCGCTCGCGGCCGAGGGCAACGTGAAGAAGGCGCTGGAGGAGTACCGCGTGCTGGCCCCTTCCTACCCGGGTGCCGAGGCCGCGGTGCGCTATGCGCAGCTCCTCGAGGCGCAGGGCGAGCGCGCCGAAGCGCAGCGGGTCGCGCGCGAGCTGCTCGAGCAGGCGCGCATCGCTCCCGGGCACTACCGGCGGGCGCAGCGCCCCTGGCTCGAGGCCGCTCAGCGGCTGCTGTAGCGCCAGCGTCCGTACGCGCGACGGGCGCGACGATGCTCGCCCTGGCGCTGTGGGCGTTCAGGATCTTCGGCGGATAGGTCGCGGGCTCCGAGTTCGCGTTCCGGCCGGAATCTGCTGGGTGATGCAATGGATGTTGCCGCCGCCCAGCAGAATCTCGCGCGCCGGCACTCCCACCACGCGGCGCGTGGGAAACAGACTCTTCAGGCGCCGGGCTGCGAGGCGGTCGGTGCGCGCATCGAGCAACGGCATGATGATGCCGCGGTTGGCGATATAGAAGTTGACGTAGCTTGCAGCCAGCCGCTCGCCCGCCGTGCGCGGCTTGGTGCCCTCGCGCGGAACGATGCCGGCGGCCTCGCGCCGCCGCAGGGTGAGCGGGCCGGGCACGGGCAGCCGCGTGACCTCGAGACGCCGGCCGCGCGCATCGCGGGCATCGTTGAGGCGCTGCCACGCCTCACGCGAGATCGCATGCTGCGGATCGCGCCGGCGATCGGTCCACGTGAGACACACCTGCGCCGGTCGCACGAAGCAGGCGAGATTGTCGATGTGGCCGGAGGTCTCGTCATTGAACACCCCGCGGCCGAGCCAGATGATCTGGCTCACGCCGAGGTAGGCGCGCAGGTGCCGCTCCACGTCGTCGCGCCCGAGGCGGGGATTGCGGTTGGGGTTGAGCAGGCACTCCTCGGTGACGAGCGCCGTGCCCTCGCCGTCGACGTGGATGGCGCCGCCCTCGTTCACCAGCGGCGCGCGGTAGCGGTCGAGACCCTCGGTCTCCAGGACCTTGCGCGCCACCAGATCGTCCTGGTCCCAGGGGAAGTACAGTCCGCCGTTCAGACCGCCCCAGGCGTTGAACTGCCAGTCGACCCCGCGCACCGCACCGCGCCCATTCACCACGCAGGTCGGGCCCACATCGCGCATCCAGCAGTCGTCGTGCGCCATCTCCACGACGCGGACGCGCTCGCTGAGCAGCGCGCGCGCCGCACCGTAATGCGCCGTGGAGACCCCGACGGAAACGTGCTCGAACTGCGCGATCGCTGCCGCGACCTGCACCAGGGCGAGTTGTGCCGGGCGTGCCGCCTCGCGCCAGTTGTCGGGGCGCTCCGGCCAGAGCAGCCAGCAGCCTGCGTGCGGCTCGAACTCCCCCGGCATGCGAAAGCCGTCGGCCGCGGGCGTGCTCGCGAGCGTGCGCGTCATCGGCGCAGGCGACTGTGGCCGAATCCGTAGAAGGCGTAGATCGACATGCCGATGGCCGTCCAGTACACCAGGCGCAGCCAGGTGGCCACGGACAGGTAGTAGGTCATGCCGAGACAGACCACGGTGCCCAGTACACAGGTGACCGGTGCCCACGGGACGCGGAACGGCCGCGGCGCATCGGGGCGCGTGTGGCGCAGCACCAGAACGCCGGCGCACACCACCGCGAACGCCAGCAGGATGCCCATGGAAATGAGGTCCGCGAGCAGGTCGAGCGGGAAGACGGCCGCGATCAGCGCGGCGAATGCGCCCGTGATGACCGTAGAAACGTGGGGCGTCCTGAAGCGCGGGTGGCAGCGGCTCATGTACGGCGGCAGCAGCCCGTCGTCCGCCATCGACAGAAGGATGCGCGGCTGCCCGAGCAGGGAAGTCAGTATGACCGAGGTCATACCGGCGATGACGCCCACCTTGACGATCCAGGACAGCCACGCGAGCTGCGGGTGCGCATCCAGCGCAACGGCAACCGGTGCGTCCGAATCGAGCTTCTGAAACGGCACCATGCCGGTCAGGACCGAGGACATGGCGACGTACAGCACGGCGGAGATGATCAGAGCGCCGATGATGCCGATCGGCAGATCGCGCTGCGGATTGCGCGCTTCGAGCGCGGTCGTCGAGGCGGTGTCGAAGCCGACGTACGAGAAGAAGATGATCGCCGCGCCCTGCAATACTCCGCTCCAGCCGAAATGACCGCGAACCCCCGTGTTGGGCGGCACGTACGGCCGCCAGTTGGAAGGATCGACGTACTTGAGGCCGGCGATGACGATGATCACGATGATGCTCACCTTGAGAGTCACCATGAACGTATTGGCGCCTGCGGACCCTCTGACACCCACGTACAGCAGCGCCGTCATGGCGGCAATGATCAGCACGGCGGGCACGTTGACGATCGCGCCCGTGCGGATCACGTGATCGTGCACGTCGAGCCCGAGCGGCGCGTTCACCAGCGGCGCCGGCAGATGGATGTGCGCATCGTTCAGCAGGCTGACGACGTACGCCGACCAGCTCACCGCGACCGCCGAAGCCGAGATCGCGTACTCGAGCAGCAGGTTCCAGCCGATGAACCAGGCGAGCGCCTCGCCGAGCGTCGCGTAGGTGTAGCTGTAGGCGCTGCCGGGCACCGGCAGGAACGTGGCGAACTCCGAGTAGCACAGGGCCGCGAGTCCGCCGCCGAACGCGGCGATCAGCAGCGACAGCGTGATCGCCGGTCCCGAGTGGTTCGCCGCCACGGTGCCGGTGAGCACGAAGATGCCCGAGCCGATGGTGGCGCCGAGACCGATGGCAATAAGCGCCCGCGCGCTCAGCACCTGCTTGAGGCGCGCCTTGCCGGCGGGTGCCGGGTCAATGGGGCGCACTGCGCACAGCTGCCGCAGCAGCGAGCGCCGCGCCGCGCGGGGGCGGCTACTCTTATTAATATGCGTGGCCTCGGACATACGCTTCCCTTTCGACCCCCGGCGTAAGCCGCTGGGCGAGTCTCTCATACGTGAACGCGCTTAAGCACGCGCCCGGCTCCCCGGCGCACCCTGTGCTAGCATTTGCGCGCCCGGCGCTGCCCGTGCAGCCGGGACTTCCCAGGAGACCAGCCCATGTCCACGGCCGCTAGCGCGCAGGTCGCGCCGCCCCACGGCGGCGCCAAGATCGCCATACAGAACGGCAAACTGCTCGTCCCCGCAAATCCCATCATTCCGTTCATCGAGGGTGACGGCACCGGGCCGGACATCTGGCGGGCCAGCGTGCGCGTCATGGACGCGGCGGTCGCCAAGGCTTATGGCGGCCAGCGCCGCATCCACTGGCTGGAGGTTTTCGCCGGCGAAAAGTCGAATCGGCTGTTCAACACCTGGCTGCCTGAGGAAACCGTCGCGGCGTGCCGCGAGTACCTGGTGTCCATCAAGGGGCCGCTCACGACGCCGGTCGGGGGCGGCATCCGCTCGCTCAACGTGGCGCTGCGCCAGATGCTCGACCTGTACGTATGCCTGCGCCCGGTGCGCTGGTTCAGGGGCGTGCCCTCACCGGTGAAGCATCCCGAGAAAGTCGACATGGTGATCTTCCGCGAGAACACCGAGGACATCTACGCCGGCATCGAGTTCGAATCCGGCAGCGCCGACAGTCAGAAGTTCCTGGAGCTGTTCCGCCAGGCCTTTCCGAAGGCCTACGCCAGGATCCGCTTTCCGGAGTCCTCCGGGATCGGCATCAAGCCGGTATCCAAGGAAGGCTCGGAGCGCCTCATCCGCGCCGCCCTGAGCTACGCGATCGCCAACAAGCGCCGCAGCGTCACACTGGTCCACAAGGGCAACATCCAGAAATTCACCGAGGGCGCCTTCCGCAACTGGGGATACCGGGTGGCCGAGCGTGAGTTCGCCGGGGAGACCTACACCTGGGAGCAGTGGGAGCGCACCAAGGCCGGCAGGGGAGAGAAGGAGGCCAACGCCGAGATGGAGGCGGCCCGTAAGGCCGGCCGCATCCTCGTCAAGGACGCCATTGCCGACATCACTCTGCAGCAGGTGCTGACCCGCCCCGAAGAGTTCGACATCATCGCCACGACCAACCTCAACGGCGACTATCTCTCGGACGCGCTCGCCGCGCAGGTCGGCGGCATCGGTATCGCCCCCGGCGGCAACATCAACTACCTCACCGGGCATGCAGTGTTCGAGGCCACGCACGGCACCGCACCCAAGTACGCCAACCTGGACAAGGTGAACCCCGGCTCGCTGATCCTCTCTGGGGAGATGATGTTCCGCTACCTGGGTTGGCTCGAGGCGGCGGACGCCATCATCGGCGCCATGGACCGCGCCATCGGGCAGAAGATCGTGACCTACGATTTCGCCCGCCTGATGGAAGGCGCGCAGGAAGTGTCGACCAGCGCGTTCGCCGATGCGCTGATCCGCAACCTCTGACACACGTGCCGGGCTGCAACGCTGGAACGGCTGCCGCGCACTCGGCAGCGCCATGAGCGGGTACTCAGGCACGCCGCTCGCAAAGAAACTCGGGATCCGCCCGGGCACCCGGCTGTTCCTGCATGCGCCGCCCGACCACTATCCGCGGCTGGTCGCGCCGCTGCCCGAGAACGTGCGCATGGTGCGCGCCATCGATGCCGACACGGATCTCATCCACCTGTTCGCCACCCGCCGGGTGGCTCTGGGCGCGACGCTCGAGCGCGCACGTGCGAGGATGCGCGACGATGCCGCGATCTGGGTGAGCTGGCCCAAGCGCACCGCCGGGGTAGCGACCGACATTACCGAGGACGTGGTCCGCGAGCTCGCCCTGCCGCTCGGTCTGGTCGACGTCAAGGTGTGCGCGGTGGATGAGACCTGGTCGGGACTCAAGGTCGTGCTGCGCCGGAGCGAGCGGGTAGCGGCCGCACATCGCGCTCCCGGCCCACAGCGCGGTCGGACGCCCCGATGAACGCGCCGGGCGCAGGCCACCTGCTCGAGTGGGTGCGCAAGGTGCAGGCCATCGCGCAGAACGGGCTGGCGTTCACCAAGGACCCGTTCGATCGCGAGCGCTACCAGGAGCTCGCGCAGCTGGTCGCGACGCTGCTGGCTGCGGAGCTGAAGATTCCCCTCGGGAAGGCACAGGCCCTGTGGGAGGGCGAGCACGGCTATGTCACTCCCAAGGTCGATGTGCGCGGCGGAGTGTTCGTCGGCGATACGGTGCTGCTGGTGCGCGAGCGGTCGGATGGGCGCTGGACGCTGCCAGGCGGCTGGGTGGACGTGAACGATGCGCCGTCCGAGGCGGTGGCGCGCGAGATCTACGAGGAATCGGGCTACCGCGCGCGGGCGCTGAAGCTCGCCGCGCTGCTCGACAAGAACCGCCATCCGCATCCCCCGGGGCTCTACCACATCTACAAGCTGTTCTTCGTCTGCCAGCTGACCGGTGGCGGTCCGGCCGCGAGCAACGAGACCGACGCGGTGGAGTTCTTTCCGGTACACGCCCTGCCGGAGCTGTCCACCGGGCGGGTGCTCGCGCCCCAGATCGTGCGGCTGTATCAGCACCGCCTCGACCCGGCCCTGCCCACCGACTTCGACTGACGGCCGGTGCCACACCCGCATGCCTGCTCCCGCTGATGCCCCTTGCGCGCGCGAGTGCGCGCGCCAGATTGCGGAGGCCTTTGCACACTACAACGCGGAGTTCCGCGCCATCACACGGCGTGCGCCGTTACGCTTCGACGCGCGCGACTGGCGCGGCGGCCAGCGCGACGCCGTCGAGCGCATCGAGCTGTACGACCGCTGCGTGAAGGAGACGATCGCCGAGCTCGAGGTCAGCCTCGGCGCCGAGGCGCAGAACCGCCAGCTGTGGCGGCGGATCCGCGAGGAATTCGCGCTGCAGATTGCGGCGCTCCCGGACGCGGAATTCACCAAGACCTTCTTCAGCTCCATCAGCCGCCGGTTGTTCGGCACCGTGGGAGTTGCCCCGGACATCGAGTTCGTCGCCACCGACCTCGATCCGCTCGCCGATATTCATTCCACCGTCGGCGCCAACACCTACCTCAATCACGGCTCGCTGCCGCTGCTGTTTGAGGACGTGCTGGGCGACGTGCGCTTCCGCTCGCCGTGGCGCGACCTGGACAAGAGCATCGCGTACGTGGCTGCGGAGGTGCAGGCCCATCTGCGCGCCGGCGGCGAGCGGCGCCAGGTCGAGCGGGTCGAGGTCATCCGCGCCGTCTTCTACCAGATCTCACGCGCCTACGTGGTCGGACGCCTGCTGGGGCGCGGATTCCTCGTGCCGCTGGTCATTGCGCTCAAGAACACCGACGGCGGGGTGTTCGTGGACGCGGTGATGCTGGCCGAGAACGACGTGAGCATCGTGTTCAGCTTCACGCGCTCGTACTTTCACGCCGATCTCGAGCGCGTCGCCGAGGCCGTGGTGTTCCTGAGATCGATCATGCCGCGCAAGCCGGTGAGCGAGCTGTTCACGGTGCTCGGGCGCGCCCGCCAGGGCAAGACCGAGCGCTACCGCGAGCTGATGCGCAATCTCGATCACACTCACGACCTGTTCGTGCACGCCCCCGGGGAGCGCGGGCTGGTGATGGTGTGCTTCACGCTGCCGTCCGTCGACGTGGTCTTCAAGGTGATCCGCGACCACTTTCCCTACCCGAAGACCGTGCTGCGCGAAGAGGTGATGGCCAAGTACCGGATGGTCTTCATCCACGATCGCGCCGGGCGGCTGGTGGACGCGCAGGAATTCCGCCGGCTGCGCTTTCCGCGCGAGCGCTTCGCCGCGGAGCTGATCGCGGAGCTGCAGCGCGAGACCGGCGGTTCGGTTCACGAGGACGGCGGCGACCTGGTGTTCGATCACCTGTACATCGAGCGGCGCATGACGCCGCTCAACCTGTATCTGCGCGACGCCGCGCCCGGCGACGCCGAGCGCGTGGTGCTCGACTACGGGCAATGCATCCGCGATCTGGCCTACACCAACATTTTCCCCGGCGACCTGCTGCTGAAGAACTTCGGGGTCACTCGCCATGGCCGCGTGATCTTCTACGACTACGACGAGCTGTGCCAGGTCACCGACTGCAACTTCCGCGACATGCCACAGGCGACCAACGACGATGATGAGATGCGCGGCGAGGCGTGGTTCTACGTGGCCGAGAACGACGTCTTCCCGGAGACCTTCATCAACTTCCTGGCCTTCAGCGACGAGCAGCGCGCGGCGCTGCTACGCATGCACGGCGAGATCCTCACCGCGGCGTTCTGGCGCGGCGTGCAGCAGCGGCTCACCGAGGGTGAGGTCATGGAGGTGCTGCCCTACCACCCCCATCGGGTGCGGGTGGCCGGCAGTCTGTGAGCGACCGGCCCGAACCGGCGCATGCCGATCAACGCTGCGACACGGTTGCCGCAGCTGCCGCCGGCGAAGTGCCCGCTGCCGGCGCTGCAACACGCGCATCGACCGTGAGCGCAAACGAAGGCGGGCTCGCCGAACAGTGGAAGTCGCTGCGCTCGATCTGCAGCGGCAGCGCCGCGAACAGCGTCCCTTCGAGCTGCGTCACCAAATCGCAGTCATGAGCATCGAGCGAGCGCGGTGAGCCCGGGGCCAGGCGCACGCTGGCATCGACCACGGACAGCTGCGCATAGCGCGTCGCGGCTCCGTGCAACACCCGCGGCAGCTGGAACTCGACCTCCACATGAGGAGATCGGGCCGCGCCGCCCCCCGGGTAGCCGCAGTCGTAGGGCGTGATGGTCATGTAGGCCCGCGCGCCGAGCTGCAGCAGCACATCGCGGAACCGGTACCACAGGTCATCGCAGGAATACGTCCGCGGCAGATTCTCGAAGTCGACCAGGACATCGAAGGTCTGCCATTCCGCCGGCACCGGAGCAGACCGCGCCGCACCCGCCAGCGCCGGCACGCCGCCGGCAAGCGGCAGGATGAGCAGCAGGATCGCTGCCCTCCTCACCGCTGCAGCCCCCGCTCGGCAGCGGCGCCGGCCTGCCAGCGCGCCGCGCGCTCCTCGCCGGTTGCGGCCAGATCGGTGAGCGTGCGGTTGGCGAAGTCCCAGTCGACCAGCTCCTCGAGAAAAGCGCTGACGTAGGCGCTGCGGCGGTTCTGGTGATCGAGGTAGTAAGCGTGCTCCCACAGGTCGAGCGCCAGCAGCGCGACATCGCCGCGCACCAGTGGGGTGCCGGCGTTGCTGGTCGTCACGATCTCGACGGCACCCGCCCGCCACACCAGCCACAGCCAGCCGCTGCCGAAGTGCAGGCTGGCCGCCTCCCGGAAGTCGCGCACGAAGCGCTCGTACGAGCCGAAGCGCGCCCGCAGCAGCTCGCCGATCGGTCCGGACGCCGTGCCGCCGCCGCGCGGGCGCATCGAGTTCCAGTAGAGATTGTGGTTCCACACCTCCGCGGCGTAGCGGTACACCATGTGCTGCGCGGGGTTACGCTCGGTTACCCGGATCAGCTCCTCGAGCGTCAGGGGCTCGAGCTCCGTGCCGCGCACCAGCGCGTGCATGCGGTCGTAGCACACGCGCTGGTGGCGCAAGAAGTGAAACACCAGGGTATCGCGCGAGATGGCCGGCTCGAGGTCGGAGAAATTGTAAGGAATCGCCGGAGACTCGATGTTCATGGGCGTGCTTCCTGCCACGACTGAACCCGGTATGGAGTGCAGACCTGCGCGCGGCGCGCAAGTTCCTCGATCAGCCGCCGGCGGCAGTGAGCGCCCGCGTGATGTCCGCGATCAGATCGTCGATGTCCTCGAGCCCGATCGAGAGCCGGATGGTTCCCTCGGTGACCGCGGAGATGCGCTGCTGCTCGGCGTCGAGCTCACGGCCCCCCATCATCTGCGGCGTCACCGCCAGCGACTCGGTGGACCCGAGGCTCGCCGTCAGCGCAAACAGCTCCAGCGCGTCCGCGAAACGCCGGCCTGCGCTCGCCCCGCCCCTGAGGTCGAAGCTGACGATGGTGCCGAAATCCTGCATCTGCCGGGCCGCCAGGGCGTGCTGCGGATGCTGCGGCAGACCGGGATAATGCACGCGCGTCACCGCCGGATGCGCGGCTAGCAGCTGCGCGATGCGTGCGGCACTCGCCGACTGCGCCCGATAGCGCACGAAATAGGTCTTCAGGCCGCGCAGGATGAGGAACGCGGCGTGCGGGTCGAGCGTGCCGCCGAGCGCCCCGAAATCGGTCCGCATGGCGCGGATCAGCTCGTGGCGCGCGATCACCGCCCCGCCCATGACGTCGCCGGCGCCGGAGGCGTACTTGGTGAGGCTGTGAACGAAGACGTCGATGTCGAAGCTCCCGTGCTGGTGGAAGCCGGCGAAGGTGTTGTCCATCACGCTGAGCGCGCCGGCGGCGCGTGCCAGGCGCGTGAGCGCGGCGATGTCGGCGATCTTGGTGACCGGATTGGTCGGGCTCTCGAAGAACACCAGCCGCGTCGGGCGGGCGGTAAGCGCGCGTTCCACGCCGGCGAGGTCCTCGATGGACAACAGGGTGTGCGTAACGCCGAAGCGGCCGAGCAGCCGGCGGATGAGATAGCGGGTCGGGTTGTAAGTCTCGACGAAGCAGACGATGTGGTCGCCCTGCTTGGTGAGCGCGAGCAGGGTCTGGGAGATCGCCGCCACGCCGGATGCGGTGACCAGGCAATCCTCCCGCCCCTGCAGCTCGGCGAGCAGCAGCTCGAGCTGGCGCGTCGTGGGATTCGAGGCACGCGAATAGTAAAACCCGGTACGCTCGCCACGCAGGTAGCGCTCGGTCTCCGCCAGCGAGTCGAACTCGAACTTGACGCTCTGGTAGATCGGCGCCACCACTGCGTGGTTGTCGGGAGGCAGCTCGACCGCCGGTGGATGGTTGACGCGCGTGGTTTTCTTCATGACGAAATCTACAGCTCGAGGTTGAACCGGTCAGCGTCCAGGTGTGCGGGGAAGCGCTCGCGGAACGCGGCGAGCGGCGCGTGCGGCAGCTCGACGCTGAGCAGCGCAGGGGCATCGCCACCTGCGGCCAGCGTGCCCCCCATGAAGTCGATGGCCGCACTGTCGCCAGCGTAGGCCACGCCGTTGCCGTCTGGGCCGACGCGGTTGACACCGACCACATACGCCTGGTTCTCGATGGCGCGCGCCCGCAGCAGCTGTCTCCAGGCCGCAGCGCGCGCCGCCGGCCAGTTCGCCACGTACAGCAGCAGGTCGTAGTCGAGCTGCGGGCGGCGGCGGCTGTACACCGGGAATCTGAGGTCATAGCACACCAGCGGACAGACCGTGAGCCCGCGCCACGCCACGCTCCACGCCGCCCCGCCGGGGGTGAAGTGCTGGTGCTCGCCGCCCATGCGGAACAGGTGCCGCTTGTCGTACCGCCTGAGCTGCTCGCCCGGCGCCGCCCACAATAGCCGGTTGTAGTAACGCCCGCCCTCGAGAGTGATCACGCTGCCGGTCACCGCCGCATCGAGCGCGGTGGCCAGCTGCGTGAGCCATTGCGTGGTGGGACCGCCCGCCGGCTCGCCGAGCCGCTCGACCTCCATGCTGAAGCCGGTCGAGAAGGTCTCCGGCAGAACGACCAGATCGGAGCGGCCGGCGAGCGGCCGCAGCAGTGCTTCGAAGCGCTCGCGGTTGGCGGCCGGGTCGTGCCAGACGAGCGGCTGCTGGACGAGCGTGACGCGCAGGTCGCTCATGCACACTCAGCTGCGCTGGGCGCGCGCGGCGAACGCACTGAGCCGCGCTGCCGCCTCGTCGAGCGTAGCGTCGCGCTTGGCCACGCACAGCCGCACGAACGACAGCGGCTGCGGCTCCGCGTAGAACGGCGAGAGCGGAATGGTCGCGACCCGTGCCTCGGTCAGCAGCCGCTCGGCAAAGGCGCGATCATCGGCCTCGGCGAAGGCGCCGAAGTCGAGCAGCTGGAAGTAGGTCCCCTGCGCCGGCGGCAGCCGGAAGCCGGACATCGCGAGCGCGTTGCACAGGCGGTCGCGCTTGGCCTGGAAGAACCCGGCGAGCTCCTGGCCACAGGCGGGCCGCTCGGCCAGATAGGCGGCGATGGCGTGCTGCAGCGGATGGGAGATGCTGAAGGTGTTGAACTGATGCACCTTGCGCAGCTCGCGCGTGAGCGGCGCGGGCGCCACACAGTACCCGACCCGCAGACCGGTGGCGTGCAAGGTCTTGCCGAAGGAGAACACCGCGAAGCTGCTGGCGCGAAGTGCCGGATGCGTCAGCACCGAATGGTGGCCCAGCCCATCGAACACCACGTGCTCGTACACCTCATCCGACAGCACCACGATGTCGCGGCCGGCGATCAGCTCCGCCAGCGCGTCGAGATCGGCCGCGCTCGCCACGGTGCAGGCGGGATTGTGGGGGCTGTTGAACAGCACCAGGCGGGTACGGGCGGTGAGTGCCGCGCGCACCCGCTCCCAGTCATAGCGGAACCCCGGCTGCAGCAGCGGCAGGCGGATGCAGCGGCCGCCCGCGAGCCGCACCGCCGGATCGTACGAATCGTAGGCCGGATCGAAGGCGATCGCCTCCTCGCCGGGTCCGAGCACTGCCTGGATCGCCGAGTAGATGGCTTCCGTCGCGCCCAGGGTGACGGTCACCTCGGAGTCGGGGTCGACGTCGAGGCCGTAGGACGAGCGGAGCTTGCCGGCGATGCGCTCGCGCAGCACCGGCAGGCCTTCCATGGGAGCGTACTGGTTGTGGCCGCCGCGCATGGCCGCAGCGACCAGCTCGGTGAGCCGCGGATCGATGTCGTAGTCGGGGAAGCCCTGCCCGAGATTCAGCGCGTCGAGCTCGCGGGCCCGGCGCGACATGACCGTGAAGATGGTCGTGCCGACGTCCGGGAGCTTGCTGCGCATGCGCCGTACCGCCGTCGAGCCGCCCGCGGGATCAGCCGGCCGCCTCGGTTGCCGCCAGCGCCGCGCCGATCACTCCCGCCTGGCCGGCGAAGTGCGCCGGGCGCAGCTCCGTCGGCGCGCGCAGCAGCGGGGCGAACTCGGTGAAGCGCTCGCTGACGGCACCGCCGAGGATGAACACGTCGGGCCAGAACAGCCGGTGCATCGCCAACAGGTAATCGTTCACCCGCACGATCCAGGCGGCGAAATCGAGCCGCTCGGCCGTACGCGCTTGCGCCGACGCCCAGGTCTCGGCATCCATGCCGTGCAGCTCGAGGTGTCCGAGCTCGGTGTTCGGGTAGAGCTTGCCGCCGGTGAACAGCGCGGTGCCGATGCCGGTGCCGAAGGTGAGCATGATGACGGTGCCCGTGCAGCCGCGGCCGCTGCCGAAGCGCATCTCAGCGATGCCGGCAGCGTCGGCGTCGTTGAGGAACAGCACCGGCCGGCCGAGTACGCCGGCGGCGAGACTCTCGCCGTTGGTCCCGATCCAGGCCGCATCGATGTGAGCGGCGGTAAAGGCGATACCGCCCTTGATCACACTCGGAAATGCCACGCCGACCCGCCCGGCGGAGCCCGGAAGCCTCGCGGCGAGCTCGCCGAACACGGCCGTCAGCGCCCTTGGGGTGGCCGGCTGCGGCGTGGGCACGGAGAGCAGCGGCCCGACCAGTCGTCCGGCCTGGGCGTCGACCAGTCCGGCCTTGACCGAGGATCCGCCGACGTCGATGCCCAGTATCGCAGAGGTCATGGGGTTACAGGTTCGCGGCGGCTGCCAGCTGCAGGTCGCGCTCGCGGCGCCTTTCGCGGTAGCGCATCCACACCGTGGAGATCGCGATACCCGTGGCGACCAGCAGCACCATGATGGTCGCCAGCGCATTCACGTCCGGGGTCACGCCGAAGCGCACCTTGGAGAACACCACCATCGGCAAGGTGCTCGATCCGGGGCCGGCGACGAACTGGGTGATGACCAGGTCATCCCACGACAGGGTAAACGCCAGTAGCCACCCCGAGGCGATCGCCGGCAGGATGAGCGGCAGCGTGATGCGCAGGAACACTTTCGCCGGGCGCGCGCCGAGGTCCATCGCAGCCTCCTCCAGCGACTCGTCGAAGCCCGCCAGGCGCGATTGCACCACCACGGTGACGTAGGCCATGCAGAAGGTGATGTGCGCGAGCGCGATGGTGACCGCACCGACGCCCTTGGGCCAGCCGATGAGCTGCTCGAGCGCCACGAACAGCAGCAGCAGCGACAAGCCGGTAATGACCTCCGGCATGACGATCGGCGCGGTCGTCATGCCGGCGAGCAGCAGGCGGCCGCGAAAGGCGCCGAAGCGTGCCAGCGCCATCCCGGCGAGCGTACCGAGCACGACGGCACAGGTCGCCGCCACCAGGGCAATGCGGATCGACAGCCAGGCGGCAGCCAGGATCTGCTGGTTGTGCACCAGCGCGACGTACCAGCGCAGCGTCGGCGAGCGGGCCGCATCCCACACGGTCACCAGCCGCGAGTTGTTGAACGAGAATACGATCATCGACAGGATCGGGACGTACAGGAACACCAGTCCCACAACGAGGGCGGTGCGTGCGAACAGTCCGCGCGACCTCACTTGGCGGCCTCGAGCTCGCGCCGTTCGAGGCGCTGAAACAGCATGATGGGTATCACCAGCAGCAGCAGGATCACGATCGCCACCGCGCTCGCCACCGGCCAGTCGCGGTTCTCGAAGAACTCGTCCGACAGCACCCGACCGATCATCAGCTGGTCGGTGCGTCCGAGCAGTGTCGGGATCACATACTCGCCGACCGCCGGAATGAATACCAGCAGCGACCCGGCGATGATTCCGGGAAACGACTGCGGCAGGGTGATCGCGAGGAAGGCGCGCAGCGGACGGGCACCGAGGTCCGCCGCGGCCTCGAGCAGCGTGACATCATGCTTCTCGAGGTTGGCGTACAGCGGCAGGATCATGAACGGCAGATACGAGTAGACGATGCCGATGTAGACGGCGAAGTCGGTCTGCAGCAGCGCGAGCGGGTGATGAATCACGCCGAGGTACAGCAGCACGTTGTTGATGACGCCGTTGTTCTTCAGGAGGCCGATCCAGGCGTAGACGCGCAGCAGGAACGATGTCCAGAAGGGCAGTACGATCAGCATCAGCAGCACCGAGCGCGTGGCGGCGCCGGAGCGCGCGATGGCATACGCCATCGGATAGCCGATGAGCAGGCAGCACAGCGTCGATATCGCGGCCACCTTGAGGGAGTACAGGTAGGAGCTGACGTACAGCGGGTCGGTGAACAGGAACGCATAGGCCGACCCGTGCAGCTCGAGCTCGGGCGCGCCGTGCCGCCACGAGATCAGCGGCGTGTACGGCGGGATGGCGAGCCGCACCTCGGAAAAGGAGATGCGGAACACGATGAGGAACGGCACGAGGAACAGCACCAGCAGCCACAGGGTCGGGATCCCTGTGACCAGTCGCCGCCCGGCGGACTGCGTCAGACGCACGCCATCCCCTACTCGGTCAGCACCACCGGGCTCGAGCCGTGCCAGGAGAGCCACACGCTCTCCTCGCGGGCGATGGGTCGCTCGGTGCCGCGTGTGGTATTGGGCAACGTCACGCGCAGCATCTTTCCGGAAGCGATCTGCACCAGGTAGATCGACATGTCCCCCATGTAGGCGATCTCGCGCACCGTGCCGCGCACCAGGTTCTCCGCCCCGTTCGGCGCACTCAGCGGCTGACGGCTGATGCTGATTTTTTCCGGCCGGATCGCGGTCCACACCGTGGCGCCAGGTCCGCAGTGCACCGCGCGCTCGGCGCGCACCCGGCAGCCGAGCTCGTCGCAGTCGATGCCGACGAAATCCGCGCCCTCGGTGCTCACCCGGCCCTCGAACATGTTGACCGAGCCGATGAAGTCGGCCACGAAGCGCGTCGCCGGCGACTCGTAGATGTCCGACGGCGTGCCCACCTGCGCGATGCGCCCATGGTTCATGACGCCGAGCCGCTGGCCGAGCGTCATGGCCTCCTCCTGATCATGCGTCACCACTATGAAGGTGACGCCCAGGCGCTGCTGGATGTTCAGCAGCTCGAACTGGGTGTGCTCGCGCAGCTTCTTGTCGAGCGCGGCGAGCGGCTCATCGAGCAGCAGCAGCTTGGGGCGCTTCACCAGCGCGCGCGCCAGCGCCACGCGCTGGCGCTGGCCGCCGGAGAGCTGGTGCGGCTTGCGGCCGCCGAGGCCCCCCATCCTGACGATATCGAGGATCTCGCCCACCTGGCGGCGGATGGCGTCGCGCCCGAGATGCTCCTGCTCGAGACCGAAGGCGACGTTTTTCTCGACGCTCATGTGGGGAAACAGCGCATAGGACTGGAACATCATGTTGACCGGGCGCTCGTACGGCGGGATGGTGCTCATGTCGGCCCCGTCGATGTGGATCGTTCCGGCGCTGAGGCGCTCGAAGCCCGCCAGCATGCGCAGCAGTGTCGTCTTGCCCGAGCCCGAGCCCCCGAGCAGGCAGAAGATCTCGCCGCGGCGGATGTCGAGCGAGACGTCGTCGACGGCCACGAAGTCGCCGAATTTCTTGGTCACATGGGCAATGCGCACGTAGGCGCCATCGGCGCTGTCTGGCATGGTCGGTCCACTCGGCTGTTGAGGAATCGCACTCATCTTATAGGAGTCTTACCGGAGTCGGCCCCCGGCTCACTTGCCGGTCTTGAAGCGGGTCCACATGCGGGTCAGCAGGCGCTGGTAATTCGCCGGCCGCGGGCGCTCGGGCGTCAGCCGCGCCCGTACCTGCGGCGGCGGGTAGACGCCCGGATCGCTGCGCACGGAAGGATCGAGCGGCTGGATGTCCGGCAGCACCGTGTTGGCGTACTTGATCAGGTTCGAGTTCCGCGCGGCGATGTCCGGGCGCAGCAGGTAGTCGATGAACAGGTGCGCATTCCTCACGTGCGGCGCATCGGCGGGGATCGCCAGTGTGTCGTAGTTGGCGATCGCACCTTCCTCCGGGATGCTATACGCGAGGTCGACGCCCTTGCCGGCCTCCTGGGCGCGATCGTGCGCCTGTTTGACGTCACCCGACCAGCCCATGGCCAGGCAGATGTCACCGTTGGCGAGGTTGTCGATGTAGCGCGAGGAGTCCACGTAGCGGATGTACGGGCGGATCGAGTGCAGCACGGTCTCGGCCGCTTTCAGGTCCTCGACCGAGTTGCTGTTGGGGTTGCGGCCGAGAAACAGCAGCACGGTCCCCACGACCTCGGAGGGCGCGTCCAGGATCGACACGCCGCAGTCCTGGAACCTGGCGACGACCGCCGGGTCGAGCAGCATGCGCCAGCTGTCGACCGGAGCATCGGCCATGCGCTGGCGGATGTCCGCGACGTTGTAGCCGACTCCCGAGGTGATCCACATATAGTCGACGGCGTACTGGTTGCCCGGGTCGTAGCGCGCCATGGCGCGGGCCACGTCCGGATCGACGTTCTTCAGGTTCGGCAGCAGCGACTTGTCGAGCTTCTGATAGATGTCGGCCTGCAGCTGGCGCTCGAGAAAGGCCGCCGAGGGCGCGACGATGTCGTAGTTGGTGTGCCCGGTGAGGAGCTTGGTTTCGAGCACCTCGTTGGAATCGAACACGTCGTAGTTGACGCGGATACCGTATTCCTTCTCGAAGTCGGCGATGACCGTCGGCTGGATGTAGTCGGACCAGTTATAGACGTTGAGTACCTTCTCCGACGTCGTCGCGGCATTGGCCGTCCCGGCGCCGCCATGCGCGCCCGGACCGGAGCATCCCGGGCAAGCGGCCAGCAGCGCCGTCAGGGCTGCGGCGTTGGCGCGGAGGCATCGGAGAGCGCGGCGCACGTGTGTTCTTCGGTTTTCGCTCGGGCAGCTAGTTTATAGCAGCCGGTGCAGTTAGCTTATAGCGGCCCCGCGAGACTGCCATTCACCCGGCTGGAGTTCGCTCGTGAAGCACGCAGGCCCGGACACTCTGGCGATGCTCGCGCCGCTGCTGCAGCAGCTGCGAGGCCTGCCGGTCCTTTGCGAGCGCCGTCCCGGCGTGTTCTACGTCGGATCCCGGGCGTACCTGCATTTTCACGACGATCCGGCGGGTATCTTCGCGGACCTCAAGCCGCAGCTGATCGAGTACCAGCGATTCCGGGTCAGCACGCGCGCCGAGCAGGCCAGCTTTGTGGCGCTGGTTCGCCGCAGTCTCGCCACCCACGCCGCGCAGCGCCGGCGCGACGGCCGGACGCTACCGCGACGCCGCAGGGGATCCGGCTGCGCCCGCCTCGGGGTGCTCATCTGCCTGGGGTTGTGCACGGCTCACACGGCGCGGGCCCAGAGCCTCGCTCCCCGCGCGTACGTCATCACGCCGGTCGATGCAAATGCGATCATCGTTCAGGACACGTATCTCGACGGCAGTCTGCAGTTCAATGGCGCCGTGCCCATCACCGGGGCGCACGCGGACGTCAATGTACCGGCGCTCTCCTACTATCATGCCTTTGGTGTCCTCGGCCGCTCTGCCAACGTCACGGCCGTGGTGCCATACGGCATCGGCGACTTCGAGGGCACCGTGATCGATGCGCCCAAGAGCGCGCACCGCTCCGGCTTTCTCGATTCGGCGGTCCGGGTCTCCGTGAACCTGATCGGCGGACCGGCGATGGAGCCGCAGGAATTCCAGAAGTGGCGCCAGGACGTGCTGCTCGGAGCGAGTCTCACGGTCACCGCCCCGACCGGACAATACGACGAGACCAGGCTGATCAACTGGGGAAGCAATCGCTGGGCATTCAAGCCGGAGCTGGGCTACTCCGAGCGCTGGGGGAACTGGGTGGTAGACTTCTATGCCGGCGGTTGGTTCTACACGAAAGACTCCGAGTTCTTCTCCCACAACCAGTTCTTCCCCGGCACGCAGTACCAGACCGAGAACGACGTCGGGGCCATCGAGGGACACATCAGCTACGACTTCGCGCAGCGGTTGTGGGTTTCGCTCGACGCGAACTACTGGTGGGGCGGAGCGACCAGCCTCAATGGCGTCGAGAATCCGTCGACCAACCAGAAGAGCTCGCGTGTCGGCCTCACGGCTTCCGTTCCGCTCACCAAGCGCCAATCGATCAAGTTCGCCGTCAGCGACGGCGCCTACATCCGTTACGGAGGCAACTACAAGGAGATCTCCGTGGCGTGGCAGTACGGCTGGATCGGCTGGAAATTTCACTGAACCCTTGCGGGCAGTGGCGGCCCGCAAAACCCGGGCGGTTGCTGCATCAGCTCTGCCGCCGGCGCATCAGTGTTGCGCCCGGGCGGTCGGCCCGACCCGCCAGCCCACCCGTCACACGTTGAGCAGCAGGTGCTCGCGCTCCCAGGAGCTGATGACCTGCAGGAACACCTCGTACTCGGCCTGCTTGACGATGGTGAAGGCCTCGATGAACGGCTCGCCGAGCAGCTTCACCAGCGGCTCGCAGTCGCGCAGCTCCCGCAACGCCTCATCGAGCGAGCGTGGCAGCCCGAACGGCAGGTCGTGCGCGCTGCCGACGATCGGATCCGACGGCTGCGCGCCCTCGATCATGCCGAGGTAGCCGCAGGCGAGTGAGGCGGCGATGGCGATGTAGGGGTTGGCGTCCGCCCCGCCGACACGGTTCTCGACGCGGCGCGCCTGCGCATCGGACATGGGCACGCGCAGCCCGGCCGTGCGGTTGTCGTAGCCCCAGTGCACGTTGATGGGCGCCGACAGGTAGCGCGTCAGACGCCGGTAGGAGTTCACGTTGGCGCAGAACAGTGCCATGGCGGCCGGCAGGTACTTCTGCAGTCCGCCGATGTGCGCGAAGAACAGCGCCGAGGGCGTGCCGTCGGGGTTGCTGAAGATGTTCTTGCGCGTCTTGACGTCCACCACGCTCTGGTGGATGTGCATGGCGCTGCCCGGTTCCTTGGCGTGCGGCTTCGCCATGAAGGTGGCATACATCTTGTGGCGCAGCGCCGCCTCGCGCGCGGTGCGCTTGAAGAGGAA
>DASPPI010000161.1:0-19971 GCA_035625615.1 Steroidobacteraceae bacterium | reverse complement strand
GCCTACCTGGCGAAGGCCGGGCTGAGGACGCTGGTGCTGGAGCGTCGCGAAATCGTGGGCGGTGCCGCGGTCACCGAGGAGTTCGCCCCGGGGTTCCGCGCCTCGCGGTTCTCCTACGTCATGAGCCTGCTGCATCCGCGGGTCATCCGCGAGCTCGAGCTCGGTGCCCACGGTCTGCAGGTTCTGCCGGCCAATGACCTGTTCTGCCCGCTGGGAGGCGACGCCTACATCGTCTACAGCGACGACCTGCGCCGGACGCAGGCGGAATTCGCGCGCTTCTCACGCCGTGACGCCGAGGTCTATCCGGAATTCACGCGCCATCTGGACGAGGCGGCACGTCTCGTGCGCGGCCTGCTGTTCGAGACGCCCGTCGACCCCACGCGCCGGCGCTGGAAGAACTTCCGCGACACGGCAGGCCTCCTGTGGCGGCAGCGCTCGATCGGCGATCGTATGTACCGGCTCATCGATCTGCTGACGCAGAGCGCCTACGACTATCTGTCGGTGTGGTTTGAGAGCGATGTGATCAAGTCGCTGCTTGGGTACTACGCGTGCATCGGCACGTTCGCCGGTCCGCGCTCTCCCGGCACGGCCTACGTGATCCTGCACCACTTGATGGGTGAGCATGCCGGCGCGGGCGGCTGGGGGTTCATACGCGGCGGCATGGGCGCCATTACGCAGGCTATCGCGCGCTCAGGCGCGCGGTTCAGGATGGAGGTGATGACGAACGCCCCGGTGGCGGAGGTGCTCGTGAGCAACGGCGCGGTCACCGGCGTGCGCACCAGCGACGGCCGTCAGTTCACGGCCACCGCGGTGGCCTCGAATGCCAACGCGAAGACCCTGTTCCGGCAGCTGCTGAGGCCGGAGCACCTGCCGGCGGATTTGCTGGCGGAGATCGATGCCTTCCGGACGTTCTCGAGCGCGTTCAAGATGAACATCGCCGCCGAGCGGCCGCCGCAATACCGCGCCTTCGATCCGTCGAAGGCCGGATTCAGCTATCCGACCTACGTACACCTCGCGCCCGGCATCGACTACCTGGAGCGCGCCTATGACGACGCCAAGTACGGCAGCTACTCGCGGCAGCCGTTCCTGACCCCGGTCGTGCCGACCATCGTCGATGACTCACTGGCGCCGCCGGGGAAGCACGTCATCAACGTGTTCGGCGGCCATGCCCCGTATACGCTCAAGAGCGGCGACTGGTCACAGGAGAAGCCGGGCCTGCAGCGCGCCGCGCTGGCGGTGTTGGAAGAGATGGCGCCGGGCTTCGCGCAGCAGATCATCGACGTGGAGCTGCTGGTGCCGCCGGACCTCGAGCGCATCGTCGGACTGCCGCAGGGCCATATCTTCCACGGCGAGCTCAGTGTGGATCAGCTCTTCTGGCAGCGCCCGGCGCCGCACTGCGCCGATTACCGCACGCCGATCCGCGGCCTGTTCCAGTGCGGATCCTCGACACACCCCGGAGGCGGCGTCTCGGGGATCCCGGGACACAACGCCGCACGCGAGATTCTGCGCGACTGGAAGCGCCTGAGATGAGGGAGCGCTACGTACCCTCAATGAGCGATGCCGCCGTCCGCGCGCGCACCGGCCGGGACTGGGCGGGCTGGTTCGGCGTGCTCGACCGGCTCGGGGCGCAGAAGCTCGCGCACCGCGAGATCGCGCAGCTGCTCTCGAGGAAGCATCGCCTGCCTGACTGGTGGAGCCAGATGGTGACGGTGGAGTACGAGCGCGCGCGCGGCCTGCGTGCGCGGCACCAGGGGCCCGAGGGCTTCTCGGTGGCGATCTCCAGGACGCTCTCCGCGCGGCTGCCGCACCTGTACGAGGTGACGGCGCGCGCCGGCGAGCGGCGCAAGTGGTTCCCGGCCGGCGCATTCGAGCCCTCCTCCCACACCAAGGACAAGTACCTTCGCGGCCGCTGGAAGCAGGGGAGGCGGGTCGACATCGGTTTCTACGCCCGCGGCCGCGGCCGCAGCCAGATCGCCGTGCAGGTAAGCCGGCTCGCGAGCAAGGGCGAGGTCGAGCCGGTGCGCGCGAGCTGGAAGACGGCGCTGAGGAAACTCAAGAGCCTGCTCGAGGACTAGCCGCAGCAGCGCGCGCTCAGGAACGGCGCGTGCGGCGCGCCCGCCGCGGCAGGATGCGCAGGTTCCTGACCAGAATCACGCCGGCAAAGATGATGACGGCGGCCGTGATCTGCATTCCCTCGAGGCGCTCACCGAGCAGCAGCCAGCCGGTCAGGACCGCGATCAGCGGGTTCACGTACGCGTAGGTGCCGATCCGCGAGGGCGTCTCGTGGACCACCAGATAGGTATACGCCACGAATCCGCAGGTCGAGCTGAAGATCGCCAGGAACACGATCGCCGTGAGACCGCTGGCGGACCATTCCCAGCGTGCCGCATCGCCCGACGCCAGGCCCGTTGCCGCCAGCAATCCACCGCCCAGCAGCAGGTAGCAGGCGGTGAACACCAGCGGATCGCACTCGGTTTGCGACTCGCGGATCACCGTGGTGGCGAGCGCCCAGCACAGCGTGGCGGCAAACACCATCAGCTGCCAGCCGACGTGCGTGCCGGCGCCGAATCCGCGCGCGGTGAGCAGCAGCGCGACGCCGGCGAATCCCACGACCAGGCCCGCCCAGGTGCGCCGGCTGACCGGGCTGGCCCGGCGCCCGTACCGGCCGAGCCAGGCGATCCAGAACGCCGAGCTCGCATTGATGAGCGCCGCCTGGTTCGAGGCGATGTGCTGCAGCGCGAGCACACTGAGGCCGTTGGCGAGAACCACCCCCAGCAGGGCGGCGGTGGCGATCGAGCGCCAGTCGCGCCGGTGGTTCGGCCAGCTCAGGCGGCGCGTGCGCGCGATCACCGTGAGCAGTGAACCGGCGAGCGCGAAACGCACTCCGGCAGCGAGCAGCGGCGGCAGCGCGAGCGCCATGATCCGGTTCACGGCATAGCTGACACCCCATACCAGGTAAATGACCGCGAAGGCCAACTGGATGGCGGTGCGGCTGCGCGTGCCGAAGAGCGAGCGCGCCGCCGGCACCCCCGGTTGGCCGCTCACGAGGCGCGGAAGTCCGCGGCCACCGCCTCCAGCAGCGTCGGTCCCGGGCGCGCGAGCGCGGCCCCAAGTGCCTCGGCGAGCGCGCCCGCGCCATGCACGCGTACGCCGGCCGCCCCGCAGGCGTGGGCGAGCGCGATGAAGTCCGGATTCCGTGCCACCACGCCGATCGGTGCGATGCCGGCGGCGCACATGTCGTCGCGGATCTGACCGAGCGCGCCGTTGTTCCACACGACGACCGGCAGGGTGAGGTCGAGCTCGACCGCGGTCAGCAATTCCTGCAGCGTGAACTGCACGCCGAAGTCCCCGGCGAGTGCGACCACCGGGCGCTGCGGCTGCGCGATGCGCGCGCCCACGGCGGCGGGCAATGCAAAGCCGAGCGCACCGTAGCCGCAAGGATGGAACCACAGGCCGGGCCGCTCGGCAGCAAACGCATAGTTGCCGAGGTAGGCGATCTGTGTCATGTCGCTGAAGATCACGCCTTCGGTCGGCAGGCTGGCACGCAGCGCACGCAGCGCGCTGAGGGCAACCCGGGCACCGGCAGCGAGTTGCGCATCGATGCGCGCGCGGTGCACCGCACCGCTGCCCTGCGCGCTGCGCCAGCCGCTGCGGGCGGCGGTGCCCCGCGCGAGCAGCTCGAGGCTGCGCGCGGCATCGCCGTGCACAGTGACGCCCGCGGCATAGTGATCAGCGAGCTTGCGCTCATCGACGTCGATGCGCACCAGATGGCCGTTGATCGGCAGCCGTGTCGTCGTGTAGACGTCGGTTTCGGACAATTCGCTACCGGCCGCGACCACCACATCGGCGGCCGCTACCCGCTCCTGGGTTGCGGCAAAGGGCAGGCTGGCCCCGAGACTGGCGGGGTGACTCTCGGCCACGACGCCCTTGCCGGCGACGGTCGTGACGATGTAGCCATCGAGCGCCTCGACCAGTTGCCGCAGCGCCGCTCCGGCCGCGCGCGCGCCGCCGCCGGCGATGATCAGCGGCCGCCTGGCGCTGGCGAGTAGCGTGAGCGCCGACTCGATGGCCGCGCGCGGCGGGGCGACGGCGGGGGTGGCGCGGGCGAAGGTCTCCGGTCGCAGCGCCGTCGGCTCGGCCAGCAGATCGAGCGGAATGTCGACGTACGCCGGCCGCGGCCGCGCCGCGCACATGGCGGCGAACGCGGCGCGCAGCTGATCGCGCAGCTGCGTGTCGCTGCGCGCACTGCCGGCGAATCCGGTGACGCTCTCGAGGAGCGCGCGCTGGTCCGCGAGCTCGTGCAGCACGCCCCAGCCCCGGCCGAGGGTGGCGCGGGCCGGAGTGCTCGCTACCAGCAGCAGCGGCACCGAATCCGAGTAGGCCTGCGCGACTGCGGTGAGGGCGTTGGTGCATCCGGGACCGGAGATGACGAACGCCGCGGCAGGCTGTCCGCTGGCGCGGGCATAACCGTCGGCGGCGAAGGCGGCGCTCTGCTCGTGGCGCACCAGCACGTGCCGCACGCCTGCCAGCTCGAGGCCGCGATACAGCTCGATGTTATGCACCCCGGGGATGCCGAACACGGTGTCGATGCCGTTGGCGGCGAGTGTCTCGACAACGTAGCGTCCGACCGTCCAGGGAAGCGCGCTCATGCGCTTGAAATGTTAGCACCGGCCACGCACAGTAAGTACGTGAAGTTCTCGCCACTCGTCCATCGCATCGGCGGTGAGGGCACCGCCGCCTGGCTGACGCACTACGAGGCGGTAGCGGCCCGCGAGCGCGGCGACAACGTCATCATCCTGAGCGTCGGCGATCCGGATCTGGAGACGCCTGCGCCGGTGATCGAACGCGCCATTGCGCAGCTGCGGAGCGGGGACACCCACTACGTGACCGCCGCCGGACGACTGGCGCTGCGCGAGGCGATTGCGCGCGCGCACCGGGCGCGCTGCGGTCAGCCGGTGGACGCCCAGAACGTGGTGTACTGCGCCGGCGCGCAAAACGCACTGTTCGTCGCTTCGCTGTGCTTGGCAGGTTCCGGCGACGAGTTCATCACCTTCGAGCCGCTGTACCCGACTTATCCGGCCACCATCGAAGTCTCGGGAGCACGCCTGGTGCGCGTACCGACGAGCGCCACCTGGCGGCCGGACCTCGCTGCACTGGCTGCGGCGGTCACATCGCGCACCCGGGCGATCCTGTGGGCGAGCCCGAACAATCCCAGCGGGATGGTGCTGAACGAGCAGGAGCTGGAGTTCATCGCCCAACTGGCGCGCCGCCACGATCTGTGGCTGGTGGCGGACGAGGTTTACGCGGGACTTGCTCCCGGTGGGCGCGTACCGAGCCTCGCCGCGCAATTGCCCGAGCACGTCGTGACGCTCGGGAGTCTTTCCAAGTCACATGCCATGACCGGCTGGCGCGCCGGCTGGCTGGTGGGCCCGCGGGAGCTCGCGGTGCACGCCGAGCATCTGGCCATGAGCATGCTGTTCGGCCTGCCGGGATTCATCCAGGAAGCGGCCTTGACCGCACTCGCCCTGGCGCCCGAGGCCGAGGCCCGTATCCGCGCCTATTGCGCCACGCGCCAGCAGCGCTTCGCGCAAGGCATCCGCACCATCGCCGGCCTGCGGGCGATCGTGCCCGAGGCGGGCATGTTCATGCTGATCGACGTCACGGCCACGGGCCTGTCCGGGGGCGAGTTCATGCGCGGCTTGTACGCCGCGCAGCGGGTCTCGGTAATGGATGGCG
This sequence comes from Steroidobacteraceae bacterium, assembly GCA_035625615.1. Lineage (GTDB taxonomy): Bacteria > Pseudomonadota > Gammaproteobacteria > Steroidobacterales > Steroidobacteraceae > 13-2-20CM-66-19. Next base: position 14,235 of record DASPPI010000161.1, on the reverse strand, counting down.
CGGCGTTCGGGCAGGGCGCGGCCGGCTGCGTGCGTGTCTGCTTTGCCACCGACGAGGCCACGCTCGATGAGGCGTGCGCGCGGCTGCGGCGCTTCTGCGAGCAGGATCTGCCGGCGGCAAGCCGGCGCAGCGCCGGTTAGCGCGCGCCCGGCCTGCCGACGCGCGGCCCGCGACGGCTATGCGGTCTTGGTCGGAATCGTCCCGCCCGGAGTCAGCTTGTCGATCGCGGCGGGAAGAGCCTGCGCCAGCTTGCCGGCCAGCTCCTGCGGATTCATGCCGGCCTTGGCCGCCAGCTGACCGAGCACGCCGCTGCTGAACACCTGGCTGATCTGTGCTGCCGAGATCGCCTGGTTCGGGCCGCTCGAGACCCACGAGCGCGCCGTGGCACCCAGACCCTGCTGCTCAAGTTGCGTGACGATCCCCTGAACGCCGCCATGCTGCTGAATGAAGGAATTCACCACGGTGGCCATTTCCGCTCCGACCGCGCCGCCGAGCAATCCGTCTAGCAAGCTCATGGTGCCTCCTCATGGTTATTGAGATCCCGGGCCGCGGGATTGTCCCGCAAACCGACGGCGCCCCTCAAGGCCGGCCGCGAGCGCTGCGGCGAGCGTCGGGACGGTGCGTCGGGCGCCGCTTTATTATATTATAACGACGACATTAAAAAGATGACGCCGCGGCGCGCCCCGCTGCAGGGCGGCGGTGCGCGCAACGGACGGGACGCGATCATGAGACAGGTGCGCACGCTCGGACTTCTCGGGACCGGAGTGATCGGTGGCGGCTGGGCGGCGCGCGCGCTGCACTTCGGCATCGATGTCGTGGCGGCGGACACCAAGCCGGAGATGGAAGCGTGGCTGCGCGGTGCGGTCGCCAACGCCGAAGGAGCGCTGGCACGGCTCACGTTCGCGCCGCTGCCGCCGAAGGGCAAGCTGTCCTTCACCACCGACGTGGCGGTGATGGCGCGCCAGGCGGATTTCATCCAGGAGAACATTCCCGAACAGCTCGAGCTGAAGCAGCGGGTGCTCGCGGAGGTGAGCCGCCACGCCCCGGCCGACGTCGTGATCGCCTCCAGCACCTCGGGTCTCATGCCGACCGACCTGCAGCGCGACATGACCGCACCGCATCGGCTGTTGGTCGCGCATCCGTTCAATCCCGTGTACCTGCTGCCGCTGGTGGAGCTGGTGGGCGGCCGCCAGACCGCGCCGGCGGCGATCGCGGCGGCGGCGCGCTTCTTCAGCTACATCGGCATGCATCCGCTCACGCTGCGCCGCGAGGTGCCGGGGCATCTCACCGATCGGCTGCAGGAGGCACTGTGGCGCGAGATCCTCCACATGGTGAATGAGGACGTCGCCACCACCGGCGAGCTCGACGACTCAATCGTGTACGGGCCGGGACTGCGCTGGGCGGCAATGGGCACCAACCTCATTTACCACCTCGCCGGCGGCGAGACGGGCATGCGACACATGCTGCGGCAGTTCGGGCCGTGCCTGAAGTGGCCGTGGACCAAGCTCGAGGCGCCGGAGCTGACCGAGTCGCTGATCGACAAAATGGTCACGGGCACCCAGGCCCAGGCCGCCGGCCGCTCGATCCGCGAGCTCGAGCGCCTGCGGGACGACTACCTGGTAGCGATCCAGCAGGTGCTGCGCGAGTACAACATCGGCGCCGGGGCGACACTGCGCGCGCTCGAGCAGCGACTGTACGAGTCCTCCGCCGCGGCGGCGCGCGCACGCATCGGCGGCGCCGGCGGCGGCCCGCTGCGGCTGCTCGAGACCCGGGTGCGGCCCGAGTGGATCGACTATCACGGCCACATGACCGACTCGCGCTACCTGCAGGTGTTCGGCGATGCCACCGACGCCCTGTTCAGGTACGCCGGCGTCGATGACGGCTATCGCCAGTCGGGCCGCGCGCTGTATACCGCCGAGACGCGCGTCACCCATCACGCGCAGGCCCGCTCGCAGGAGGCGCTCTATGTGACCACCCGGGTGCTGGAAGTCGATGACCAACGGGTGCGGCTGTTCCACAGCCTGCACCGCAGCCGTGACGATGCGCTGGTCGCCACGGCGGAACAGCTGTACGTGCACGTGAACACCGCGACCGGCAAGGCCGCGCCGCTGGACGCCGCGCTGCGCGAGCGTCTGGCCGGCATCCAGGCGGCGACTCGCTGAAGTCGCACGCCCGCCGGGAGCTCCATGCCCAAGATCGTCAACCACGACCAGCGGCGCGAGGAGATCGCGCTGGTGGCCTGCCGCGTGGTGGCGCAGCACGGCTTCGATCAGGCCACCATCGTGCGCATCGCGCGCGAGGCGGGTTACACCACCGGGATGGTGGCGCACTACTTCGATAGCAAGCAGGACATCATCGTCGCCGCGCTGCGGCTCATCCTGCGGCGCATCGAGCAGCGGCTCACACCGAGCGGCAGCGAGGGCCAGCCGGATCTGCTGGCACTGCTCACCGAGGCGCTGCCGGTCGATGAGACCCGTTACATCGAGTGCGCCTTCTATCTTGCGTTCTGGGGACAGATGCCGGCGGACAAGCGTCTGAAGCGCATCAACGCCTGGCTGCACCGCGAATACCTGCGCCTGTTCGAGCGCTGTCTGGCGCGCGGCTGGTCCGAGTGGCGCGACTGGCCGCCCGCGACGCGTGAGCAGGTGCTGCACTCGGTGGTCACCTTCATCAACGGCGTCACGGCGAGCACCGTGGCGAGTCGCGGCGACTGGCCCGCGGCGCGCCAGATCGGGCAACTGCGGCTGCAGCTCGAGCTGCTGCATGCCTGGGCGCAGGGCGAGGCGAGCACCGGGGCCGTCAAGAAGACCCGCAAGGCAACCGCCTGAGGAGATGTAATGGACTTTGCCCTCACCGAAGAACAGCAGCTGATCGTGAAGACGACGCATGATTTCGTGCGCCAGGAGCTGGTGCCGCACGAGCGCGAGGTCGAGGACACCGGCGTGCTGCGCGAGGAGTTGCGGCAACAGCTCAAGGCCAAGGCCATCGACGCCGGACTCTATGCCGCCAACATGCCGACCGCGGTGGGCGGCGCCGGCCTCGATACGGTGAGCTGGATCCTGTACGAGAAGGAACTCGGCTACACCAGCTACATACTGCAGTTCGCCTGCGTGGGACGCCCGTCCAACATCCTGCTGGCGTGCGAGGGCGAGCAGCGCGAACGCTATCTGCTGCCCGCGGTGCGCGGCGAGCGCGTCGAGTGTCTGGCGATGACCGAGCCGCAGGCGGGCTCGGACCTGCGCAGCATGAAGGCCAGCGCGGTGCAGCAGGGCGGAGACTTCATCATCAACGGCACCAAGCACTTCATCAGTCACGCCGATCATGCCGACTTCGTGATCCTGTTCGCGGCCAGCGGCGAGGAGGAGTCCCCGCGCGGCAAGCGCAAGCTGATCACCGCCTTCCTGGTCGACAAGGGCACCCCGGGATTCGAGGTGCTGCCCGGCTATCGCAACGTTTCACACCGCGGCTACAACAACAGCATCCTGCAGTTCACGGACTGCCGGCTGCCGCGTTCGGCGGTGCTCGGCGAGGTGCACCGCGGCTTCGAGGTTGCCAATACCTGGCTCGGCGCGACCCGCCTGCAGGTGGCGGCCAACTGCCTCGGGCGCGCGGAGCGTGCGCTCGAGTGCGCCAAGCAGTGGGCGGTGGATCGGGTGCAGTTCGGGCAGCAGATCGGCAAGTTCCAGGGCGTGTCATTCAAGCTCGCCGACATGGCCGTCGAGCTGCGCGCCGCGGAGCTGCTGACCCTCGAGGGAGCCTGGAAGCTCGACCAGAAGACCGCGACCGACAGCGACATGGCGATCGCCAAGCTCAAGGCAACCGAGATGCTGGCGATGGTGGCGGACGAGGCGCTGCAGATCCACGGCGGCATGGGACTCATGACCGAGCTGCCGCTCGAGCGGATCTGGCGTGACGCGCGCATCGAGCGTATCTGGGAGGGCACCAGCGAGGTGCAGCGTCACATCATTTCGCGCGCGCTGCTGCGGCCGCTGGGCGGCTGACCGCCGCGCGTCCCTGGGGGCGCGCCTCGCGCCCCGCGCTCAGCGGCCCTTCCAGTTGGGCTTGCGCTTCTCGGCGAAGGCGCGCGCGCCTTCCTTGAGGTCCTCCGAGCGCAGCACCTTCTGCACCGCGGAGAGGCTGTCGTGCAGCTCGAACGCGGGGTGCTCGGCGACCATCTCCGTATGCCGCAGCAGCTGCTTGATGGCCGGGAACAGCAGCGGCGGGCCCTCGGCGAGCTGGCGTGCGATCTCGCGCGCCTTGGCGAGCGCCTGGCCCTTGGGAACAACGTGGTTGGCGAGGCCCCAGTGCTTGGCCTCCGCCGCGTCCATCCAGCGACCGGTCATGAGGAACTCCACCGCGACGTGGTAAGGAATGCGGCGGCGCAGCTTGATGGTTCCGGCGTCGGCGAGCACCCCGACGTTGATCTCGGGCAGTGCGAATCGGGCGTGCTCCTCCATGACGATGATGTCGGTGCCCAGCACGATCTCCATGCCGCCACCGCAGGCGATGCCGTTGACCGCTGCGATCAGCGGCTTGTCGAGGTTACGCGGGTAATTGAGGCCGCCGAAGCCGCCCGCGCCCCAGTCCTCGTCCGATTCCTCGTTGGTCGCTGCGCCCTTGAGGTCCCACCCCGGCGAGAAGAACCGCTCGCCGGCGCCCGTCACGATCGCGATGCGCAGCGCCGGATCGTCGCGAAAAGCGGTGAAGACCTCGTTCAGCCGCCGGCTGGCGGCGAGATCGATGGCGTTCGCCTTCGGGCGGTCGAGCGTGACCTCGAGAATCGGACCCTCGACGGCGGTCCTGACGCCCGCGGAGAAGCCTGGGGAGATGCCTGCGGACATACCAATGCTCCTTATGCGAGGCGAATCAATGCGTCGACCGCCACCGCGCCCAGCCCCTGTGGCCGCACGATGACGGGGTTGAGGTCGAGTTCCGCCAGGCGCTCGACGTTGGCCGCGGCGTAGCGTGAGCAGGCGAGCGCCGCCTCGATGAGCGCCGCCACATCGGCCCGCGGCCGGCCGCGGTAGCCGGTGAGCAGTCGCGCCACGCGCAGCGTTCCCAGTGCCGCGGTGATACCCTCGGCGGTGAACGGCGGCAGCAGCGTGACGCTGTCGCGCAGCAGTTCAGTCAGCACACCGCCCGCGCCGAGCACCAGCATTTGGCCGAACTGCGGATCAACGGTGACGCCGACCAGGATCTCGGCCACGCCGTCGCGGATCATCTCCTCGACCAGCAGCGTATCCGACAGCGCGGACAGGCGCTTCGCCGCCGTCACGGCCTCGTCGGCGGTGCGCACGTTGAGCACGACGCCGCCCACGTCGGACTTGTGCTCGAGACCCGCACCGGCTGCCTTGATTACCACCGGAAAGCCGAGCGCCTGCGCGGCCGTGGCGGCCTCTGCCACGGGCACCAGCCGCGCGCGCGGCACCGGTACCCCGAAGGCGGCAAGTGCCAGTTTGGCCTGGTGCTCGCCGAGCGAGTGTGCGGGGGCTGGTAGGGCGCCCGGGCGGCGCAGCTCGACGCCGCCGCCGCGCTTCCAGGTCTCGCCGACTGCGCCGGCCAGATCGAGAGCCTCGAGCGCTTCGCGCTGACCCTGCAGCGGCACCACGCCCGCCGCGAGACATCTCTCGCGGGTGGCGGCCGACATCGATTCAGGGAGTGAGGAGATGAGCACGGCGCGGCTCGCAGCGCCCGGCAGCGCAGCCGCGAATTCCTCGATGGCGCGCACGTAGGTCGAATCGTCGGCGCGGTTCTCGGGCGGGCAGTCGAGCTGGAACGCGACCGCGTCGTACCCGGCGCGCAGCGCCGTGCTGAACATGGCGCGCTGGCGCGGGTAATCGAACCACACGTGCGTGTGGAAATCGAACGGATTGGAGATATGCACGCGGTCCGAGAGGATCTCCTGCAGGTTGGCCGCCGCCGCGGTCGGAATCGGCGCGAAGTTGAGTCCGAGGTCCCGCGCCGCATCGGCGGTCATCGCCATGTCACCCCCCGAGGCGCCCATGGCCAGCACGCGCCGCCCGCCGAGCGGCCCGCCGGCATGGAAGATCTTGAGCGTTTCGCACAGCGTCGCCAGCGACTCGCAGCGCGCCACGCCGGCCTGGGCGCAGAAGGCATCGAAGGCGGCATCGGCGCCGGCGAGTGCGCCGGTGTGCGTCGCCACCGTGCGGGTGGCAGCCTCGGTCCGGCCGGTCTTGACCAGCGCGATCGGCTTGCCGGCGGCACGGGCGCGCGCCGCCGCCTGAGCAAAGCGCGGCGCATCCTTGATGCCCTCGAGATAGAGCCCGAACGCCGTGACGCGCTCATCGGCACAGAGCAGGTCGAGCAGATCCTCGGCCGCGAGCCGCGTCTGATTACCGACGGTGAGGACGTAGCCGATGGGCAGCGAGCGGTCGTTGTAGAGCAGGTTGAGCGCCAGCGTGCCGCTCTGGCAGATGAGCGCGACGCCGCGCTCGCGCCGCTCACCTACGACCTGGTCGGGCCAGAGCGCTGCGCCGTCGAAGAAATTGACGAACCCATAGCAGTTGGGGCCGAAGAACGGCAACGCACCGGCGCTGGTGAGCAGCTCCTCGGTGAGGCGCCGGCCTTCCTCGGTCGCGGTCTCGGAGAAACCCGCCGCGAAGCACACGAAGCCGCCTGCCCCGCGTCGAGCGAGCGCGGCGGCGATGGCGGGCACGTCCCGGTTGGGCGCGGCGACGAAGGCGGCGTCGGGCGCCGCGGGCAGATCGTCGACCGAGCGATAATAACGCTCAGTGCCGCAGGAGGGTCGGGTCGGGTGAATGCGCCAGAGTTCGCCCGCGTAGCCGATCACGCGGCTGGCGGCGAGCGCGGCATCGGCCCAGGCGCCGCCGATCAGCGCCAGCGTCCGCGGCGCGAGCAGGCGCTGCATGGCAGAGCGGTTCATGAGGCAGTGCGTTGCGCGCGCAGCTCGATGCGCCGTGAACCGGGGCCGGCGGCGGCGAGCCGGGCGCTCGCGGCCGCCAGCTCCGCGAGCCGTGCGGCAACCTCCGGTGGAAACGGCGCGCTTCTCACCCGGTGCGCCTCCTGGTGCACGTGCAGCAGCATCACCTCCGCGGTGGCCGCCACCTCAGGATGACCGGCGCGCTCGATCTCGAAGGCCGTGTGCATGCGTTTCTGGTCGACCCCGAGCAGGCGGACGTTGACCACCGCGGTGTCGGCCTGCTTCACCTCCTGCAGAAAGTGCAGGTGCATCTCCACGGTGTAGAGCGTGCAGGCCGTGCGCGCGCGATAAGCGGCGTCGAGGCCTACGCGATCCATCAGTGCATCGGTCGCCTTACTGATGATCAGTGCGTAGTAGGCATCCTGCAGGTGGCCGTTGTAGTCGATCCATTCCGGGCAGATCGCCGTCTGGTAGATGGGAATGCCCGCCACGTCAGTGCAGCCGCAACCGCTCGCGCGCCTGCGCCGGCGTAACGATGCGCGCTCCCATGGCCTCGATGATCGTGCGGGCCTTCTGCACCAGCTGCGCGTTGCTCGCGTACACGCCCTTGCTGAGGTACAGATTGTCCTCGAGCCCGACGCGCACGTTGCCGCCGAGCAGCACCGACTGCGCGACCCACGGCATCTGCATGCGGCTCACCGCGAAGGAAGTCCACACGCAATCGGACGGCAGGTAGTTCACCATGGCGAGCAGGTGACCCGTGTCCGCGGGCACACCCCAGGGGATGCCGGTGCACAGCTGGATCATGGCGGGAGCCGGAACCAGGCCTTCCTTGATCAGCTGCTTCACGAACCAGAGATTGCCGGTGTCGAAGATCTCGAGCTCCACCTTGACGCCGAGGTCACGCAGGATCGCGGCGCCCTTGCGGCAGTAATCGGGCGTCGACACATAGGCACGATTGACGTCGCCGAAATTGAGGGTGCCGCAGTCGAGCGTGGCGATATCAGGGCGGTAACGGCCCTCCTCGCACAGCTCGATGACGTGCCGCATGCGCTCCTCCTGGGTGACGAAGTCGCTGCCGGTGGCGGGGGTATCCTTGAGCCCTTCCTTCCCGATGTAGATGTACCCCCCCATGCCGCAGGTGAGGTTCACCAGCACGTCGACGTTGCTCTCGCGGATGCACCTGACCACCTCGCGGTAGTGGCGGGTCGCCATGCTGAAGGCGCCGGTTTCCGGATCGCGTACGTGAATGTGCACGATTGCCGCTCCGGCACGGGCGGCCTCGACCGCGGAGGCCGCGATCTGCTCGGGAGTGATCGGGCAGTGTGGACTCTTGGTAACCTTGGTGTCATCGCCGGTGATGGCACAGGTAATGATGACGTCGGAGTTCATGGGCACCTCGCCTTCCGCGGCGCGCGCAGGAGGGTAATATTATGGCTATAATAATATAAGGGGCCGGCGGGGCGCGGCAAGGCCGGCGCACGCGGCCACGCGGCGAAGGAGTGAAGTCATGCAGACGCAGTTGTTGATCGGTGGCCGCCTGGTCGAGGGCCAAGCGGCCCCGGAGCCGGTGCTCGATGCCGCCTCGGGCGCGCAGATCGCCGCGGTACACGAGGCATCGGTCGCGCAGGTGCACGCAGCCGTCAGCGCCGCCGAGCAGGCCTTCCCCGGCTGGGCGCGCACTCCACCCAAGGATCGCGCGGCGGCACTGCTGCGCATCGCGGACCATCTCGACCGGGAGGCGGGCGACTACGCCGCCCTCGAGTCGCGCAACACCGGCAAGCCGCTCGCCGCCGCGCTCGGTGACGAGCTACCGGCGATCGCGGATGTGTTCCGCTTCTTCGCGGGCGTCTGCCGCTCACCGCAGGGACTGGCGGCGGCGGAGTACCTGCCCGGTCACACCAGCCTCATCCGCCGCGACCCGGTCGGGGTGGTGGGCTCGATCGCTCCCTGGAACTATCCGTTGATGATGGCGGCCTGGAAGATCGCGCCGGCGATCGCGGCGGGCAACACGCTGGTGCTCAAGCCCTCCGAGCTCACCCCGCTCACGCTGCTGAAGCTCGCCACGGCGCTGGCCGAGATCCTGCCGCCGGGGGTGGTGAACATCGTCTGCGGGCGCGGCGAGCCGGTGGGCAGCACGCTCATCGCCCACGAGCGCGTTCGCATGGTCTCGCTGACCGGATCAGTCGCGACGGGTCAGAAAGTCCTCGCGGCGGCGGCCGGCAACCTGAAGCGCACCCACCTCGAGCTCGGCGGCAAGGCGCCGGTGATCGTGTTCGACGATGCCGACCTCGAGGCGGTGGTCGCGGGCGTGCGGGTGTTCGGCTACTACAACGCCGGCCAGGACTGCACCGCCGCCTGCCGGCTGTACGCGGGCAAGCGCATCTACGAGAAGCTGGTGGCCGATCTCACGAGTGCCGCGCGCACCATCAAGGTCGGTGCGCAGCAGGAATCCGGGGTGGAGATGGGGCCGCTGATCTCCCGCACCCAGCGCGAGCGGGTCGGCGCGATGGTCGAGCGCGCGGCGGCGCTCAAGCACGTGACCGTCACCACCGGCGGCAAGGCGCGCCAGGGGAGCGGCTTCTTCTACGAGCCGACCGTGATTGCCGGCGCGCAGCAGCAGGATGAGATCGTGCAGCGCGAGGTGTTCGGTCCGGTCGTGTCGGTGACGCCCTTCAGCGATACCGAGGAGGCGATCCGCTGGGCCAACGATTCGGAATATGGACTCGCCTCGTCGGTGTGGACGCGTGACGTCTCGCGCGCGATGCAGGTGGCCGCGCAGCTGCAGTACGGCGCCACCTGGATCAACACGCATTTCGCCACCACCAGCGAGATGCCGCACGGTGGCTTCAAGCGCTCCGGTTACGGCAAGGACCTCTCGGTCTATGCGCTCGAGGACTACACCGTGGTGCGTCACCTGATGGTGAAGCTATAGCCGGCCGGCGGACAGCGCTGACCGGCGCACGCCTCGGCGCCGCCGCGCTGGCGGCGATGGCGCTGCTGTGCGCCTGCGGCGCCTCCCCGGGGAGCACCACGCCGGCGCGCGGCGCCGCGCGCCCGGAAGAGAAGGTACTGCACATCTACAACTGGGCCGACTACATCGGCAAGGACACCATCGAGCAGTTCGAGGCCACCACCGGCATCAAGGTCGTCTACGACACCTATGACGCCGACGAGACACTGGAAGCGAAAATGATGGCCGGAGACTCGGGCTACGACGTGGTGAGCACCTCCACCGATTACTTCGCCCGCCAGATCAAGGCGGGCATCTACCGCCCGCTCGACCGGGCGCTGCTGCCCAACTGGAACAATCTCGACCCGCAGATCCTCGCGCTCGAGGCGGGCGCCGACCCCGGCAACCGCTACGCCATGCCCTACCTGAGGCACGTCAACGGCTTTGCCTACAACGCCGACATGATCCGCGCCCGCATGCCCGATGCGCCGGTCGACAGTCTCGACATGATCTTCAAGCCCGAGATCATCCGCCGGTTCGCCGACTGCGGCGTGTCGTTCCTCGATTCGGCGGAAGACGTGCTGCAGCTCGCGCTCAACTACCTGCACATCGATCCCAACACCACGCGCCCGGAGGATTACCGGCGCGCCGAGCAGCTGCTGATGAGCGTGCGGCCCTACATCCGTGCCTTCGACTCCACCGAGTACCTGAACGGCCTCGCTACCGGCGAGTTCTGCATCTCGATGTCCTGGTCGGGCGACTATGCCGCCTCGCTGGCGCGCGCCCGGGCCGGCGGCCTCGACGTCAGCCTGAAGTTCACGGTGCCGAAGGAGGGGGCCAACGGCTCCTTCGACGCGCTGCTCATCCCCGCCGACGCGCCGCATCCGCTGGCCGCGCACAAGTTCCTCAATTACATCCTCGAGCCGCGGGTGATCGCGGGGATCACCAACTATATCCACTACGCCAACGACAACCGGGCGGCCGACCCGTACGTCGATCCGCAGATCCTGCACGATCCGACCGTGTATCCGACTCCCGAGATTGCCGCCCGCCTGTATCAGTCGAGCGAGGTGGGTCCACAGCTCGAGCGGCTGCGCACGCGCACCTGGACCCGCATCAAGACTGCACTGTGAGCCGCGTCAAGCGGCGCAGCAACGCCACCGCGCCGCCTAACGCCCGGCGAGCTGCGCCTCGAGCGCGCGCCGGCGGTCGCTGCGGGTCATCAGCCAGCCGGCGCCGAGTATGCACACACCGACCGCGCAGACGATGAGGCTGGCGAGCGCGTTGATATCCGGACTCACGCCGAGTTTCACCTTCGAGTAAATGACCATCGGCAGCGTACTCGCGCCGGGTCCGGCGACGAAGCTCGAGATCACCAGATCATCGAGCGACAGCGTGAAGCACAATAGCCAGCTCGAGAGGATCGCCGGCGCGATGATCGGCAGCGTGATCTCCGCGAACGCCCGCGCCGGGGTCGCGCCCAGGTCCATGGCGGCTTCCTCCAGCGAGCGGTCGGCGCTGGCGAGGCGCGACTGCACGGTGACGGTGACGTAAGCCGCGCAGAAGGTGATGTGCGAGATCACGATGGTGGTGAAGCCGCGATGCGGCCAGGAGAACACCTGCACCATCGAGACGAACAGCAGCAGCTGGGTGATGCCGGTGATGATCTCCGGCATGACGAGCGGGGCGTTCACCATCCCGGTGAGCAGCAGCCGCCCGGGGAAGCGTGCGAAACGCACCAGCGAGATCGCCGCGAGGGCTCCCAGCACCACCGCGCCGCTCGAGGCGCTGACCGCGACCTCGAGCGACAGCAGCGCGGCCTCCAGCAGCTGGCGGTTGTGCAGCAGCTGGCCGTACCAGCGGGTGGAGAAGCCCCCCCACACGTTCACCAGCGGCGAGGCGTTGAAGGAGTAGCCGATCAGCACCAGGATCGGCAGGTAGAGGATCGCGATACCGGTAAACAGCACCGTGAGCAGGCCCGCGGAGGTGCGCCGTTCCATGCCGCTGCTTCAGGCCTCGAGCTGCCGCACGTTGTAGTACTGGTAGATCGCGATGGGACCTGCGAGCAGCAGCAGGAACGCGATGGCTACCGCCGAGGCCACCGGCCAGTCGTGGTTGCCGAAGAACTCATCCCACAGCACCCGGCCGATCATGAGGTTGTTGGGGCCGCCGAGGAGCGACGGAATCACGAACTCGCCGACCGCGGGAATGAACACCAGCATGGAGCCGGCGATCATTCCCGGCAGCGACAGCGGCAGGGTGATGTCGAGGAATGCCCGCCGCGGCGTGCTGCCGAGGTCGGCCGCCGCCTCGAGCAACGTCGGATCGAGCTTCTCGAGGGTGGCGAACAGCGGCAGCACCATAAAGGGCAGATAGGAATAGATGATGCCCAGATAGACCGCCAGGCTGGTGCGCATGATGCGCAGCGGATGACCGATGAGACCCAGGTGCAGCAGCGCGCTGTTGAGGAAGCCGTTGTCGCGAATGATGCCCTCGAGCGCGTACACGCGCAGCAGGAACGATGTCCAGAACGGCAGCATGATGACGAGCAGCAGCACGCTCTGAGTCGCCTTCGGGCTGCGCGCGATGGCGTAGGCCATGGGGTAGCCGATCAACAGGCAGATCAGGGTGGAGAAGAAGGCAGTGCGCAGCGAGTACAGGTAGGCGACCCCGTACACCTCGTCGGTGAACAGGTAGCGGTAGTTGCCGAGGCTCACGGCAAGCCGCAGGTGATGATCGGGCGTGAAGCTGATCACATCGGTGAACGGCGGCACGCGTGGTGCGCTTTCCGCGAAGCTGATCTTGAAGGCGAAGGCGAACGGAATGAGGAAGAAGACGGTGAGGAAGACGAGCGGCGGGAGGATGATGAGCCAGCGGCCGGTGAGCCAGGTCGGTTTCATCCAGCTTGGTTTCATAACGCGCAGTGCGACGGTGCCCCTGGAGTATTGTGCGGGATAAACTTGAGCGCAGTACAGCTGGCCGGACGAAGGTGGCGGGACGAGTGCGCGGAAGCTGAGGGTGCGGTGAGCCGGGTTCCGAGTCAACGAGCCTCCATGACGGGTGCCGAGACGCTGCCCGGCGGCGGCGGCTCGCGCCTGCGCCAGCGCCAGCGGCAGCGCCTCATCGACGCGTGCATCTCGGCGCTGCACATCTACGGCCCCTCGCGTACCACGGTCGAGAAGGTGGTGGCGCTCGCGGACCTGTCACCCGGCATCGTGCGTTTCTACTTCGACTCGAAGGCGGCGATGCTGGTGGCCTCGCTCGAGCACCTGGCGGCGGAGTTCGAGGAGCGCGTGATGGCGCCGGTCGCGCGGCTGAAGGACTCGCCGGTCGAGGCGCTGCGCCTGCTGGTCGAGCTGTACCTGGACGCGGACATCGCCAGTCCCCGCAAGGTATCGGTGTGGTACGCATTCTGGGGCGAGGCGAGCGCGCGGCAGGAGTACCAGGACATCTGCGGCAAGAAGGACGACGAGTTCGCCGCACTGGTGCGCGAGCTGATGGAGCGGCTGATCGCCGTAACCGGCGCCAGCCACCTCGATGCGGATGCGGTGGCGCTCGGCCTGATCGGCGTGCTGGAAGTGCTGTGGCAGAGCTTCGCCTTCCAGAGCGAAGCCAATATCGACCGCGCTACCGCGGTGCAGCGCTCACTGCAGTATCTGCGCTCGGTCTTCCCCGGCCAGTTCAGCGGCGCTCTCCCGGCCGCCGCGCCGCGCGCTGGTGCCGCCGGGTCGGCGCGCGGGCGGCTGCCGGCGCGCGCCTACGCCGATCCGGCGTTGCTCACCGCCGAGCGCGAGCAGCTGCTGCGCCCGGCGTGGCAGCTGCTCGGTCACGAGGCCGAGCTGCGGGCCGCCGGAGACTTCCTCACAGCCGATCTCGCCGGTGAGCGGGCGCTGGTGGTGCGCGGTGAGCGTGGCCGACTGCACGCGTTCCGTAACGCCTGCCGGCGCCGCCCGCACGCGCTGCTCGCCCCGCGCAAGGGACACCTGCGCAGCGCCATTCACTGCGCCATCCATTCCCTCACCTACAGCTTCGATGGTCGGCTGGTCGCCGGCCCCACACCGGGGGATCTGACGCCGCTCGAGATGCTGCGCGCCGGCCCGCTGATCTTCGCGCGGGCCGGGGGTGCGGCGGGCGCGGCGCCCACCCCGCAGGGACCGTGGGAGGAGCTGACGGCGCTGCAGCCGCGCAGCGTCGCCGACCTGGACGTGGATGCCGACTGGAAGCTGCTGGTCGAGCAGTGGCTCGAGAGCCCGCAACCGCAGCAGCACTTCATCGCGCCGAACCTGCTGCTCGACATCCGCGGTGAAGGTGCGCTGATCCTTCAGGTCAGCCCGCTCGCGCCGGGACGCAGCCGCCTGCGGCGCTTCGACCTGGCGGCGCG
>DASPPI010000160.1:0-17272 GCA_035625615.1 Steroidobacteraceae bacterium | reverse complement strand
CCGGGCTTCACGCGCCAATTGACGATCTCCGCCTCGACCGTGCCCTCACCCAGGTCGGGAAGCTTGAAGACGTATCTGCTCACGCCGCTGCCTCCAGCACTTCTTTGAGAGCCGCCGCCACCCGTGCCGGTCCGGGAAAGTAGTCCCACTCGAATGCGTGCGGATAGGGAGTGTCCCAGCCGGTCACGCGCTGCACCGGGGCCTCGAGGTTCCAGAAGCAGTGCTCCTGTACCGTCGCCACCAGCTCCGCGCCATAGCCGGCAAAGCGCGTGGCCTCGTGCACCACGACACAGCGGCCGGTCTTGCACACCGACGTGCACAGCGTATCGACGTCGAGCGGCGCCATGGTGCGCACATCCACGATCTCCGCATCGACTCCGAGCAGGCGCACCGCCGCCTCGGCGACGTGCACCATCGTGCCGTAGGTGAGAACCGTCACGTCCCCGCCGGCGCGCACCACTTCGGCGCGGCCGATCGGCACGGTGTAATGACCATCGGGAACCTCGCCCTTGGTGTGCGCGCTCCACGGCACGGCGGGCTTGTGCGGGTCGCCGTCGAAGGGTCCGTTGTAGATGCGCTTGGGCTCGAAGAAGACGACCGGATCCTCGTCCTCGATCGAGCTGATTAACAGCCCTTTGGCATCGTAGGGGTTGGAAGGCATGACTACCTTGATGCCGCATACGTGGGTGAAAATGGCCTCCGGGCTCTGCGAGTGCGTCTGGCCGCCGCGGATGCCACCGCCGCAGGGCGTGCGGATGGTGACCGGAGCGTGGAACTCGCCGGCCGTGCGGTAACGCAGCCGCGCGAGCTCACTCACCACCTGGTCGAAGCCCGGATAGATGTAGTCGGCAAACTGAATCTCCGCCACGGGCTTCAAACCGTTGACGCCCATGCCGATGGCGGCGGCGATGATGCCGCCTTCGGCAATCGGTGTGTCGAGCACGCGGTGCTCGCCGTATTTCCTCTGCAGCCCGTCGGTTACGCGAAACACGCCGCCGAAGAAGCCGACATCCTCGCCGAGGATCACCACGCGCGGATCGCGCCCGAGCATCACGTCCATCGCCGAGTTCAGCGCCTGCACCATGTTCATGCGCGCCATGGCCTCAGCCCTCCTGCGCCCGCGAGGGTGCAGCCTGCCGGGCGTCGGCCTGCGCGCTGCGCAGCGCGCGCAGCTCCTCGCGCTGGCGCACCAGATTCGGCGGCATCTCCCTAAAGACGTCCTCGAACATGGTGAGCGGATCGAGCGCCGGGCCGCCGGTCAGCGTGCCGTAGGACTCGGCCTCCTTCCAGCAGGCCGTCACGTGCGCCTCGAGTTCGCGCTGCAGCTGCGCGTGGCGCTCCTCCGACCATTCACCGAGCGCGATCAGGTGCGCCTTGAGCCGCATGATGGGGTCGCCGAGCGGCCATGCCTGCCACTCATCCTTGGGGCGATAGCGCGACGGATCGTCGCTGGTGGAATGCGCTCCGGCGCGGTAGGTCACGTGCTCGATCAGCGTGGGGCCGGCGCTCTGGCGCGCGCGCTGCGCCGCCCACTGCGTGACGGCGTACACCGCGAGGAAGTCGTTGCCGTCGACCCGGATTCCCGGGATCCCGTAGCCCGGGCCGCGCTGCGCGAAGGTCTTGTGCTCGCCGCCGGCGAAGCCCTGGAAGGTGGAGATCGCCCACTGGTTATTGACCAGGTTGAGGATCACGGGCGCCTGGTATACCGCGGCGAAGGTCATCGCGTAGTGAAAGTCGGCTTCGGCGCTCGAGCCCTCGCCGATCCAGCTCGCCGCGATACGGTCCTCGCCCTTGATCGCGGCCGCCATCGCCCAGCCGACCGCCTGCGGAAACTGCGTGGCGAGGTTGCCCGAGATGGAGAAGATGTTGCCCTCGCCCCAGTGATACATGATCGGCATCTGCCGGCCCTTGCACATGTCGTGCGTATTCGACAGGCACTGGCACATGAGCTCGACCAGGTTGCGGCCGCGCACCACCTGCAGACCCTGCTGGCGGTAGGACGGAAACAACATGTCGCCGGGCTCGAGCGCCATGCCCTGCGCGACCGCCACCGCCTCCTCACCGGTCGACTTGATATAGAAGGAAATCCGGCCCTGGCGCTGGATCTTCTGCATGCGGTCGTCGAACAGCCGTGTCAGCAGCATGTGGCGCAGCGCCACCTGCAGCTCCCGGGGCTCCACATGCGGGTTCCACGCACCGACGGCGCGCTGGTCGTCGTCGAGCACGCGCACCATCTCGAGCGCGAGCTGCTCGATGTCGCGCACGGAGGCGGTCACGTCGGGGCGCGGCACCGCGCCTGCAGGGGAGATGTGCACGTAGCTGAAGTCCGGTTCCTGTCCGGGCCGTGCGGGCGGATCGGGGACGTGTAAGCGCGACCGTGGGCTCATAGGGAACGCCTCTGTGGGCTCGCCTGCAGCAGTTGCAGGGCCGGGCACTGGTTCGGCAGGATTGTAGTCGCCTCACACGGGTAACACTACGATGAAGCCGAGACACACACACCAAGGCGTGGTGCTGCCGTAGGCGTCGCGCTCCGGGGCGCTGAGCCGTGGCGCGCCCGCCTGGTGGCCGAGCTGCGCGAGCTCGGCCTTGAGGCCAGGCGCTGCGGGGGCTGAGGGGCGCGGCAGCGCGCCGCCACGTGCGCCGGCCGTGGGCGGCCGCGGCCGCAAAGTGGTATCCGCTGCCGTTTATTGCTATAGAGAGAGGGTGGCAGGTAGCTGCGGGGGAGAAAAAATGCATAACAACGCTGGCGAGGCACCCCGGCCGCCGCGCGGCAAGGCACTGCTGTTCGCGCGCAATTTCTTCCGCCACCCGCGCATGCTCGGCTCGATCGTGCCGAGTTCGCGATTTCTGATCAAACAGCTGTTGGAACCGATCAACTGGGGACGCGCGCGCGTCATCGTCGAGTACGGTCCCGGCGTCGGCGGCATCACCGCGGAGGCGCTGCGGCGCATGCGCCCGGATGCGGTGCTGATCGCCATCGAGATGAACCCGGACTTCGTCAGCTACCTGCGCAGCTCGATCACCGACCAGCGCCTGCAGGTGGTCGAAGGATCCGCCGTGGCGGTGGACGAGATCCTGCGCCGCTTCGGCTACCTGCGGGCCGACTACATCATCTCCGGCATACCCTTCAGCAACATCCCGGCGCCGCTGCGCGAGCGCATCCTGCGCCGCACCCACGACGTGCTCGAGCCGGCGGGCGCGTTTCTCGTGTATCAGTTCTCGACGCGGGTGCTCGAGGACCTGAAGCGGACATTCGGCTACGTCGGCCGCAGGTTCGAGCCGCTCAACCTGCTGCCGGCACACCTGTTCATCTGCCAGGCCGTCAACGCCTGACACACCCGCCGCACCCGCGGCGCGCGGTCAGGGCGGCGCCGCGCGCAGCGCGCGCAGCAACTCGTCACCGAAGTAGCCCGGCGGGATCGGGCCCTGCTTCATGAACTCGAGATGGAAGCGCTGCGCGACGAAGCGTGTGCCGAGGGCCTGCTGGGCGCGCCGGCGCAGGCTCAGGATCTGCTCTTTGCCGAGGCGGTAGGTGATCGCCTGCGTCGGCCAGCGCGCGTAACGCGTGATCGCCGCACGCGCTGCCCGGCAGCTCGCTTGCTTGGCTTCGAGTTTCAGGGCCTCACGGTCGCGGCAGGATCCCGGCAGGAAGTCGACCACCTCGGAGAACATCGTCACGGCGTCCTCGAACGACAGGCGGCCGGTGTGGATACCGGTATCGATGCGCACGCGCAGATCGCGGTACAGTTTGCCGCGCAGCTCATACAGACGCTCCTCCGGCGAGTAGCAGCCCTGCGGCGCGGCCGGCTGCGGCTCGGCGGGCAACCCTTCCGCGTACAGCGCCCAGCCCTCCGCCGCCATCGAGTCCTGCCACATGGAGGAGGAGTCCTCCACCGCCCCCGGGGTGAGCCAGCGCACCGGCGCGATCTGCTCGCGGTACTGCGTCATCACCTTGTAGTGCCAGTCATGGCCCGGAAAGCCCTCGTGGGCGGTGAGGTCCGCCATGGATGCGTAATTGTGTTCCTGGCGCAGCTGCGCCGGGTCGTCACCCGTCGGGGTGATGTAGAAGCGTCCCACTCCGGCCTTCTTGAACGGCGGTGCCGCGTAGTAGGCCGCGCCCGCGATCGAAGCGCGCAGCGGCGGCGGCGTCAGCGTGACGTCGAGCCGATAGTCGGCCGGCACCGCGAACAGGCCGGTCGAGCGTGCGTACGCCACCAGGCGCTGGGCGGTCTTGGCATAGCCTTCCACCATCTCCGCGTCGGTGCGCGGGGCATTCTGGCCAAGCTGCGCGAACACCTGGCGCACGGTCCCGGCGCCGTCGGCATCCGCGGGCCACTTGTGGCTGGCGGCGATCTGCTGCGCCAGCGCCACGAGCTGCGCGCGCGTGGCCTGCACGATCGGCCAGGATGCCGCGAACAGTCCCGCCGCGGTCTCCGTGACGCGCAGATTGTTGCGCAGCGCCCAGTCGTATTCCGCTTCACCGAAGGCGAAATGATCGGCGCGGTAGGGGCTGCGCGGCAGCGGGGTCGCATCGTCCGTGCCCGCGTCCTCGAAGAAGCTGCGTGCGACGAACTCGCGCAGATGACGGTAGGCAGCGGCCGCCTCGTTGCCCGCGGCCTGCAGATCGCGCAGCAGCGCGTCGCGGTTCGCGGAGCTGATATCGCCGACGGCGATCTGCGGCAGCGTACTGCTGAAGTAATCGGCATCGGCCGCGCTGCTCTGCAGGCCGAACTCGCTCAGCAAGCGCCAGTCGGGCGTGTTGCGCGCGCCGATGCCGGCGGTGAGCTGCTTCTCGGCGATCGCCAGATAGGCCGGCACCGCGCGGGTGCGCGCGGTGACCGCCTGCCACTCGGCCTCGGTGCCGTAAGTGGCCGCACCGGTCGCGCTCATGCCCTGGATCTGCCAGTCGACGCCGCGGACCGGCTCATCGACGTAGGAATCGAGCGCGCGCTGCTGGTGGCGACGCACCTGGTGCTGGTGCAGCAGGAACGCGATCTCGGCGAGCGCCACTGAGCGATCGATCCGCCGCGGCGCCGACAGCCTCGCCGGGGCGAGCGCCGCGAAGCGCGCGCGGAACTCGGCGAGGTGGGCGTCCTCCGCCTGCAGCGCCTCGGGTGAGTAGTCGCGCAGCCGCCCGTCGACATTGGCGAGCTGCGGATCGAACGCGACGCCGCCCAGGTAGGTAGCCACCACCGGGAACTGCTCGAGGATGTAGACGACGTACTCGTGCTCGACGACCGCAAAGCGTGCGTCCGCCACGTGCCGCACCGGCACCGGCTGCGCCGCCGGCGGGTGCGCCGCGGCCGGCACGGCGGCCAGCGTGAGGGCGCAGAGCAGCTGCGCAACGTGCGTCGGAGGCAGGGCTCGGGCCACGGTGATCCCTTCTGCAGCCGGACCATGCCGGCCGGCGGCGAAGCATACGCTGCACAGCCCCCGGGGGCGAAGCCTCGCGGACGGCGTTGACAGTGCAGCGGGCGGACGAGGATGCTGGCCGACCATGACGGGGACGCTGTGGATCGGAACGCGCAAGGGGCTGTTCGCACTGCGTCCGCGCGGCGCGCGCGCGTGGCGGCTCGCCGGCCCGCAGTTCCTCGGGCACATTATCCATCACGTGGTGCAGGATCCGCGCGATCCGCGCCTGCTGCTGATAGCCGCCAAAACCGGGCATCTGGGCCCGACCGTGTTCCGCTCGGGCGACCGCGGCCGCAGCTGGCGCGAGGCCCGCGAGCCGCCGGCCTTCCGCAAGGCCGCGGCCGGCGAGGAAGCGCGCGCCGTGCAGCGCGTATTCTGGCTGTCGCCGGGACACCATGCCGCGCCGGGCACCTGGTACGCCGGCAGCTCGCCCGCGGGGCTGTTCCACTCGGCAGACGAGGGCGAGACCTGGCAGCCGGTGGCCGGCTTCAACGAACACCCGATGCGCCCGAAGTGGGCTGCGCTCGGCACTCCGGACGGGGAGTTCTTGCACTCGATTCTGGTCGATCCGCGCGACCCCGCGCATCTGTACATCGCGATCTCGATCGGCGGGGTATTTGAATCGAGCGACGCCGGGCTAAGCTGGACACCGCTCAACGAGGGCTGTGCCGCGGACTTCATGCCCGATCCGAGCGTACCGTTCGGTCACGACCCGCACTGCGTCGTGCAGCACCCGCTGATGCCCGACCGGCTCTACCAGCAGAATCACTGCGGCATCTACCGGCTGGACCGTCCCGCGCGACGCTGGCAGCGCGTCGGCTCGGCCATGCCGAAGAAGATCGGCGACATCGGCTTCCCGATCGTGCTGCACCCCGTCGATCCCGACACGGCGTGGGTGGTGCCCATGGACGGGCAGACCGTATGGCCGCGCACTTCCATCGCCGGCAGGCCCGCGGTGTACGTGACCCGCAACGGCGGCGCCTCGTGGCATCGTATGGACCGCGGCCTGCCGCGCGCCCAGGCCTGGTTCACCGTGTTGCGGCAGGCGATGTGCACCGACGCCCGCGGGCGACCCGGCGTGTACTTCGGCACCACCGGCGGGGAAGTATGGGCGGGCAGCAACGGCGGCCGCAGCTGGCGCTGCATCGCGCGCCAGCTGCCGGAAATCTACTCCGTGAGCCACGCGCTCTGAAGCCATGGGCTGCACGGTGCGCATCGCGAGCCCGCTGCGCTCCTACACCGCCGGTGCTGCGGCACTGGCGGCGCACGGCCGCACGCTGGCGGAAGTGCTGGCGCATCTCGAGCGGCACTGTCCCGGCATCCGCTTCCGCATGATCGACGAGCAGGACCGGATCCGCCCGCACATACGGCTGTTCGTGAACGCCAGCGAGGCGCGCGAGCTCACCGTACCCGTGCACAATGGTGACACGGTGCACATCATCTGCGCGCTCTCAGGAGGTTGAGGCCGATGGGCTTGTCCAGCAGCGAACGCGAGCGTTACCAGCGCCACCTGGCGCTCGCCGAGATTGGCACCGCCGGGCAGGAAAAGCTCAAGGCGGCGCGCGTCCTGGTGGTGGGTGCCGGAGGGCTGGGCTCGCCGGCGGCGCTGTACCTGGCGGCGGCGGGTTGCGGCACGCTCGGCCTGCTCGACTGCGATCGCGTCGAGCTCTCGAACCTGCAGCGGCAGGTGCTGTTCGATGCGAGCTCCCTGGCGCACCCCAAGGCCGAGGCCGGGCGCGCGCGGCTTGCCGCCCTCAATGCCGAGATCCGCGTGGTCGCTCACGCGGTGGAGCTGAGCGCCGCCAACGTGCGCGAAGTGTTCGCGCAGTACGACCTGGTGCTCGACGGCACCGACCGCCTCGCGACGCGCTACCTCATCAACGACGCCTGCGTGATCATGCGCCGGCCGCTGGTGTCCGCGGCAATCCATCGGTTCGAGGGTCAGCTGCTCACCTACGTGCCGCAGCAAGGGCCGTGCTATCGCTGCGTGTTCCCGCAGGGTGCCGACGCGCTGGTGGCCAACTGTGCCGAGGCGGGGGTGCTGGGCGTGCTGCCCGGCGTGCTCGGTACGCTGCAGGCGACCGAGGCCATCAAGCTGATCACGGGCGCGGGGGCGCCGCTGACCGGGCGCCTGCTCAGCTACGATGCGCTCGAGATGCGCTTCAGCGAGTTCAGCATCACGCGCCGGCGCGACTGCGCGGTGTGCGGCGACGCGCCGAGCATTACCGAGCCGCGGGACCCCGCGCCGCGCCCCGCCGTCACTGCCGGCGTGCGGCGCCTGTCCCCCGCGGCGCTGCGCGAGCTGCTCGGTCAGGCCCAGGGCGCGCCGCTGCTGGTCGACGTGCGTGAGGTGTCCGAATTCACCGCCGGGCATCTCGCCGGCTCCATCAACATTCCGCTCGGTGAGCTGCCGCAGCGCCTGGCGGAGATCGCGCCGCGTACAGCGCCGGTGTTCATCTGCCGCAGCGGCGGCCGCAGCCTCGCCGCCTGTCAGCTGGCGCTCGCCGCGCACATCGCCTCCCCCGCGAATCTCGAGGGCGGCCTGCGCGCCTGGGCCGCCGAGGTCGACCCCGGGTTGAACGTGCTGTGAGCGGCGACAGCGGAGCTCGGCGGCGTCAGTCGTCGCGCCGGTAGCGCGAGCGCGCAAACGACAGCTGCATGGCGGAGGGCAGCTGGATGCGGCGCTTGAGCAGCTCGAACGCCGCCCGCGGCTCATCGACATACTCGAACAGCTGCAGATCCGCCGCTGCAATCATGCCGTGGCGCACCAGCGCATCGAAGTTGACGATCTCCTGCCAGTAGGAGCGGCCGTAGAGCAGCACCGGGATTGAGCGGTCGAGCTTGCGGGTCTGCGCCAGCGTGAGGATCTCGAACAGCTCATCGAGCGTACCGAAGCCACCCGGGAAGGCGATCAGCGCGTGTGCCAGGTGCGCGAACCACAGCTTGCGCATGAAGAAGTAGTGGAACTCGAAGCACAGCTCGGGCGTGACGTACGGGTTCGGGCGCTGTTCCTGCGGCAGGCCGATGTTGAGACCGATGCTGCGCCCGCCGGCGAGCAGGGCACCGCGGTTGGCCGCCTCCATGATGCCGGGACCGCCGCCGGAGCAGACCACCAGCCGCTCGGCGCCGAGCGTGCGGCTCCACTCGGTGACGAGCCGCGCCACCTCGGTCGCCTCCTCCAGATAGCGCCCGAGCGGCGCGCCCGGGCTCAAGCGCGCCGAGCCGAAGAACACCACCGTGGCGCACACGCCGGCGGCATCGAAGACCTTCAGTGGTGCGAGATATTCGGAGACGATGCGGATCGGGCGTCCTTCATCCGACTCGATGAAGCGCGGATCGTGGTAAGCGAGCGGCGGGGTCTGCACCGTGAGCTCCTCGTATGGCCGATCGGCGTGCGCTTTGGTGGTCAGGGTCCTGCGTTTTCAGTGCCGCGGAAGAGTTTGACTTCCTCCTTCTGGCATTAAGTCATTAGTTTTCAGTGACTTAAATATCTAACGGATTCGAGCACATCCAAAGTCTCCAAGTTTCGCGCGCTTCCGCTCGCTCGGCGCTGTGCTGAGTCGGCGCCGCGCGAATTCTATAAGTCGCGACCAAGCTCAAAATTATCAGACTCCGCGACTGAGTGCTGTCGGCCAGCAGTCGTTCGATGCTGCCACCCAGCCATCCGGGAAGCGCAAGTTCGCAATTCCGTCCTGGATGTATCGCTAGCTTGGTCGGCGCGTCACTCCGGGAGATTCATCATTTGTCGGAAAACGTCTCGCTGAAGATGTCGTATTGGCCGATGTAGGCATCGCTGTGCATGGAGAATGCGCCCATCACGGTGTGGAATATGTCCCGCTGGCTATGAATGCGCTGTGATTCCAGCCGGCCACTCTGCACGGCTTTCTGGCGGATAAATTCATCGGACATCCAGATAATGAACGGGATGTTCTTCTGCACATCCGGCGCGATGGCGTAGGGTATTCCATGAAGGTACATGCCGTACTCCCCCAGGGATTCGCCATGGTCGGACAGATAGATCAATAACGTCGCTGTATCCCGGAGCTGCCTGAGTATGCCAATGACGCGAAAAAGGAAATAGTCCTCGTACAGAATCGTGTTGTCATAGGCATTGACCAGTTCGGCGTGGGTGCACTTGCCCAATTCGACCGACTTGCAGACTGGTTTGAAGTATTCAAATCCCGGCGGGTATTTTTGGTAATAGGCTGGCCCGTGACTACCGGACTGGTGCAGAACCACGAAAACCCTTTGGCTCGATGAGGCCTTGATTCGCTGCTCGAGTCCGGACAGGAGGACCTCATCGTACGCGCACTGCGCGCCCGTGCAGGCTGCCGAGAGGTCGCTCGCTTTCTGGTAGGTCTGAACCTTTATCGGAGGTTCTCCCCAGTTCCGGGATCGCCAGATGACGTCAACGCCGTTTCGTTGAAGGTAGGAAGGCAGAGGTTCATACCGTTTGGAGAATGGCGCTCCGGTGTCCACGTTCGACAGGATGCATCGAACCGCTGCCGTGGTGTAGGTGGCGCAGGTCGTCGCATTCCTGAGGGTGACCACGCTTGCCTTTGCCAGCAGCGGATTCGTGGGACGGTTGTAGCCATAGAGTTGGAAGTTCTTCGCCCGCGCTGCTTCCCCGATGATCAGAATGACGACGGTCTTTTCGGTGGAAGAGAAGGTAGCCGGCGGCAGCAGAACCTGTGTCTCGGATGCCACCAGCCTTGGCGCCAGGTATCGCCCCGTGTTGAAGACGTAGCACCACGGCATGATCATGCCGCCAACCCTCTTTGAGTTCTCGTCGAACCAGGGCCAGCTGCGGGATGCCAACAGGCACCAGATTACGGTGATCGACAAGCAGGCCAGGGCCAGGGCAGCGAGGTGCGAGCGTGGAGTCTTGCGAATGCGAACTCGCGCGAGAAGCCAGCAGGGCAGAACGCCCAGGGCCAGCGCATAGATAATGAGAGTTGGATGCAGATATTCGGAGGACTCGGCGAAATCTGTATTCAGAACGTTCCCCATCATCGTTTCGTCCAACATGACGTGATAGGTGACCACGAAATACACGGCGACCGCGTTGCCCATCGCAAACAGCATGCAAAATGGCTTTAGCAGCCGATCCGAGATGAGGGCCAGCAGGGTGAGCCCGAGAACGGTCTCGGACAGCAGTACAACCAGCAACGTGGCCAGCGTCACATCCCCGGTGAAAGAGGCAAGGTCTAGATTGCCCGCCGCGAACGAGAAAAGCGGCAGGTGATACAGCAATGCATTGACCACTGCTGTCAGCGCGATGAAGGCCGTCGTAGTCGGCGTGAATCGGATGCGGTCAGGGGCCATTGGCGTTCAAAGCTGGTGCGGCTTACGGGGCGCCTCGGAAGACGGGACTTGAAGCACGCACCTTGAGCCGTTAGGTCTAAAACTCCAGCAAGCGGCCAGTCACAGCAGCCGAGTCGGCATCAGGAGCGAAGGAATGCCCGCAAAGCGCGCAGTGTTTCCTCGGGCTTCTCCTCCGGGATGAAGTGCCCCGAGTCGATGGCTTCGCCCATGGGCGAGGCCACGAGGTCCCGCCATGTTTCGAGTGGCCTAAAGATACTGCCGACGACGCCGCGCGACCCCCAGAGAATCAGAGTCGGACAGGTGATCTTGTGTCCGGCGCTCACATCGGCGCGGTCGTTCGCCAGGTCAATGGTGGCGCCAGCGCGATAGTCCTCGCAAACTGCGTGTATGCCTTCGGGCGTCCCGAAGGCCCGCAGGTATTCCGCAACGGTCGCGTCGCTGAATGCCGCGGAGCCGGCAGCCGACAGCGTCCCCAACGTCGTGCTTAGCCAGAATCCGGGATCGTGGCCAATCAGGGTCTCCGGTACCGGTCGCGGCTGGATCAGGAAGTACCAGTGAAAGTACGCCGTCGCCAGCGGCATGGTAACTTGTTCGTATATCGCCTTGGTGGACACGATGTCGAGCAGCGCAACCCGTTGCACCGCACGCGGATGATCGAGGGCGAGACGGTATGCGACGCGACCACCGCGGTCGTGCCCCGCGAGCAGAAACTCGCGGTGTCCGAGAGCGGCCATGACCTCAATCATGTCGGCCGCCATTGCGCGCTTTGAATAATTCGAGTGATCGGGTGCGCCCTCCGGCTTACTGCTGTCGCCATAGCCGCGCAGATCCGCGCACACGACCATGAACTCCCCCGCGAGCGCCAGGGCGACCTTGTGCCACATGTAATGCGTTTCAGGATAGCCATGCAGGAGCAGCAGCGGCGGGCCCTTCCCATGGCTTGCAACATTGATGGTCGCCCCGGCGGTCGTGATTCGCCGGTACGCAAAGCCTTTCAATGAAGCGGCGGCGTGGCCCTCGCTGCTGAACTCGCTTCCCGTGCTTCTTGGCGGCGTCATTTGATCTCGGCTGTTCGCCGCCTTGAAAGGGGCGCCTGTGGCTAGGGCCGCAGAGCCTGTGAGCAGTACCGCCCGGCGCCCAATGTCGCAGGCACCCGGAGCGTCGGCGTTAGTAGGTATCTGGGAATCAGAGCTGGCGGACTCGTCACATAACTGTCTTGCCACACGTGCCCCTTGTGGTAATCCCCAGGGATCCCGCCCAGCGACTCTTCTATCTGTTCACACGGACACGGTCAATGCAGCCGTAGCACGCATCTGTCACAGCGCAGATCGCGCCAGCTTCATCGAGCTGCCGCGGGTGATCCCCCCTTGATGGCGTACGCCTGCAGCGCCTCGCGAGCACCGTCGTCGATCGCATAGCTTGGGACTTGCTCGAGCACCGCGCAGGCAAACTCGGGTAGCCCCGTGAGCATCGCAGAGATGCGCGCGACCTCGCCCGAGGCCGTCTCGATGCGAAACCACCGCATCACTTTGGAATAAGTGAGCCGCGTGACGTCGCGCCACTTCAGCGAGCCGCGCGGACCCAGGAAGCGCCCGAACTCGAGCCCATCGGCGGTGAGCACGTGCCAGAGGCGCACGGACCCGACGATCAGCAGGAGCCCCAGTGCTCCGAATGCCGCGAGCACACCGACGACGACCGGTCCGCCCGGACCATTCTCGGCGGTTACCGCGAACGCCGCCGCAACCATGATCAGGACCGCAAGTATGAAAGCTCCGATGGCGCGCACGCTCGGCGGGTACTGCATGCGAGCCGGGGACGCCGCTGGTTGCGCTCGCTTGCGAAGCGCCGCCGCCAAGGCCGTAACGAGGCTCGTGAGCAACACGCCCGCCGCGGGGATCAGCGCCTCCCACCACTCGCGCTCGCCGCCCGAGCGCCATCGCTTGCAGTCCGCGGACGGTTTCTCGCCGCGCGCCGCGAGAAACCGGACCGCATCCGGGAAGCACTGCTTGGCGGAGCGCCTGATCCACACCAGACCGGCCTGCTGATCCGGCGGCTTGTGGAGCGTGGGCACGCCGTCGTAAGTGCTGTGACCCACGACCCACTGTGCCCAGGAATCGTTCTGCTCCGCCGCCTTGAGCAGCAGCGGCCAGGCCTTCTCGTCCTGGTGCGCCTGGATGTAGATCCACCCGAGGCGTGCCTGGCTCCAGGCGTCCTCCGGATGGCGATCCTCGAGTCGCTCGAGTCCCCGCCTGGCATCTGCCGGGCGGTTGAGATCCTGCGCGGCACGCGTATAGCCGATGAGTGCTTCGGTCCCGGGCTGTTCCCCGGCGACCTCCGCGAGCCTGAGCACCTCCTGCCACTCCTCGAAGATCCTTTGGTTATCGCCGGCCTGCATCGCATCCTCCGCCTTATCGGCGTGGATTAGCATGGCGAGTCTTGCGAGCAGCGCCGGCGGCGCCTGCTGCGCTCGCTGTTGTGCGAGGAAGTCCTCCATCTGGCGGTACGAGCCGCCCCAGCGCGGGCGCAGGCTGAACATGTAGCGGTAACGGATGAGGGCGTTGGAGGGATCGATGGCCATGCCTTCTTCGTACCAGCGGCGGCGCTCCTCCGCCGAGCCCCGGAGCATCGCGGCGTTGAGGAGGTACAGGGTGCTCAGGTAAGGCTTCCTCGTGAGCTTCAAGGACGCGAGCAGCTCGGGGCGCGCGCGGCCAAGCCAGTTCTTCATCGCCTCAATCCGCTGAGTTGGGGTGTCGGTGAGGTACTTGTCTCCACGGACCGCCCACGCCATGCGATAGAAGTAGACACCGCGCGCGAGCACGGCGGCGTAGGAGTTGGGAAAGGTCTGTACCCAGCGATCGAAGGACGCCTGGTTGTCGAGCGAGTCCTCGTAGAGCTTACGGAAGCTCGCATAAAGCCTCTCGTCAGAGATTCGCCCCGCCTCGTAGTCCTGCTGCTGGTGCGAGTAGTATTCATCGAGCGCCGCGGAGTTACCGGCCTTGAGCCAGGCGAGCGGCTGCACTGCGTCGGCGGTGTCCGTAGATGCGGGGGGCTGCGCGGCTGCGGTTTCCGCGGCGCGCAGCGACGCTGCGCCGAGAACGGCGACAAGTACGAGAAAGACCATGGTCGAGCCTCGCGCCATGAGAGCCATGCGCCTCCCGAAGTGGGCGGGGCGCCATCGTGGCGCTGAGCCGTGCGTCAAAGGAGGACCCAGCGCACAGGACGGCCAAAGGACGGCTCCTTCGGGCCCACCAGCACCCCCCGCCGCCCTCGCAGGGGGTCGGATCAGGGTCTAGGGCCGGGAAACCGCGCCGGTGGCGCGCGACCTCCAGCGTTCGGTCGCCGGCGGAGCGCGCCCGTTGTGCACCGCCGACGCTCTCAGCACCGACGCCACAAACTTGCCAACTCCCACGGTTGGTTTCGCGCCTTGCGGGCGAGGTCGTCACCACCCCTCACCGGTGCTAGAGTCGCGACGCCGGGTGTTAATCTCCGCACTCTTTAAGCAGAAGAATACAAAGGAGCGATTCGAATGAAACCGCTATTCGTCGTTAATTTAATTGCGTCCGCGGTGCTTGCCGTTTCCAGCCAGGCGCAAGCCGATACCGCGTCTGTCCAACAGACCTTGATGCAAATGGAACGTGACTGGGCTGAAGCAGCAACCAAGAACGATACCGCTGCCGTAGACAAGTTCGTGGCCGATGATTGGGTGGGCATCGATTTCGAGGGTAAGAGCATAACCAAGGCTGAAGCTATGGCCGATATGAAGTCGGGAGCGTCCGCGACCCAGTCCTATGAATTTGGCCCCATGAAAGTCAGGGTATTCGGGAAGACCGCGGTCGTCACCGGCAGTGACACGGAGAAGAGCACATACAAAGGCAAGGACAGCAGCGGCAGATACGTTTGGACTGATGTCTGGGTAATGCGCGAGGGTCGCTGGCAGGCTGTTGCATCGCAGTCTGTCAAAGTGGGCAAGTAATCCTCGTCTCTTGCGAGTGCGGAACAGGGTGACTGTAGGGGTCGCCCTGGTTCGCACGTTCGCTCTTCCGACTGCGCTGCAAGCCCTTCATGGGGTGGGCGCCCGCGCGCAGCGCTGCGCAGATCCGCGCCACCGCCTCCGCGTCCTGCGAGGCATAGCTGATAAACACCGCTCGCGACGGCTCATTCACGAAGGGAGCACCCCAGGCCTGGCGCGATAGAGGTCTTCATGAGCGACCGCAAGGTCTCCGAAGGGTGGTCGGTTTCCGCCCATCGGCGGCGAGACCGGCGCCACGGTCGCTGAGCGGCCAAAACCCCGCTTTCAACACGACTACGTGAATATCTAAGCAGCGGGCAAAACACTATTCGGGCACCATAGGCACCGGCGCGTCGGGTTGGGGTGCAACGGCGGAGCGGAGCATGGCGATGGCCGCATAAGTGATGACGCCCGTGACGACCCAGCGCATCAGCGTGACGTGGTTGCCGAGCAACTTCACGAGCGGAAACGCGGCGATGGTGCCGACGATTCCGCCGAGCGTGAGCCCGACCGCGACCGCGGGGGCGAAGCGGCCGGAGCGCAGAAAGCCGAGGCTTGCCACGGGAATCAACACGCCGTCGCTCGCAATCATGATCGGGTAGGCGGCGATCGGGTGCATTCCGAGCAACGCGAGCAGCGCCATCGAGGGTGCATAGTTGCCGATGCCGACGCACATGAGCGCGCCGAGGACGAAATTTGTCACGGCCGCCAACGCGAACCGCCAACCCGCGAGCCCCATCGCCGAACCGGTCGGCGGGATGATACCGAGATTGGTTATCGTGAAGAACCCGGCGGCGAGCAGCAGGGCCACGCCCATAAATACCTGGATGACGCGCCGACGCATCCGGCTGACCATGCCGGCGCCGATCCAAGCACCCGCCCCGGCACAGATAACCATCGCCATCAGGAGCGTGGCATCGACCTGGACCGCCGTGATGAACAGCACCGCGCTGAAGAGGATCCCCACGGCATTGCCGACGTTCAGCGTTCCCGGGATCAGCTCGTCCGGTGGGTGCCCGCGCAGCTTGAACAACGCCGTGATCTGCGCGTAGTTCCCGATGCCGAGCGTGTCGAGGAAGCTCGTCACGCCGCCGATCACAACGTCGCCGGTCGACGGGCGGACTGACCAGCGGTGCCTGCGCGTCGCGACCACCCAGGCGACGACGACGGCGACCTCGACGGCCACCAGGCACGCATAGACGATCACCAGCGCCGCCGACATGGTTCCCCCACGGCCGATGTCGCCACGTTACCAAAATACCCGAGGCTGACCCTGCCGCGGACGAAAACGAGCGGCAATGGTCCGTTGCTGACCACGCAGCGCCCTCACGCTTGACGGTATCTGGGGCAGTATTCTTGTTCATCCAGAGTCGGTGGCCGTGGATCGGGCGCCTGAGCTTGCGAAGACGACCGATGTGCCATAGGCTCGGATTGCCCGCGAATTCGAGCAGAACTGGCGGCGGGATCGAGACAGCAAGAAAAGCAGGGGAGACCGCGAATGCAAGGAACGAAGTACAAGCCGCTGGCTTCGCGCAAGGCGCCGAAGGCGCTTGGCTACCAGCAGCCCAGTACGTTCGTTAGCGTCACCGCCGGTTCGCCGGCGATTGCCGTGATGACGGACCTGCGCCAGGTCACCGCGGCAACAATCGACGCTGAGTCGACGCTGAGCGATGCGACGCGCACGATGATGGCTCGCAACGTCCGCCTTTTGCTTGTCGTCGCTGCGGACCAGTCCGTCGTCGGGCTGATTACAGCTCGTGATACGCAGGGCGAGCGACCGATCCAGTGGCTGCACGATCGTGGCGGCAAGTATACCGATCTGCGCGTAAGCGACCTGATGATCCGCAGCGAGGACATCGACGTGCTCGACATCAAGGACGTTCTGCATTCCGAGGTCGGGCATATCGTTGCGTCGCTGAAGGCATGGGGCCGCCAGCATGCTCTGGTGGCCGAGCAGGACGCGGTCAGTGGCGTCACCCGCATCCGTGGCATTTTTTCGGCAACCCAAATCGGCCGCCAGCTGGGCGTTGCCGTGCAACCGTTCGACGTGGCAGTTACCTTCGCGGACATCGCACGGGCGCTCGCGGATTAAGGCCAATTTCGACGCCGGGTGTCCCAAGGTTGCCGAGCGCATGACCACCGAGGATCATTCAACTGGAAAGATCGCGGTCGAAGACGCTGCAGCGGCGCACTTTTCGCACGCTGAGCTAGTGGCGACGCACGCGAAATCAAGGGCCGAGGCCGCGCAGGCTAGTGACGCCCCCGCTTCAAAGGCCGCCCCGGACAACTCCAGGATTGCGTATGCGTTCGGCGCCGTGCTAGGGCGAAAGCTGAAAGCTTTGTTCAAGAGATAGACTGCAGGCGCGCGGCGGGGGACCGAGCGCGGGGGAGTTCGCCAATCGCTGAAGTGATCCCGTTCGGTACGGGATTCGGCTGAAATATCGATTCGGCAAGCGCACTGATCGGGCGCGACTCCCGTCCGCGGGGACGTACGGATGCACGTGACAACTGTCGACGGCTCGCGCC
>DASPPI010000159.1:0-15262 GCA_035625615.1 Steroidobacteraceae bacterium | reverse complement strand
CACCCCCAGGAGTCCCAGCTCCTCGGCCAGCACCGCAAACAGGAAATCGGTGTGCGCTTCCGGCAGGTAGAACAGCTTCTGCACCGAGTCGCCGAGCCCCACGCCGAGCCACTGGCCGCGGCCGATGGCGATCAGCGACTGCGTGAGCTGAAAGCCGCTGTGGTAAGGGTCCGCCCACGGATCGAGAAAGGTGGTGAGGCGGCGCAGCCGGTAACCGGAGCTCACGGCGAGGAGCGCGAAGCCGGCCGCCGCGATCGCGGTCATCGCGATCACGTAGCGCAGCCGCGCGCCGGCGAGGAACAGCAGGCCGAAGCCGGTCGCGAACAGCACCGTCGCAGCGCCGAAGTCCGGCTCGATGAGCATCAGCAGGCTCACGCCGAACAGCAGCCCCAGGGCCTTGGTGAGGCCGCCGAGCGATCCGCGCAGCTCACTCTCGCGGCGCACCGCGTAGCTGGCGAGGTAAATGAGAGTGAGCACGCGCGCGAGCTCCGACACCTGAAAGTTGACCCCGGCGAGGCGCAGCCACCGGCGACTGCCGTTCACCGCGTGCCCGATTCCCGGGATCAGGACGACGATCAGCAGCAGCACGCCGAGCGCGAGCAGCGGCACCGCCGCGCGCTCGAGCAGCTCGGTGCGGATCGCGAACATGAGCGCCGCACAGCCGGCGCCGATCAGCGTCAGCAGCAACTGGCGCTCGAGGTAGTAGAACGGCTGCCCGGTTTCCTGGCTGGCGATCGACACCGAGGCGGAGGTCACCATCACCAGTCCGAGCAGCACGATGGCGAGCGTGAGCGCGAGGGTGACCGGATCGACGTGCACGGCCAGGCCGCCTCTGCCGCAGCGTGCCAGCCCGAGCGCAGTGGCTGCCGTGCTCACGCCGCCAGCTCCCGCACGGCGCGGGCGAACACCGCGCCGCGCTGGGCATAGTCGGTGAACATGTCGAAGCTGGCGCAGGCCGGCGAGAGCAGCACCGTGTCGCCCGGCCGCGCGGCCCGGGCGGCGGCCCGCACGGCCTCGGGCAGCGTCGCGCAGCTCTCGAGCGTGCACACGCCCGCGAGCGCGCGCGCGATGAGCGGGGCATCGCGGCCGATGAGCACCGTATGCCGCACCTTGCCGCGGAACGCGGCCGCGAGCGGCGCGAAATCCTGGTTCTTGCCCTCGCCTCCGGCGATCATCACCAGCGGGCCCGGGAGCCCGGCGACCGCAGCGAGCGTGGCGCCGACGTTGGTGCCCTTGGAGTCATCGACATAGCCCACGCCGTTGACGTCGGCGACCCACTGCGAGCGGTGCGGCAACCCGGTGAATTCCTCGAGCTCGGTGAGCATCACCGGCAGCGGCAGTGCCAGCGCCTCACCGAGCGCGAGCGCTGCGAGCGCGTTGGCGGCGTTGTGCAGCCCCTTGATCTTGAGCGCCTCGACCGGCAGGAGCGGCGCGGCGGCGCGGGTCAGCCACCACTCGCGCTGGTGCACGGCGATCGCGTAATCGGCGCCGATGCTCGCGCGCAGCGAGAAGGACAGCGTGCGCCGCGCGCAGCGCGGCATGGCGACAATGAGCGGATCGTCCAGATTGATGACCGCGGTGTCGCAGCGGGCGAAGATGCGCGCCTTGGCCGCCGCGTAGCTCGCGAGCGAGTCGTAGCGATCGAGGTGATCGGGAGTCACGTTGAGTACCGTGGCCGCCTGGCACTCGAGGGAGGCGGTGGTCTCGAGCTGATAGCTCGACAGCTCCAGCACGTAGAGCTGCGCGTCCCCGCCGAGCAGCTCGAGGGCGGGTTCGCCGAGATTGCCGCCGACGCGCACCTTGAGCCCGGCGCGCTGTGCCATGCGCGCGAGCAGCGTCGTGACCGTGCTCTTGCCGTTGGTGCCGGTGA
Source organism: Steroidobacteraceae bacterium (assembly GCA_035625615.1). Lineage (GTDB taxonomy): Bacteria > Pseudomonadota > Gammaproteobacteria > Steroidobacterales > Steroidobacteraceae > 13-2-20CM-66-19. The sequence goes on along the minus strand of DASPPI010000159.1, from coordinate 13,392 downwards.
TCCCGGCCACCGGCGCCGCTGCGGCGCGGGCGAACAGCTCGATGTCGCCCACGATGGACAGGCCCCGCCGGCGCGCCTCGTCGAAGAACGCTCCGCTCAAGGGAACGCCGGGCGAAGCCACCACGCAGACCGCCTGCTCGAGCAGCGTCGCGTCGAGGCCGCCGAGCCGCACCGGGATGCGCGCATCGAGCGCGGTCAATGCCGGCAGCTGCGGGGGCGCCGCGCGGGTATCGGTGACTGCGAGCCGCCAGCCGAGCGCGTGCAGATAGCGGGCGCACGACAGCCCGGTGGTTCCCAACCCCACGATCACGGCGTACGGCGGATAGTGCGTAGCGGCGCTCATCGCAGTTTCAGCGTCGCCAGCCCCGCGAGCACCAGCAGCAGCGAGATGATCCAGAAGCGCACGATCACCTTGGGCTCGGCCCAGCCCTTGAGCTCGAAGTGATGGTGCAGCGGCGCCATCTTGAAAATGCGCTTGCCCGTGAGCTTGAAGGAAGCGACCTGCAGAACCACGGAAGCGGTCTCGAGCACGAACAACCCGCCCATCACCAGCGCCACCAGCTCCTGGCGCACGATCACCGCCAGCACCCCGATGGCCGCGCCGATCGCCAGCGCCCCGATGTCGCCCATGAACACCTGCGCCGGATAGGTGTTGAACCACAGGAACCCGAGTCCCGCTCCGGCGAGGGAGGCGCAGAAGATGAGCAGCTCGCCGGCGCCGCGGATCTCGGGTATCTGCAGGTAATGCGCATAGACGGCGTTGCCGCTCGCGTAGGCGAAGATTCCGAGCGCCGAAGCCACCAAGGCCGCCGGCATGATCGCCAGCCCGTCGAGGCCGTCGGTGAGGTTCACGGCGTTGCTCATGCCGACGATCATCAGATACGCGATCGCCATGAAGCCGAAGGCGGTGAGCGGGGCATGAAAGGTCTTGACGAACGGCAGGAACAGCGTGGTCTCGGCCGGCTCGGTGGCCGTGAAGTAGAGCGTCGCGGCGGTGGCGAGGCCGGCGACCGACTGCCACAGGTACTTCCAGCGCGGCCGCAGCCCCTGGGGATTCTTCACCACCAGCTTCAGGTAGTCGTCGTAGAAGCCGATGAAGCCGAAGGCGAAGGTGACGCCGAGCACGGTCCACACCAGGCGATTGGAGAGCTCCGCCCACAGGAAGGTGCTCACCAGCGTGGTGACCAGAATCAGCGCCCCGCCCATGGTCGGCGTCCCCGCCTTGGTCAGGTGGCTCACCGGACCGTCGTCGCGCACCACCTGGCCGATCTGGTAGCGCGACAGCCGGGCGATCATCGACGGGCCGATGATGAGCGACAGCCCGAGCGCCGAAGCGGTCGCGAGGATCGCGCGAAACGTGAGATAGGAAAACACGTGCAGGCCGATGATGTGGCCGGCCAACTGTTGTGTGATCCAGTAGAGCATTCAGTGCCCGCCCGTTGCCCCGCCGGCTTCGCCGGTGAGCGCCGCGACCACGCGCTCGAGGCGGTTGAAGCGCGAGCCCTTGATCAGGACGCGCACCTGCGGGCCGGCCGTGGCGAGCGCCGCACTCAGCGCGGCGATGAGCGCGCCGCTGTCGGCGAACCACTGCGCCCCGGCGCCGAAGGAGGCGACCGCGCGCTCCATGAGCGTGCCGGTCGCGTACAGTCGCTCGATGCCCTGCGCACGGGCAAACTCGCCGATGTCCGCATGCGCCTCGGGCGCGAACCGGCCGAGCTCGCCCATGTCGGCGAGCACCAGCCACCTGCGTCCGCCGAGCGTGCCGAGGACCTCGATGGCGGCGCGCATCGAGCTCGGGTTGGCGTTGTAGGAATCGTCGATCAGCCAGGCGCCCCCGAGGGCTTGTTTGAACTGCAGGCGCCCGGCGACCGCGCGCACCCGGGTGAGGCCCACGGCGATCTGCTCGAGCGTGGCGCCGGCGCTCGCGGCGGCGGCGGCGGCGGCCAGCGCGTTGGCGATGTTGTGCGCGCCGCCGACGCGCAGCTCGATGGCGGCATTGCCCGCGGGCGCGCTCAGCCGGAAGTGCGTGCGGAAGCCGTCCGCTGCGACCGAGGCGCGCACTTCGCTGGCGCTGAAATCCGCCGGCCGGCGCACTCCGAAGGTGACCACGCGCGCGCGGGTCAGTCCGCGCCACAGGCCGGCGAATTCATCGTCGGCGTTGATGACCGCCGTCTCCCCGGCGGCGAGGCCGGCGACCATCTCCCCTTCGGCGCGCGCCACGCCCTCGAGGCTGCCGAAGCCTTCGAGGTGCTCGGCGCCCGCATTGGTGATCATGCCGATGGACGGGCGCGCGAGGGAGGCGAGCGCGGCGACCTCACCGGCGTGGTTGGCGCCCATTTCCACCACCGCAAAACGATGCTCGGACGTCAGCCGCAGCAGCGTCAGCGGCACGCCGATGTGGTTGTTGAGGTTGCCGCGCGTGGCGAGGCAGCTGCCAGCCTGCCCCAGGATCGCGGCGGTCATCTCCTTGGCGGTGGTCTTGCCGTTGCTGCCGGCGACGCCGATGAGCGGCCCGCGAAAATCCGCGCGCCAGGCACGCGCGGCGGCGCTGAGCGCGGCCTGCGTGTCGCTCACCAGGATCTGCGGCAGCGCCACGCCCTGCCGGGTATCGACCAGCGCACCGGCGGCACCGGCCTGCGCCGCCGCCGCGACGAAGTCGTTGCCGTTGAAGTGCGTGCCGCGCAGCGCGACGAACAGCTGCCCGGGGGCGAGCGTGCGCGAGTCGCTGACCACGTCGGTGTAAGCCACGTCGGCGCCGGTGAGCCGCCCGCCGCAGGCGCGCGCGAATTCGCCGAGCGTGCGCTTCATGCCAGCAGCCTCGCGAGCTCATCGGCGACGATCGCCTGGTCGCGGAAGGCGCGCCGCTCGCCGCCGACGATCTGGTAGTCCTCGTGCCCCTTGCCGGCAATCAGCACCACGTCGTCGGCCACCGAGCGCTGCAGCGCCATGCGGATGGCGAGCGCGCGATCGTGCTCGATCACGAGCGGCGCACGCTGCGCCACCCCAAGGACGATGTCGGCCACGATGCGCGCCGGATCCTCGCTGCGTGGGTTGTCGTCGGTGAGCACGATGTCGTCGGCCAGCTCGGCGGCCACCTGGCCCATCAGCGGCCGCTTGCCCGGGTCGCGATCGCCGCCGCAGCCGAACACCACGCGCAGCTGCCCGCGGCAGTGCAGCCGCGCGGCGCGCAGCGCCTGGGCGAGTGCATCGGGCGTGTGCGCGTAGTCGACGATGGCGAGCGGACTGCGCCCGCGGCCGCCGAACATTTCCATGCGGCCGGCCGCCGCGCGTGCCCGCGACAGCGCCGCCGCCGCAGCGCGCAGCGGAATGTCCCACGCCAGCAGCACCGCCAGCACCGTGAGCACGTTGTCGACGTTGAATTCGCCCACCAGGCGCACCGGCAGCTCGAGGCTGCCGAAGCTCGATTCCACCTCGATCAGCAGCCCCGCCGCATCGGGCCGCACGCGCGTGGCGCGCACGAACTGCGCGCCGTGCGGCACGCTGACCGTGCCCGGGGGCGCGCGGCTGGTGATGATGAGGCGCGCAGCGCCCGCTGGCGTCGGTGCCGGCAGCCACGCCGGCGGCGGCGCAACCCCCGCCAGCGCGGCGCCGAACGGGTCATCCACGTTGATGACGCGCCAGGAGAGTCCCGGCCAGCCGAACAGGCGCGCCTTCGCCGCGCCGTAGGCCTCCATGGTGCCGTGATAGTCGAGGTGGTCGCGGGTCAGGTTGGTGAAGGCCGCCGTGTGGAAGTGCACCCCGTTGACCCGCGCCTGATCGAGCGCGTGCGAGGACACCTCCATGCTCACGCACTCGGCGCCCTGCGCCTTGAGCTGCGCCAGCAGCCGCTGTACGGTCACCGCGTCGGGCGTGGTGTGGCGCGTGGGCGTGATCTGCGGGGGTAGCCCTGCCCCGAGCGTGCCGAGGTAGGCGGCACGGCGCTGGCAGCGCTGCAGCGCCTGAGCGAGCAGCCACGCACAGGTGGTCTTGCCGTTGGTTCCGGTGATGCCCGCGATGGTCAGCCACTGCGAAGGCTCGCCGAAGAAGCGCGCCGCGATTACGCCGGCGCGGGCGCTGAGCTCCGGCACCGCCACGGCGCACAGCGCGGACGGTAGCGGCGGCAGCGCGCGCGGGGCGCCCTCGGGCTCGTAGAGCATGGCGCGCGCGCCGCGCGCTGCGGCCTCCGGCGCGAACTCGAGCCCATGATGCGTGCGGCCGCGGCAGGCGAGGAACAGCGCCCCGGGCGTCGCTGCGCGGCTGTCGAGCGTCACATCGCTCACCCGCACATCCGGCGGCGCTGCGCCGAATCCGCTCACGAGCTCGGCGAGCGCTCGCGCGGCGCCCGTGCCTGCCGGTCCGGAACCGCTCATGACTCGGCCCTCACGGCAGCGCCGCCGTACGCACGTTGCCGAGCGCAGGTCCTGCCGGCAGCTGCTCGGGGGTGTTGATGGGCTGATCGGGCGCGACGGCGAGCAGGCGCAGCGCACCGCCCACGATCCTGGAGAACACCGGCGCCGCGACCTGCCCACCCATGTGCTGGCCCGCGCTCGGTTCGTCGATCACCACCACCGCGGCCAGACGCGGCTCGCTCGCCGGCGCGACCCCGCCGAACACCGCCATGTAGCGATCCGTCGAGTAGCCGCCGGCCGTGGCCTTCCACGCGGTTCCGGTCTTGCCCGACACGCGATACCCGGGAATCGCCGCCAGCTTGCCGGTGCCCTCGGCGGCTACTACCGACTCGAGCATGCCGAGAAGCTCCCGGCAGACGGCGATCGGCAGCTTCTGCTCCCCGAGCGGCGGCGCCTCGAGGCGCAGGAAGGACACGGGTCGCACCACGCCGAAGGCGCCGAGGGCGGCGTAGGCGTGCGCCAGCTGCAGCGGCGTCACCGAGAGCCCATAGCCGTGCGACATCGTCACGATACCGATGGGGCGCCACTGTGAGTAGGCCGGCAGCAGGCCCGCCGACTCCCCCGGGTAGCCGCTGGTGGTGACCTGGCCGAAGCCGAGCCGGGTGAGCGTCGTCCAGATCTGCTGTGGGGGAAGCGTGAGGGCGATATGCGCCATGCCCACGTTGGAGCTCTTGGCGAGCACCGTGGCGATGTCGATCGCGCCCAGGTTGTGCTCGTCCTCGAAGATCCTCGCGCCGACCTTGAAGTAGCCGGGCGAGGTGTCGATGACGCTGCGTCTGTCGTACTTGCCGGAGACCAGCCCGGCGGCCACGAAGAACGGCTTGATCGAGGAGCCGGGCTCGAAGATATCGGTGACGGCGCGGTTGCGATAGACGCCCGCCTCGATCTGGTCGCGGTCGTTCGGGTTGTAGGCCGGCTGATTCACCATGGCGAGCACCTCGCCGCTGGCGACGTCGAGCACCACCACGGAGCCGGCGCGGGCGCGCTGGTCGCGGATCGCGGCCTTGAGCTCGCGGTAGGCGAGGTACTGGATGCGCAGGTCGATCGACAGCACCAGGTCCCGCCCCTCGCGCGCGGGGCGGATGCTCTCGACGTTCTGCACGATGCGGCCGTAGCGGTCCTGGATGACGCGCTTCGCCCCGTCCTCGCCGCCCAGCCAGTGATCGAAGGCCAGCTCCAGGCCCTCTTGTCCCGCGTCGTCGACGTTGGTGAAGCCGAGCAGGTGCCCGGTGACCTCTCCGGCGGGGTAGTAGCGGCGGTATTCGCGCGAGGTGTAGACGCCCGGGATCCCGAGGGCCTTGATCTGCCCGGCTTCCGCCGGCTCGCGGTGGCGGGCGAGATAGAGGAATTCGCGGTCGAGGTTGCTGGTCACACGCCGCGCGAGCTCGAGCTGGTCGAGCCTGAGCGCCGCGGCGAGCCGCGGGATCTGGTCGGTCGCGAGCGCCAGCTCCCCCGGGTTGACCCACACCGAGTCCACCGGCGTGCTGACGGCGAGGGGCTCGCCGTAGCGGTCGCTGATGGTGCCGCGATGCGCGGCGATGTCGAGCACGCGCGAGAATCGCGCATCGCCCTGGCGGGCGAGGAAGCCATGATCGAGCAGCTGCAGCCTGGTGGCACGCCAGGCGAGCGCCAGCGCACTCAGCGCCAGCAGCGTGAGCAGCAGGCCGGCGCGCCAGCGAAACGAGGCCGGCGCCTCATCATGTGCGCTGCGCGCCTTCATCCAAAACCCCGGGCTTTCATGCTGCGTGAAAATGTCAAGGCGAGATGATCTCGATCTCCTTCGGCGGCGGCAGCGCCATGTGCAAGCGGGTGCTCGCGACGCGCTCGACGAAGGCATGCGTAGACCAGGCGCTCTGCTCGAGCTGCAGCTGGCCCCACTCGATCTCGAGGTCGTCGCGACGCGCGTTGAGCGCCTCGAGCTGCACGAACAGCTCGCGCGCCCGGTGCTTGCACCAGATCGCCCCGGCGGCAGAGCCGAGCGCCGCGACCCACAGCAGCGGCACCGCGACCGCAAGCAGACGACGGCTCATGCGAGTCGCTCCGCCACGCGCAACAGCGCGCTGCGCGAGCGCGGGTTGCGTGCCAGCTCCCCAGGCGTGGGCCGGGTCTTGCGCCCGATGAGCTTCAGGCGCGGCCGCGCGCCGGCGGGAATCACCGGCAGCTTGCGCAGCGCCGGGTCGACCTCGGACTCGCGCTGCATGAAGCGCTTCACCAGCCGGTCCTCGAGCGAGTGGAAACTGATGACGACCAGGCGTCCGCCGGGGGCGAGTGTCTCGAGCGCGCCGGCCAGGCCGCGCTCGAGCTGCCCCAGCTCGTCATTGATGAACATGCGCAGCGCCTGAAAAGTGCGCGTCGCGGGGTGCTTGCCGGGCTCGCGGGTGCGCACCGCGCCGGCAACCAGGGCGGCGAGCTCGCCAGTGCTGGTGAGCGCGCGCGCGCGCCTGGCGGCGTGAATGGCCTGCGCCACGCGACGCGCGAAGCGCTCCTCCCCAAAAGTAGCAATCACCTGGCGTATCTCGTCGACGCCCGCGCGAGCGAGCCAGGCCGAGACGGGCTCGCCATGCGTCGGGTCCATGCGCATGTCGAGCGGGCCGTCGGCTCTGAAGCTGAAGCCGCGCGACGGATCGTCGAGCTGCGGTGAGGACACGCCGAGGTCGAAGAGCACGCCGCGGCATGCACGACCGTGCGCGTTCGCCGGCACGAGCGCGGCGAGATCGGCAAACGACGCGTGCACGAGCGTAAGCCGCATTTCGTCGGTAAAGCGGCGGCGGCCGGCCGCGATGGCCGCCGGATCCCGATCGAGCGCGAGCAGGCGGCCTTCCCGACCCAGGGCCTGGAGTATGAGTGCCGTGTGACCACCACGCCCAAACGTCGCATCGACATAGTAACCACCCGCTTCCAGGGCCAGCCCCTCGAGCGCCTCAGCGGCGAGCACCGGTGCGTGCTCATCCACGGTCGAAGCGGTGCGCCCCCGCCCCCATGAGTGCTCTTGCCACGGGCCTGAAGCCCAGCCACCTCGTTCGAAAGCCCTTTACAGCGACAGGGACTCGAGCTCGGAAGGCAGATCGGTCGGGGCTTCCGCGCTCGCCAGCCAGGCGTCGCGCCGCTCGTTCCAGCGCGTCTCATCCCACAGCTCGAAGCGATTGCCCTGACCAATCAGCATTCCGTGCCGCCCGAGCTTCGCGAACTCGCGCAGCTCGGGTGGCAGGAGAACCCTGCCGTGCCCGTCGAGGGGCAGATCGGTCGCATGGCCGACCATCAGCCGCTGCAGCCGGCGCGCCGTCGCGTTCAGGCTCGGCAGACTCATCAGCTTGCGTTCGATCTGTTCCCACTCGGGCAGGGGATAAATGAGCAGGCACTGGTCCTTATCGACGGTGACGACCAATTTCCCCTGGGCGAGTTCGTTAATCTGCTCCCGGTAGCGGGTGGGCATGACCATCCGCCCCTTGTCGTCCAGGGTGATTTTTGTTGCGCCGCGAAACATGACCTGTGAGGCGAGATCTCGCCCATTTCCCCCCACTTTTTCCCACTGACCGCCACTATAGGAATCGGTGACGAACTATGTCAATTGGAAATAGTGAGAAATTCGTCGCAGTCACAACGACTTATGTGGAAATGCACAGTATCCGGGACAAGAAAGGCTGCACGGACGCCGGTCTCGGACACCGTTTCACTCTTAGCAATCAGCTATTTGGGCGGTGAACTTTATACAGTGGTTCATTGGGTGCGGGACTGTGCGCCGAATGAGGCCCGCTGCCACTGCTCCCCAATGCGGGGTTGCCCGGGGAGGCGGAGCGCTGCCTAGCGGGGTCGGCGCGCACTCAAGTAAGGGCGAACGCATGTTTGATCCATTCGATGTGCGGTGCCGGCCCATGGGGATCCGTGACCACGATGACATCGAAGCGCACCGGCAGGCGCGCGAGGTCGGCGCGCTGCTGCAGCAGCGCGGCGGCGGCCCGCGCGATGCGCTGCTGCTTGACACGCGTGACACTGGCCGCGGCGCCGCCGTAGGCGTCGCTCGCGCGCGTGCGCACCTCGGCAACAACCAACACGCCGGCGCAGCGCGCGACGACATCGAGCTCGCCGCTCCGGCGGCGATAGTTGCGCAGCACGATCTCGCAGCCCGCCTGCCGCAGAAAATCGGCGGCCAGATCCTCGGCGCGCCGGCCGCTCAGCTGTGGTGGCGTTGGCTGGCTCAGGCGTTTGGCTTGCTCAGGCGCGTCAGGACGCCTTCACTGCGCAGCCGCCGGCAGCTGCCGCAGCTCGCCATCGTGCAGCTGCGCCCAACCGATGTCGCGCCGCACGCGTCGCTCCGCATCGACACTCAAGCGGCCCGTCAGCCCCGCGACGGACACGTTGCCGGCGACCCCCGCATGCCGCAGCGCCTGCGCGAGACGGAAGGCATCGAAGCCGAAGGCGAACAGGCGCCCGCGGTGCGGGCCGCCTGCGGGCCACGCCTCGCGCGCGGCGGCGTGTACGGCATCTGCCAGATCCCCGCCCAGCATCCACGGCATGTCGGGAAACATCAGGCCCTCGAGATCCTCGTTGGCGCGCACATCCGGCTCGAAAGCATCGGAGGTCGCATAATCGGGAAGGTCGCCGGCGTAGTGAAAGCGCAGCTGCGGCCGCAGCAGTCGCTCGACGTTGGCCGGTGCCGGTGAAAAGATGAACTCGATGTCGCCGCGGCGCCGCGGCTCGAACTGCAGCTTGGTGCCGAGGCTCGACTCGAGCCGCCGGTAGCGTGCGGTGCTCGCGCTGATGCCGAGCACCTCGGTGAGGGTGGCGGAGTAGTCGGTGCGCCCGGTGTCGATCAGCCCGGTGGCGAGCAGATCGCCGCCACCGGCCTGCAGTTCCTGTTTGAAGGCGGCGAGCACGCGCGCTCCCCAGTCGCCGCTGGGCGCGAGCGCCACGCCGCGGCGGTGATGATCCTCGAGCACCCGGCGCGCAGCCACGCGTCCCTCGTCCTCGGGCGACAGGGCGAACTGGTAGAGCTGCGCCGGCGCGGGGCGATCCGGGGGCAGGAAATTGAGCGCCAGCACCGGCGCGCGTGCACCGGCGAATTCCGCTGCCGCAGTCACCTCCTCGCGCGTCAGGGGACCGACGATGAAGTCGGCTCCCTGGCGTACCGCCTGGGTGAGCGCATCGGCCACGCTCTGCGTACCGGTGTCGTAGATGCGCACGCGCGGGCGTTCACTGGCCGGCGCGAGAAAGTAGGCCGTAATGAAGCCGTCGCGCACGCTGACGGCGGCGCCGGCGGCACGGCTGGTGATCGGCAGCAGCAGCGCGAGGTGGGGTCCGGTCACCGCCGCCGCTGTGGGCGGCGCAAGCTCGGGCGGGCCGGCGGCGGCGAGTGCGGCGGCGCGCGCGCGCAACTCCCGGTAACGTGCCGCCTGCGCGGGGGCGTGCGGCTCGGGCAACGCACGCAACGCGGCCAGCGCCTGTTGTGCCTGTCCGCGATCGAGGTCGAGCTCGGCGATCAGCAGCGCCCGCTCAGTGCCCTGCTCCGCGGTGTACGGCCCCTCGCTCTGCGCCAGCACACGCGCGGCGTCCTCCAGCCCGTGCGCCGCCAGATAGTCGCGCACGGCCTGCAGCAGGTAGGCGCTGCGGTCGGCGCCGCTGTTGTGCGCCGCGAGCTCCTCGTAAACGCGCGCGGCGCCGGCCTGATCGCCCGACTGCTCGAGGGCCTGGGCGCGATCGATCGAGGGCGGCACGCCCGCGCGCTCGCTGAGACTCGGACAGCCGCTCAGCGCAACCGCAGTCGAGACCAGCAGGCAGCGGAGAGTCAGGTCTGTCGAGAGCATCCTCGATCGGCCGCCTTGCACCACTACTCCTGGTCGTCGCTGAGCCCGTAGCCCTCGTCCAGCTGCGGTGATGACGTCGACGGCCGCGCTCCTTTGCCTGTGTCGACCGTTGGCTCCTTGGCAGCATCCTTCGCATGCTCCACTTCCTGCTGCCGGAATCGTAACCAGTTTTCCCGTGCCTGGCGCCGCTCCTCCTCAGGTGAGAGGCGCGACGTTTCAACGCGTGTCTCAGTTGCTGACAGTCCAAACTCGCGCGCGACCGTGTGCACGAACTTCTCCGCCTCTCGAACCACTAAAACCGCAGCCTCAGGTTCGATTTCGGTCGCGGTATAGTCGGCTCTCAAGCGCAGATTTTCAGCACGACTGAGCGCGCTGGCTAACTCGGAATCAATTCGACCGGGCAGGACGGCATGCTGCCTGAACGCATCGTTGATCCCCCGGTGAGTCGGCGGCAACTCCCCTTCGGGGACGCCCGAGTTCAACAGGGCGGCCCGCACGGCATTGAACATTGCATAGTAGGCTCGGTTGACTGCGCTGTCCGCCCCGTTTTGGAGACTGAGTCGTGCAATTCGCAGGGCACGCTCGCTCTTTCGCACGAGGGAGTCGGCGAACGGATTGGGCGTCACAGCGGGATGCCTTCGCGCGTTATATTGCGTATCAAACTAGGGCGTGGGAACCGCGCCGGGTCGGCCCAGTCCTCGGTCGAGATCAGGACCGGTTGAATGAGGATCCCGGTTTCAATGAAAGCCTCGTATGCGAGGCCACCGAGCATCCACAAAGTCCGCCAATCTGCAGCCCCCTCCCGAAGGATTATCGCAACGTCGGCGTCGCTCTCCGGCCGGAAGTCTCCGCGAGCGCGGGATCCGTACAGGACAACGCGCTCGACGGGCAGATCCGTGGGAAGTCGGTTCATAAACGCGCGCACTGCGCGTCCGCTAGCCGGATCCGGCATTCTCATAGGATGATTCTCGGGATATTGAGGAGCGCGAGCAAGCGCTCTCCGAGGCCACCTATGTCCGGGCAGCTGCAAGTTGTCGCCACGCCGATCGGCAACCTCGCGGACCTGAGTGCACGGGCGCGCACGGCGCTCGCGGGCGCCGACGTGATCGCCGCCGAGGACACCCGGCATACCGGGGCGCTGCTGAAGGCCGCCGGCATCGCCACCCCGCTGGTGTCGCTGCACGAGCACAACGAGGCGCAGCGCACGCCCGGGCTGCTCGCACGCCTCGCGGCGGGGGAAACGATCGCGCTGGTGAGCGATGCGGGCATGCCGCTGCTGTCGGATCCGGGGTTCACGCTGGTGCAGCAGGCCGTGCGGGCGGGCTACACGGTGACCGTGATCCCCGGTCCGTCGGCCATCACCGCCGCGCTGGCGGTCGCGGCGCTGCCGACCGACCGCTTCTGCTTCGAGGGCTTCCTGCCCGCACGCGCTTCCGGCCGCCGCGCCGCGCTCGCCGCTCTGGCGCGCGAGCCGCGCACACTGGTGTTCTTCGAGGCGCCGCACCGCATCGTCGCCGTGCTGCGCGACATGGCCGAGCAGCTGGGCGCCGGGCGAGAGGCGGTGGTGGCGCGCGAGCTCACCAAGGCGCACGAGACCATCTATCGCGGCACGCTGCGCGAGCTGGCGGCGCGTGCACACACGGATGAGAACCTCGCGCGCGGCGAGCTCACCCTGGTCGTGCACGGCGCCGCGCCGGCCGCCGCCGGCGTCGACGAGCGGCTGCTGCGGCATGCGGTGGCGCTGCTCTCGAAAGAGCTGCCTCCGGGCCGGGTCGCGGCGATCGCCGCGCAGCTCACGGGTGCGAGCCGTGCCGCGGCCTACGCACTCGCCATCCGCGGCGCCTGCTCCGCAGGCTCCGCGGGCGCGGTCCCGGACGAGGAAGAGGCGCCTTAGCCACCGCCGCAGCCGCGCTGAAATTTGACTTCGCTCCGCGGCGCCGTATCGTGGCCGGTGAGAGTCGGCCGGGCAGTCGCTGCTCCAGCAAAGGGCTGGGGTGGAGGAAAGTCCGGGCTCCGGCGGATCGGGTGCCAGGTAACCCCTGGGGGGCGCGAGCCCACGGAAAGTGCAACAGAGAGCAGACCGCCTAAGTCCCTCGCGGGACCGGCAAGGGTGAAACGGTGCGGTAAGAGCGCACCGCGTCGGTGGCAACACGCGACGGCACGGTAAACCCCACCTGGAGCAAGGCCAAATAGGGAAGCCGCATCCGCCCTTCAACGGGCGGGTGCAGCGCCGATCCGCGCGCGCTTCCGGGTAGGCCGCTAGAGGTCCGTGGTGACGCGGATCCCAGAGGAATGATTGCCCTCGACAGAACCCGGCTTACAGGCCGACTCTCTTTTCATGCGCTACGCGCAGGCTTCAACGCGGTTCGCTGACGCGAACCGCGTTCATGCAGTATCCGGGAGAAAGGATTGTGTCGCGTGCAGCAACCGCGCGCCGCGGTGGAAGTTCCGTGTACTGACGTGTAAAGTGATGTGTGGAGGTTCACACATGGCAACCAATCTTTCGCTCGACCCCAAGCTGCTGGAACAGGCCCTGAAGGTGAGCGGTGAGCGCACCAAGAAGGCCGCCGTCACGCGCGCCCTGCAGGAATTCATCGCCCGCCGCAAGCAGAAGGGCGTTCTCGAGCTCATGGGTAGCCTTGAGTGGGACCCGAATTTCGACTACAAGAGCGAGCGCTCGCGGCGGTGACCCTTCTGGTCGATACCAGTGTCTGGTCGCTGGCGCTGCGACGCGACCGGCACGCGCCGGCGCCTGAGGTCGAGGCGCTGCGTGAAGCCCTCGCCGGCATGCAGAGTGTGGTAACGACTGGCCTGATCCTGCAGGAGCTGCTGCAGGGTTTCACCGGTGCACGGGCCCATGAGGATATCATTGCCCGGTTCGGTGCCCTGCCCTTGCTTTCGCCCGACCGCCAGGACCACATCGACGCCGCGGCTATTCGTAATCGCTGCCGCCGCGGTGGAGTTCAGCTGGGAACCATTGATGCGCTGCTGGCGCAGCTATGCGTTCGCCACGGGGTGACGCTACTGACTACCGACAGGGATTTCCTGCACGCAGCCAAACACTGCGCACTCAGGGTCTGGGGCGCCCCCTCGTAGCACAGCCTGAAGCACAGGCACGCGCGCGGCTGGGTCAGGTCCCCGCGCAACCGGCACCGGGGCCGCCGGGGCTACTTGACGACCTT
>DASPPI010000158.1:0-11638 GCA_035625615.1 Steroidobacteraceae bacterium | reverse complement strand
CGCTTTGGCCGCGCGACGCGACCGACAGGTCCGGGCGTGCTGACCCGTGCGCGCGGAGAGCGTGTGCTCGGGCGTCTTTCGATGGGTCTCGGCGCGCGCCTGACGGTGGCCGCCGGGCTGCTGGTTCTCGAGAAGAGCCTGCTCGACCTTCTTGTCGATTTCGAGAGCGCACAGACCGCCCAGGGTCTCGGCGCGGTGGTGCGCGTCGCACAGCATTGGGGCTTTCGCTTTCTGGTTTCCTTCGCAATCGCGGCAGCGTTGTTCGGTTACCTGCGCAGCGGCCGCGAGTCGGCGGATGCGGACGCGGCTGGCCGCACTGTGCGTGTGCGGCTTGGCTGGCTGGCGGGGCACGGCGTGCTCGTGGTGGCACTCGTGCCTTTGTCCATGTCGCTGTATGGCCACGCGACGCGCCTGCCGTTTCCAGTGGTGGTGGCGCTCTGGCTGTTCCTGGCGGTTCTCGCCGTTGCGGCGTTGTTTGCCGCGTTGGCTCCCTGGTCGCTGTGGCGGGCAGCAGGGAGGGCGCTCGGCACGCTCTGGTGGTACGCCGCTATCGCTGCCGCCGGCTCCGTTGTCGCGATGGGATGGAGTCAGAATCTCTGGGGGGCAATGACGAGGGTGACATTCGAGGCCGTGTACCGCGTGCTCGAATGGTTTGTGCCCAATCTGCAGATGGAGCCCGCAAACCGGATCATCGACACCGGGCGCTTCGCAGTCGCCATCGATCCGGTGTGCTCCGGTGTTGAGGGCATGGGCCTCATGCTGGCGTTTTGCGCCGTCTTGCTGCTGTTGTTCCGCAAGGAATTCATTTTCCCCCGTGCACTGATTCTCGTTCCCGCCGGCCTGTTGCTGAGCTTCGCCCTGAACGTGGTGAGAATTGCCGCACTGGTGCTGATCGGGAGCGCCGGTCATTCAGGCATCGCTGTGTACGGTTTTCACTCGCAGGCGGGCTGGATCGCATTCAACGCCGCGGCGGCCGGCGTTGCGCTCGTGAGCCTGAACAGCGGCTGGCTCACTCACGCCGCTGCCGAGCGCCCCAACGTCTCGAGCGGCAATCCCACGGCCGTCTACTTACTCCCGTTTCTCGCGCTCTTGCTTGCCGAGATGGTGAGTCGCGCCCTGTCGAGCGGGTTCGAGAGCCTGTATTGGCTGCGGCTGGTCACCGCGGCCCTGGCGCTGGGCTACTCTTGGCCGAGACTTAACAGCCTCGACTGGCGCTGGAGCTGGCGCGGGCCGGCGGCTGGCCTACTCGTCTTTGGCCTGTGGATCCCCGCGGCTCATCTGCTCATCCAGCCGGCGGCGATGCCCACGGCGCTGACCGCGCTGCCAACCCTGTCGCGCGCCTCGTGGATCGCAGCGCATCTCGTGGTCAGCCTCGGCGCCGTGCCGATTGCCGAGGAGCTCGCCTTCCGGGGCTATCTGCTGCGCCGTATCCGGGTCGCCGATTTTGAATCACTGCCGCCGCGCAGCGTCGGCGCCTGGCCGTTGCTGCTCAGCTCGCTGCTCTTCGGGCTGTGTCACGGCGCGCTGTGGCTGCCGGGGGTGATCGCCGGCGTGATTTACGGGCTCGTATACATTCGCTCGCAGCGCATCGGTGAAGCGGTTGCAGCCCACGCAACCACGAATGCCCTGATTGCGCTGTGCGTACTGGTCGGCTCCCAGTGGCAATTGTGGTGATCGCACAGCCGGGCGCGCGGGGTCGAATGAGTGTGATCTGGCGCACAAAGCGGGAATTTGTCCTAATAAGTTAAGGGCTTTGCCTGAACAGCAGGATACGCGTGCTATGCTGTTTCCGAAGATGAGTTAACGTCGGACCCGAGATGACAAGAATCAAGATGAAGACGATCTCCCTGATGCTGCTGTCATTAGCTGCCACGAGCGCAGTCGCCTCAGCTGCCACGAGCGCAGTCGCCCTGAATGATGGTGGGCGTCGTTGCAGGGAGTATAAGTGCGCAGTCGCACCGGAAATTGATCCCGCTCAGGGCGTGAGCGCACTCGTGCTGCTGGCGGGCGCCGTCGCCATCCTGCGCGCACGCGGCGGGAAGAAAAAGTAACTCGCGAGCGGGTCTCGGCCGTTGACCGGGCGGCTTCACCCTCCAGCGAGACGACGCGCCGTGAGCAACGGTAGGCGGACGAGGAAGCCCGCGACCAGCCGCAGATACATGGACGTCAGCAGGATGTTGTCACGCCAATACTCGAAGTGGGATACGCCGCCTTCCTCGGGCGTGAAGTAGCGCACCGGAGCGGGCAGATTCACCACGGGTACGCCCCGCCAGCACAGGCGCACCACCGCCTCGGCGTCGAAATCGAAGCGCCGCATCCAGCGGCTGCGCCGCATCACCGCGAGTAGCGGGGCGATCGGGTACACGCGAAAGCCGCATAGCGTGTCGTGGACGCCTGCCCAGAGCGTCTCGAGGTTGGTGCACCAGTTGGCGATGCGACGCCCGCGCAGGCGGATGCGCGGCGCGCTGGCGTCGAACACCGGGTCGCCGAGGATCATCGCCTGCGGCGCGTCCGCGGAGGCGCGCATGAAAGCGGCGATGCATTCCGCCGGGTGCTGCCCGTCGGCGTCCATGGTGAGCGCATGGGTGAAGCCGGCGCGCTGCGCTTCGCTGAGCCCGTCGAGCAGCGCTGCGCCCTTGCCGCCGTTGCGCGCGCGCAGGAGCACCCGCAGGCCGGGATCGCTTCCCGCCATGACGCTCAGCGCCTCGGCGCTGCCGTCGGTACTGCCGTCCACGATCACCCACACCGGGTCCCAGTGTGCGCGCGCGGCCCGCACCGCTTCCAGTCCACGGGGCCCGGGGTTGTAGCTGGGGATCAGCACCAGGTGAGTATCGGAGCGGGTCACTCGTCGCTTTCCACGAGCCGTGCCGACTGACGGATGATCCACGTGCCAAAGCCGGTTGCGCGAACGGCGCCGCGTCAGGCGTCGACCGCGAGCGGGCACATACCGGCGGCTTCGATCTCGACCAGCAGATCCTGGCGGCAGATGTCCGCCTGCAGGTAGATGAGGCGGGCGTCCTCGCCCAGCGCGGAGGTGAGCTGCGCCTGGATGACGGGCAGGTCCGCCGGCCGGCGCACATACACCTTGCAGGCGAGCGCATCCAGCGAGAAACGCGCCCCGGGCGCCATGCGGTTGGCTTCCGCAACCAGGGCCTCGATGTTGGTGAGCGTCTCGCGGGTCTGCGCCACGGTATCGCCGACGTGCAGCGAGCGGTGGCCCACGATGCTGGCAGTACCGGAGATGAACAGCATCAGGCTTCCGGGCTGGCGCAGCAGCGTCGCGCGCGAGAACACCGGGCTGTGAGGCCCGTACCGGCGCGGATAATGGTAAGCGCTCGTCTGGCGCGGATTCTCGAGAAAAGTCGGGGCGGTGCGGGCGGCGAGGAAGTAGACCAACAGAGGACTGTCGGGTCCGGCGCCGAGCGCGGAAGCCGCGGGCACGTTGCCCGAAAGCGGTCGGCCGCTCGCGCGCAGCGCGAGCCGCCGTGCGCTGTTGAACTCTCGGTAGCGCTCGGTGCCGTGAATGTGGCGGTTGATGTCCGGCAGGTAATTCCACACGCGCAGCAGGTGCGGGTACGACTCGGCGTCGAGCGTGGCGCAGATCTGTCGGTAGGCCTCGGTGGTGGCTTCGTGGAGCGGGGAGTGCGCGTGACGGCGACCCTGGGGAAGGCTGTCCGACGGCGGCGCGCAGAGCTCCGCTTCGGTGATGCTGATGCAGCCGAACAGCATGTCGCCCGTGCGTCGGAAGCGCACGCCGCCGTGGCGGCCGGACTCGGCTGGCTCGGCGCAGCGCCACACCTCGCACACCTGCGCGCCCGCAGCCAGCACCGGGGTGCTGACCTGGGCAACCGGGATCTCGGCGGACCCTGCCGCGTCGAGGGGCGGCGCGCCGTTGAAGGTCGCCACGCCCAGCACATCGGGCCACCGTGCCGATTGGTATTCGGCAAGTGAGACGTAATCGAGATGCAGACCGCGAGGCGCGGGCATCGCCGGGGACTTGCGCTCAGCTCTTTGGCGCGGGCTCGCTGGATTTGCCCGTCACCGCCGCCTTGGTCTTCCCGGCGCCCTCCGCGACCGACTTGCCGACGGCGTGCGCGCCGTCGGCGATGGCGTGACCCGCCTTCCTGGAATCGTCGCGGACGGCATCCCGGGCCGACTTGGTCTCGTCGGCGATGGCATGGCCGGCCTGCCGCGACTTATCGGCGATGGCGTGGCCGACGGTCCGGGCGGCGTCCGCGACGGCGTGTCCGGCCGTCGCGGCATCGTCCTTGATGGTGGTCTTGAGATCGGAGGATGGCGGGCTCTGACTGTGCGCGACGACGCTCAGCACCAGAGCGAATGTGGCGGCGGTGGTCGCCCGGAGAAAGATTGCTTTCATGGGAAAGTATCGTACGACACTCGTGACGTACTTTGCACCGCGGCCCGCCGATGGGCACCCATGCGGCTTCCGGCCGCGCGTGCGCCGCGGTGCCAATCGTTACTCCGATCGGGCAAACTGCGCCGATGCGCTTGGTCGACCGCCTGCCGATCTCGGTTCTGCGCACCCGTTATGTTCCGGGCGGCTGGGACCTGCTCGCCTTCGTGCTGGTGTTTACTTTCTTCGTCTACCTCGGGCAGGCGGCGCGCGGGCTCACCGGCTCGCTGGCACACCTTCAGGCGACGCCGATCTCGCTCGCGCCTGCGGCGCTCATCGGCTATTCGGCGCGTACCGCGCTGCGCATGCTGATCGCGATGCTCGCCTCGCTGCTGTTCACCTTCACCTACGCGACGCTCGCCGCCAAGAGCCGCCGGGCGGAAGTGATCCTGGTGCCGCTGCTCGACTTCCTGCAGTCGGTGCCGATCCTGAGCTTCTCGCTCACCATCCTGTTCTTCCTGCAGCTCACACCGGGCCGGGTCGCCGGGGCGGAATTCGCCTCCATCTTCCTCATCTTCACCAGCCAGGCGTGGAACATGGCGTTCAGCTTCTACCACTCGCTGCGCAGCATCCCGGACGAGCTGGTCGAGGCCGCCCGCAACTTCCAGCTCGGGCCGTGGATGCGTTTCTGGCGTCTGGAGGTCCCCTTCGGCATGCCGGCGCTCATCTGGAACATGATGATGTCCATGTCCGGGGGCTGGTTCTTCGTGACCGTCTCCGAGGCCATCAGCGTCGGCAACACCACCATCACGCTCCCGGGCGTCGGCTCCTACATCGCGCTCGCCATACAGCAGAAGAACCTCACGGCCATCGGCTGGGCGATCGCCGCGATGTTCGTCGTGATTCTGCTCTACGATCAACTGCTGTTCCGTCCGCTGACCGCGAGCGCCGACTGGTTCCGCCTCGAGCAGGAGGCAGGGCTCACGCCGAGCCGCTCGTGGGCGCTCACCATGATGCGCCGCTCGCGGATCCTGCGGCGGATCGGCGCGGCATTCGCCGCGCTGCGGCGGCTCGGCATGGGGCCGCGCGTCGCCCAAGCGGCGCCTGCGGCACGCACGGCGAACCCCTGGCAGGCGCGCTGGGTCGATTGGGCGTGGTACGCGGCGCTGGTGCTGATCGGGCTCGGCGCGCTGTGGAAGACCACGACCTTCGTGCTCGATGAGGTGCCACTCAGAGAGATCGGCCACGTCGTCGTGCTCGGATTGCTCACGCTGGTGCGGGTCGCGGTGCTGATTGCGCTCGCGAGCGTCATCTGGGTACCCATCGGCGTGTGGATCGGGCTGCGGCCGCGCGTGGCGAGCGTCGCGCAGCCGATCGCGCAGTTCCTGGCCGCTTTCCCCGCGAACCTGCTGTTCCCGATCGTGGTGTCGGCCGTCGTGCTGCTCAAGCTGACGCCGGATATCTGGCTCAGCCCGCTCATGATCCTCGGCACCCAGTGGTACATTCTCTTCAATGTGATCGTGGGCGCCTCCGCCATCGCGCCGGACCTGCGCTATGCCGGCGAAAACCTCGGCGTGCACGGCTGGCTGTGGTGGCGCAGGGTGGGCCTGCCGGCGGTGTTTCCGTTCTATGTCACCGGGGCCATCACGGCCTCGGGGGGCTCGTGGAACGCGAGCATCGTCGCCGAGGTGGCCAGCTGGGGCAGCGAGAAGCTCACCGCGCACGGGCTGGGCGCCTATATCGCCGACTCCACCGACGCGGGGGACTTCCAGCGCACGGTGCTCGGGACCGTGGTGCTGAGCCTGTTCGTGGTCACGCTGAACCGCGTCTTCTGGAGGCCGCTGTACGCGCGCGCCGAGCGCAAGTTCCGCATTGCCTGAGAGCACCCGAGGAGACTGCCGTGAATGCAAGCGCCGCTGCACTGAGCCTCACGCCGCTGCTCGACGTGCAGGGGGTGTGCAAGTCCTTCCGCAAGCCCGACGGTGATCAGCTGGTGGTGCTCGAGAACGTCAACCTGACGCTGCGGCCGGGGGAGATCGTGGGCCTCCTCGGGCGCTCGGGCTCGGGCAAGTCGACGCTGCTGCGGGCGATCGCCGGCCTCGATGAGCCCAGCGGGGGCGTGGTCAACTATCTCGGCCGCCCGGTCGCCGGTCCCGCCTCGGGGATCGCCATGGTATTCCAGAGCTTCGCGCTGTTTCCCTGGCTGACGGTGCTCGAGAACGTGCAGCTTGGGCTCGAGGCGCTCGGCGTCCCCGAGCCCGAGATGCGCAAGCGCTCGCTGCAAGCGATCGACCTCATCGGACTCGACGGCTTCGAGTCCGCCTATCCGCGCGAGCTCTCCGGCGGCATGCGCCAGCGCGTGGGCTTCGCGCGCGCGCTCGTCGTGCATCCCAACGTGCTGCTCATGGACGAGCCCTTCTCGGCGCTCGACGTGCTGACCGCCGAGACGCTGCGCAGCGATTTCCTCGACCTCTGGGGCGAAGGGCAGCTACCGATCAAGGCGGTGCTGCTGGTGACGCACAACATCGAGGAGGCGGTGCAGATGTGCGACCGCATGCTGATCTTCTCGACCCACCCGGGGCGCGTTGTGGGCGAGATCGCAGTCGATCTGCCGCAGCCACGGCACGCGGCCGATCCGCGCTTCCGCGCGCTCATCGACCGGGTGTACGTCGAGATGACCGCCAAGCCCCGCGGCGAGGCGCGCGTCGGCCCTAAGTCCGAGCGCTACGCCGGCATCGGCATCGGCACCGCGCTCACGCATGTGTCCTCGAACGTGCTCACGGGGCTCCTGGAGACGGTGAACGAGCCGCCCTACAACGGCAAGGCGGACCTGCCGGCCATTGCGGAAGAGCAGCACCTGGAAGTCGACGACCTGTTCCCGGCGGCCGAAGCATTGCAGCTGCTGCGCCTGGCGGAAGTCGAGGGCGGCGACATCAAGCTCACCGAAGCGGGGCTGCAGTTCGCGCGCAGCGAGACGGACGAGCGCAAAAAGCTCTTCGCCCGCCACCTCATCACCTACGTGCCGCTCGCCGCGCACATCCGCCGCGTGCTCGACGAGCGCGCGAGCCACAGCGCACCGAAGAGCCGCTTCTTCGATGAGCTCGAGGACTACATGGCCGAGGAGGCTGCGGAGCAGACGCTGCGCACGGTCATCAGCTGGGGACGCTACGCGGAGGTCTTCGCCTACGACGACCGCCGCCAGGTCTTCAGCCTCGAGAACCCGGCGTAGCGGGGCAGCAGCGGGGAAAGGCGGGGCGACTCGGAGCACCGGGGCCGCCCCCAGGACGAGACGGGCGAAGTTGGCATCGCGGCAGCCCCCGGGTGTAACGGAGCGGCAAAGAAGTGCAAAGAAATCTGCGTTTCGCCCGGCGTGCGGCCGGCCGGCCGGCGGAGCGTGTATCGTCCCGTCCCATGGAAGGACGCGAACCCGCCGCTGATGCCAGGCCGGTGCTCCTCATCATCGACGATGATGAGGAGCTGTGCGCCATGCTGGTGGAGTACCTCGGCCCGGAGGGCTTCAGCACCGCGACCGCGGCGACCGGCCCTGCCGGGCTCGAGCAGCTCGCGCGCGCACCGGTCGATCTCGTGGTGCTGGACGTGATGCTGCCCGAGCTCTCGGGCTTCGAGGTGCTGCGTCGCATCCGCGCAGTCAGCCGCGTGCCGGTGATCATGCTCACGGCGCGGGGCGAGGAGGTCGACCGCGTGGTGGGCCTGGAGCTCGGCGCCGACGACTATCTCGCCAAGCCCTTCAGTCCGCGCGAGCTGGTGGCCCGCATCCGCGCCGTGCTGCGGCGCATCCCGGGCGAGAGCGCCGGCGCCGACGGGCTCATCGTCTGGGGTCCGCTGCGGCTCGATCTGCGCGCGCGCCGCGCGCTCGCCGACGAGCGCGACCTGGAGCTCACGTCCGCGGAGCTGCGGATCCTCGAGCTCCTGGTGCGCGCCGACACGCGCACCGTGACGCGGGATGAGCTCATGACCCAGGCGCTCGGGCGGCGGCTGCTGCCTACCGATCGCAGCCTCGACACGCATGTCTCGAACCTGCGCCGCAAGCTCTCGAAATGCACCGACCGCGTGAGCGTGCAGAGCGTGCGTGGCGCCGGCTATGCGCTGACGCTTTCCGCCGCGCGTACCCTCACCGGGGCGCCCCAGGGTTAGCCGTGCATTCGCTCTACTGGCGCATCTTCCTCGCGTTCTGGGCGGCGCTCGCCCTGATCCTGGTGGGAACGGTCACGGTCGCGGTCAATGCGACCGCGCACCGCACCGATCGTCCCTGGGTACAGCGCGGGCAGCTGTATGCGCAAGCGGCGCGCGCCTTCGAGGCCGGGGGACCCGAGGCGCTCAAGGGTTGGCTGCAGACGCTCGCCGCCGAGCCCTTCGGCCGCACTTTCATCGTCGGGCCCGACGGCCAGGAAATGCTGGGCCGCCCGCTGCCGCCGACGCTGCGCGCCGCTGCGGGCGATGCCGCTGCGGGCGGGGCGGGCCCGGGCGCCGCGCACGCCGCGACACCGGGGGCCATCGCGCCCATCGGCGGAGCGCTGGTGCTGGTCACGGCCGGGGGAGGCAGCTACCACGTCGTCATCGGGCCGGTACGCGACAGCCCGCGGCTGTTCGGCGAGCTCGAGCTGCCCGGCGTGCCGCTCGCCATCCTCGCGATTGCACTCGGCGTGAGTGCGGCGGTGTGTTTCATTCTCGCGCGCTACCTCGCCTCCCCGGTGGACCGACTGCGGATCGCGACGCGGCAGATGGCCGCCGGCGACCTCAACGTGCGGGTGCTGCCGGCGCTGCGCCAGCGGCAGGATGATCTGGGGTTGCTCGCCGCCGATCTCGATGCCATGGCGGAGCGGCTGCGCCAGCTGCTCGAGGCCAAGCAACAGCTGCTGCGCGACGTGTCACACGAGCTGCGCTCGCCGCTCGCGCGGCTGCAGCTCGCGCTGTCACTCGCCCGCCGCGAGCACGGCGAGGCGGAGCGCCACCTGGCCCGCATCGGCTCCGAGGCCGACCGCCTGGAGCAACTCATTGCACGGACGCTGAAGCTGGTGCGTCTCGAGCGCCCCGCGCACGCGCTCGAGCAGCTGCGCGTCGATGTCGGTGAGCTGCTGCGCCACATCGCCGCCGATGTCGGCATCGAGGCGGACGACCGCGGCTGCCGGGTGCAGCTCGACGCCGGGGAGGAGCTCGCGGTCTCGGGGGACGGGGAGCTGCTGCGCAGCGCCTTCGAGAACGTGATCCGCAACGCCGTCCGCTACAGCCCCGCCGGTGCCACGGTCGCCGTCACCGCACGCTGCGACCGGGGAGAGGAGTCGGCCGGCGATGCGGTGCGGGTCAGCGTCCGCGATCGCGGCCCCGGTGTGCCGGACAAGGACCTCGGCCTCATCTTCGAACCGTTCTACCGGGTGGATGCGGCGCGCGAGCACCGCAGTGCGGGCGGCGAAGGCCTCGGGCTGGCGATCGCCGCGCGTGCCGTGGCATTGCACGGCGGCAGCATTACGGCGCAGAACCTCGAAGGCGGCGGACTTGCCGTGACGGTCACCCTGCCGGCCCTGGCGCGTGATCAGGCCCACCCGGCGGCGGCTGCGTAGCAGCGTCAGCCGGCGGCGCGGATCTCTGCCTGAGCAACTGTGATCCGGTTCACAGTGGCATGTACGCCGGCCTTTACACTCTGGTGTAAAGTTGCCGCCGAGGTAGTGCTAGGAACAACCTCCTCGATCTGTTCATCCTGGTACAGAGCGCCGAGGGGGTACTGCTTGGCAAGGGAGCGCGTTGATGGGCGCCACGATGCAACGCCGCAGACTCCTGATCCTCGAGAACGACCGCGCGCTGCGGCGCGAGCTCGAGGCGGTGTTCTCCGATCTCGACGTCACGGCGTGCGAAACGTCCGACCAGACGCTTGCCACCGTCCGGCGCACCGAACCCGACGCGGTATTGTTCGATCTGGGCCCGGCGCGCGAGCCGGCGGTGGCGAAGCAGAGCCTCGAGCTCCTGCGCCAGATACTCAATATCTCCCCGGACACCAAGATCATCGCCATGACCGAGCACGATGCGCGCGAGCTCGCAGTCGCGGCCGTGGGCCTCGGCGCCACAGACTTCTATCACAAGCCCCTCGACGCGGGGGTGCTGTCGATCGTGGTGCGCCGCGCGCTGCGTATCCGCGAGCTCGAGGAGGAGAACTGGCAGCTGCGCGAGCGCACCGGCGCCATGGCGCTCGAGGGCATCATCGGTGCGAGCGATGCGATGCGCAGCATCTGCCGCGCCATCGAGAAGGTGGCCCCAACGAATGCGACCGTGCTGCTGCTTGGCGACAGCGGCACGGGCAAAGAGCTGCTGGCGCGCGCGGTGCATCGACTGTCGGGGCGCTCGCACAAGCCTTTCGTCGCCATCAACTGCGCCGCGATCCCTGACACGCTGCTCGAGAGCGAGCTGTTCGGCTACGAGAAGGGTGCCTTTACCGGCGCCAATCGGCGCACTGCCGGCAAGCTCGAGTCCGCCGATGGCGGTACGGTGTTCCTCGATGAGATCGGCGAGATGCCCGCCTCCCTGCAGGCGAAGCTGCTGCGCGTGGTACAGGAGCGCACCGTGGAGCGCGTCGGCGGACGCGTGCCGCTCGCGCTCGACCTGCGCATCGTATGCGCCACCAACCGCCCGCTCGATACACTCATTGGCAACGGCGGCTTCCGTGATGACCTGTTCTACCGCATCAGCGAAGTGACCATCCGCGTGCCACCGCTGCGCGATCGTCAGGGCGACAGCCTGCTGCTCGCGCAGTTCCTGCTGCAGCAGGTTTCCGAGCGCTTCGGCAAGCCGACGCGCGGGCTCGCTCCGGATGCGATCCGCGCCATCCAGGCGCACCGCTGGCCTGGCAACGTGCGCGAGCTGGAGAACCGTATCAAGGGCGCGGTGATCATGGCCGAAGGCGCCGTGGTGACGGCCGGCGACCTGGGGCTGGAGGATCCGGGCGATGAGCCGGAGTACCTCAACCTGCGCGTGGCGCGCCAGCGCGCGGAGGCGCAGGCGGTCCGCCAGGCGCTCGCGGTGGCCAAGGGGAACCTGTCGCGCGCGGCCGAGCTGCTCGGGGTGACCCGCCCGACGCTCTACGATCTGCTCGGCAAGCACAGCATCGACGCCGCCCAGTTCGGCCGCCACGCTTCACCGACTGCCCCGGGAGCCGCGCCGTCGGAAAGCGCACCGGCAGCGGTGGCGGCACGACCTGATGAATGAGCGTCACGCCGCCAGCGCCGGGCTTGCTGCGCGCCGAAGCGTGCACACTGCAGGCACGGCAGCAGCAGC
>DASPPI010000157.1:0-3332 GCA_035625615.1 Steroidobacteraceae bacterium | reverse complement strand
TGGCTGCGTCTCAAGGGCCTGCGCGACCTCGACCCGGCGCGTGCGCGTCTGGCGCGCGCGCTCGGCGCCTGGCGCGAGCGCTGCGCCGTGGCACACAACCGCCCGCGTGGCTGGATCCTGGAGGATGCGGTGCTGCGCGAGATCGTCGCGCGGGTACCGCGCACGCTCGAGGAGCTGGCGCGCGTGCCGCAAATGCCACCGGGACTGGTGAAGCGGCGTGGCGAGGAGCTGCTCGCCTGCGTGCAAGGCGCACAGGTGCCGGACCCGGCGCCAGCGCTGCCGGCGCGCCCGCGACCCGATCCCGTGAGGGGCGCGCTGGTGAAGAGACTCGCCGGCGTCACCCAGTCCGTGGCACGCGAGCTCGGCCTGGTGGCGGAGGTGCTGGCCACGCGCCGCGACCTCGAGCGGCTCGCGGACGGCGGGCGCGACGGGGCACCGTTGCGCGGCTGGCGGGCGCAGGTGATCGGCGAGCGGCTGCTGGCCGCGCTCTAGCGGCGTCGCACTCAGCGGCGTTTGCGCGCGCGCGCGCCGGACCGCTTGCGCGCGCCGCGGCCGCTGCGACGCGCCGGCTTGCCGGCCGCGGGGCGCACCCTGGCGCCGGCCGGCTTGCGCCGCCGGGCCTGCCGCCCTGGCTGCTTTGACCTGAGCGATCGCTTACGCGTCGGCCCGCGGACCTTGGTGCCGCGGGCTTTCCTGCGGTCCGGTGCTGCCCGCCGTCCGAGCAGCGCCGGCGCGCCGAGCGCCTGCGCCAGCCGCCGCGTCACCTGCTCGACGTCCCCTTCGGCGTCGATCACCCGCAGCAGGCCACGCGCCCGGTAGAAGTCGACCAGTGGACGGGTCTTCGCGTCGTAGACCCGCAACCGCTCGGCGACGGTGGCCTCGTTGTCGTCGGCACGCTGGCTGAGGCGGTGTGGGCCACCGGTCTTCGGGCACAGCTCCCGCTCGCTCCCGGCCGGCGGGGAGGTGAGGACGTTGAACACCCGCCCGCAGTCAGTGCAGGCTCGTCTGCCGGAGATGCGCCGCAGCAGCTCGGCATAGTCAACTTCGAGCTGCACCACGGCATCGAGCGGCTGCCCGAGGCTGCCGAGCAGCCGATCGAGCGCGTGGGCCTGCGCGAGATTGCGCGGAAAGCCATCGAGAATGAAGCCCTTGGCCGTGTCCGGCTCCGCCAGACGCTCGCGGATCATGCCGAGCACCAGCGAATCGTCGACGAGGCGGCCGCTGTCCATCGCCTCCCTGGCCGCCCGCCCGAGCTCCGTGCCCCGGGCGACGGCGGCGCGCAGCAGATCGCCGGTCGAGATCTGCGGAATCCCGAGCCGTTCCACCAGACGCTGAGACTGCGTGCCCTTGCCCGAGCCGGGCGCGCCCAACAGGACGATGCGCATGAGGGCCGCAACGTTACCGGCCGACCCGGTGCAGGTCAAACTACCCATGCGTCGCAGCGTCCGCGTTCGCTGCCCGAACCAGCGTCGCACCTGCCGCCGCGGCTGGGTTATTCTTGCCCGCCACACTCGCCTACGTCACCAACATCCATGAGGAAAGCCGCCGTGAAGAACGCGTTCTACGCCCAGTCCGGCGGCGTCTCGGCCGTCATCAACGCCTCGGCCTGCGGGGTGATCGAGACGGCGCAGCGCTCCCGGCAAATCGGCAAGGTATATGCCGGGCGCGACGGCATCGTCGGCGCGCTCACCGAGGATCTGATCGACGTCGGTCGCGAGAGCGCCGCCACCATAAGAGGGCTCAAGCACACTCCCGCCGGGGCGTTCGGCTCGGCGCGCTTCAAGCTCAAGGGCATCGAACAGAACCGCACCGAGTACCAGCGGCTGATCGAGGTGTTCCAGGCGCACGATATCGGTTACTTCTTCTACAACGGCGGCAACGACTCCATGGACACCGCCCTCAAGGTGTCGCAGATCGGCGCCTCGCTGGGCTTTCCCATCACCTGCGTCGGGGTGCCCAAGACGGTCGACAACGATCTGCCGTACACCGACTGTTGTCCGGGATTCGGCTCGGTCGCCAAGTACGTGGCGGTCTCCACGCGCGAGGCAGCGCTCGACGTCGCTTCCATGGCGCGCACTTCCACCAGGGTGTTCGTGTTCGAGGTGATGGGGCGCCATGCCGGCTGGATCGCCGCCGCCGCCGGACTCGCCGGCCGTAGTCCCGCGCAAGCGCCGCACCTCATTCTGTTTCCGGAAGTTCCCTTCGAGCAGCAGAAGTTCCTCGACCGCGTGCGCGCGAGCGTCGAGGACTGCGGCTACTGCGTCATCGTGGTATCGGAAGGCGCGGCGTACGCCGACGGCCGGTTCCTGGCCGACGCGGGTACGCGCGATGCCTTCGGGCACACGCAGCTGGGAGGCGTCGGCCCGATGATCGCCAACATGGTGCGCGAGGCGCACGGCTACAAGTATCACTGGGCGGTTGCCGATTATCTGCAGCGCTCGGCGCGGCACATCGCCTCCCGGGTCGACGTGGAGCAGGCGTACGCCGTCGGCAAGGCGGCGGTCGAGCTCGCCGTGAAGGGAGTGAACGCGGTGATGCCGACCATCGTGCGCCGGGCGCACCGCCCGTACCGCTGGACCATCGGCCACGTGCCACTGTCGGAGGTCGCCAACAAGGAGAAGAAGCTCCCGCCCGAGTACATCCGCGCGGATGGCTTCGGCATCACCGCGGCCTGCCGCCGCTACCTCGAGCCGCTGGTCTCGGGCGAAGCCTATCCTCCTTACAAGAACGGCCTGCCGGACTACGTGCAGATCCGGGGTGTACCGGTGCGCCGCAAGCTCAAGACCGAATTCCGGATCTGACCGAGGAGGCGGCCGCGCGGTTGCTGCAGCGCGGTCGCCGCCGCCCGGGTGGTGCGGGGCGCGCAGGGCGGTGAGTCCCGCCGTGGTATAGTGCGCGGCCTTTTTGGGGGGAGATCTCGCGATGGACGCCACCCTGTGGCTGTGTGCCGCGATCGCGGCGGGCGTGCTGGCCGTGCTCTACGGCGTGTTCTCGATGATGGCGATCCTGCGCCTGCCGGCGGGAAGTGCGCGCATGCAGGACATCGCCGCGGCCGTGCAGGCGGGCGCCAAGGCGTACCTCAACCGCCAGTACAGCACCATCCTCGTCGTCGGCATCGTACTGTTCGCGATCATCGGCTTCTCGCGGCTCGGCTGGGCCACCGCCGGCGGCTTCGCCATCGGCGCGCTGCTCTCGGGCCTCACCGGCTACATCGGCATGAACATTTCCGTGCGCGCCAACGTGCGTACCGCGCAGGCGGCGACCGACGGGTTGAACGCGGCGCTGCGCGTCGCGTTCCGCGGGGGCGCGATCACCGGCATGTTGGTCGTCGG
>DASPPI010000156.1:0-20040 GCA_035625615.1 Steroidobacteraceae bacterium | reverse complement strand
GACATCTCGCGCTACCACGAGGGCAAGCGCTCCGTGGCGGACGAGAACCTCGGTCCCCTGGTCGCCACCGACATGACGCGCTGCATCCAGTGCAGCCGTTGTATCCGCTTCACCGAGGAAATCGCCGGCGTGCAGGAGCTCGGCATGATCGGCCGCGGCGAGCACATGGAGGTGCGCACTTATATAGAGAGCACGCTGAATCACGAACTCTCGGGCAACGTCATCGACCTGTGCCCGGTCGGGGCGCTGGTGTCCAAGCCGTATCGATTCAGCGCACGCGCCTGGGAAATGGGCGCCGTGCCGCTGATCTCGCCGCACGATGCGGTGGGCACCAACCTGTTCGGTCACGTGCTGCGCGGACGCCTGATGCGCGTGGTGCCGCGCGAGAACGAGGCGATCAACGAGACCTGGATCGCCGACCGCGACCGCTTCAGCTACGAGGGCATCTACAGTCCCGATCGGCTGCGCGCTCCCATGGTGCGGCGCGGCGCGGACTGGGTCGAGAGCGAGTGGGAGCCCGCGCTCATGCGCGTCGCCGAGGCCCTCGGTGACCACGCCGCGAGCTTGGGTTGTCTGGTGAGCCCCGCGAGCACGCTCGAGGAGCTCTACCTGGCGGCGCGCATCGTGCGGGGTCTCGGCTCGCACAACATCGATCATCGCCTGCGGCAGCGGGATTTCCGCGACCAGGGCGCCGACCCGGTATTCCCGGGGCTCGGCATGCGCATCGCCGACGTGGATGCGCTCAGCGCACTGCTGGTAATCGGCTCCAATCTCAGGCGCGAGGCGCCGATCCTCGCACACCGCGTCCGCAAGGCCGCGCAGCGCGGCGCCTCGGTGGCGCTGCTGAATCCGGCGCGCTATCCGTACCTGTTCCCGGTGAAGGCGTACCTGACCTCCGCCCCCGGGGAACTGGTGGCGGACCTGGCGGCGGTGCTCGGGGCGGCAGTGGCGGCGACCGGCCGGCCGCCGCCGGCACAGCTGGCCGCCGCCGTGAGCGGCGCGCGCATCACCGACGCCCACCGCGAGCTGGCGCAGGCGCTGCTCACCGGCGAGCGGCGCGCCGTCTGGCTCGGTGCGCTCGCCGCACGCCACCCGGCGTTCGCCGACGTGCGCGCGCTCGCCGCCGCGCTGGCGGAGGTCTGCCGGGCAACGCTCGGGAGGATCGCCGAGGGCGGCAACGCCGCCGGCGCCTATCTCGCGGGGGCCGTCCCGCACCGCGAGGCGGGGGCAAGGGCGGTGGCGCACGCGGGCATCACCGCGCGGCAGATGCTCACCGAGCCGCTGCGTGCCTATGTACTCTTCGGCGGCGTGGAGCCGTCGATCGACGCGCTCGACCCGGAGAGCCTGCACACGCTCGCCAAGGCCGGATTCGTGGTGGCGCTCACGCCGTTCGTCAGTCCGGAAGTGAAGAGCATCGCGCACCTCATGCTGCCCATCGGCACGTTCGCCGAGACCTCCGGCACTTACGTCAATTGCGAGGGCGTGTGGCAGAGCCAGGGGGGCGCGGCCGTGCCGGTGGGTGCGGCGCGTCCGGGCTGGAAGGTACTGCGCGTGCTCGGCAACCTGCTCAAGCTCGAGCGGTTCGACTACCAGTCCTCGGAAGAGGTGCTGGCCGAGGTGCGCGCAGCGTGCGCGGACCTGGCGCCGGGCGGCTACCGGGGCCGGCACGAGGTGATGTTGCGCGCGCCGGCGGCCGAGGGCGCGCGCGTCACGGACGTGCCCATGTACCAGATGGATGCGCTGCTGCGGCGGGCGCCGTCGCTGCAGCGCACCCGCGAGGGCCGCGCGGCGGCCATGACCTACTGAAGGAGCGCGGGCGAGCGTGCTGCACAGGCTCACGAACGGCTGGCTGTCGCTGCCGGACTACGCGCAGGCAACCGCGTGGATCCTGGTCATCACGGTGGCGGTGATTCTCAGCGTCGCGCTGCTGACCCTGTGGGAGCGCAAGGTGATCGGCTGGATGCAGCTGCGGCGCGGGCCGAACCGCGTGCGCATCTTCGGCCTCGCGCCGGGCTGGGGTCAGCCGTTCGCCGACGTGGTCAAGCTGCTCATGAAGGAAGTGATCGTCCCGGCGCGCGCCAGCCGTTTGCTGTTCATGCTCGCCCCGATGATCGTGCTGGTGCCGGCGCTGGCCGCCTGGGCGGTGATCCCGCTGTCGCCGACGGTGGTGGTGTCGAAGGCGGATGCGGGCCTGCTGTACCTGCTGTCCCTCACCTCCATGGGCGTGTACGGGGTGATCATCGCCGGCTGGGCGGCGAACTCCAAGTACGCCTTCATCGGCGCCATGCGCTCGGCGGCGCAGATGGTGGCGTACGAGATCGCCATGGGCTTCGCGCTGGTGGGCGTGCTCATGGCCGCCGGCAGCATGAATCTCGGCACGATCGTGCGCACACAGGAGGGGGGCTTCCTGTCGTGGAACTGGTTCTGGCTGTTCCCGCTGCTCATGGTGTACTTCATATCGGGCGTGGCCGAGACCAACCGCGCGCCCTTCGACGTCGCCGAAGGCGAATCCGAGATCGTCGCCGGCTTTCACGTGGAGTACTCCGGCATCGCCTTCGCGCTGTTCTTCCTCGCCGAATACGCCAACATGATCCTGATCTCGGCGCTGACCGCGGTGTTCTTCTTCGGCGGCTGGCAGGGTCCGTTCGCGGGTTACCCCGGCCTCGGGGCAACCTGGCTCGGGCAGCCGAGCTTTGTGTGGCTGTTCCTGAAGGCGTTCTGCCTGGTGTTCCTGTTCCTGTGGTTCCGTGCCACTTTTCCGCGTTACCGCTACGACCAGATCATGCGCCTCGGCTGGAAGGCGCTGATCCCGGTGACGCTGGTATGGATCGGCGTGGAGATGCTGCTGGCCGTGTACCACATCGGGCCGTGGGCACGCCCCTGGTATCACTGACGGACCACGCGATGGTGCTGAACCCTTTCAAGACCTTCCTGCTGCCGGAGCTCATCAAGGGCCTGTGGCTGACGCGGCGCACGCTGTTCGAGAATAAGTACACGCTCAACTACCCGGAGGAGAAGACGCCGCAGTCGCCGCGCTTCCGCGGCCTGCACGCGCTGCGCCGCTATCCGAACGGCCAGGAGCGCTGCATCGCCTGCAAGCTGTGCGAGGCGGTCTGCCCGGCGGTATGCATCACCATCGACTCGGACGTCGCCCCCGACGGCACGCGGCGCACCACGCGCTACGATATCGACCTGTTCAAGTGCATCTACTGCGGCTTCTGCGAGGAGGCCTGCCCGGTGGACGCCATCGTGCTGACCCGCATTCTCGAATACCACATGGAGCGGCGCGGCGAGAACATCATGAGCAAGGACAAGCTGCTCGCGGTGGGCGAGCGCTACGAGGCGATGATCGCCGCCGACAAGGCCGCGGACGCCCGCTACCGATGAGCGCGCGCGGCGGCAAGCCCGGGGCGGGCAGGCGATGCTGATCCAGGCCCTGTTCTACCTGTTCAGCACCTTCCTGGTGCTGGCGGCGCTCGGGGTGATCGGCGCACGCAATCCGGTGTACTCGGCGCTGGGGCTGGTCATGTGCTTCATCACCTCGGCGGCGATCTGGCTGCTGCTCGAGGCGGAGTTCCTCGCGGTGGTGCTGGTGCTGGTGTACGTCGGCGCGGTGATGGTGCTGTTCCTGTTCGTGGTGATGATGCTCGATGTCAACCTGGCGGAGCTGCGTCAGGGGTTCACGCGCTTCGCCTGGCTCGGCTGGCTGACCGCGCTCGCCGTGATCGTCGAGATCGTGGGGGTCGTGTGGGTGCGCGGCGGACTCGGCATCGACGCCAGCCACGGCGGCGTGCCGACCTCGCCCACCTACAGCAATACGCTCGAGCTCGGCCGGGTGCTGTACACCCGCTACGCTTACCCGTTCGAGCTCGCCGCCATGCTGCTGCTGGTGGCGATCATCGCCGCCATCGCCCTCACCATGCGCCGCCGCGCCGGGCTCAAGCAGCAGGACGTCGCGGCGCAGGTGGCGGTGCGGCGCGCCGACCGCCTGCGCATCGTGAAAATGGATGCGGAGCCGCGCCCATGATCACGCTCGCACAAGTGCTGACGCTCTCGGGCGTGCTGTTCTCCCTCGCGGTGGCCGGCATCTTCCTCAACCGCAAGAACGTCATCCTGCTGCTGATGTGCGTCGAGCTGTTGCTGCTCGCGGCGAACTTCAACTTCATCGCCTTTGCGCGCTATCTCGGGGACGTGAACGGCCAGGTGTTCGTGTTCTTCATCCTGACCGTGGCGGCGGCCGAGGCAGCCATCGGCCTCGCCATCCTGGTCGTGCTGTTCCGCGAGCGGCGCAGCATCAACGTCGAAGACCTCAACACCCTGAAGGGCTGACGCCGTGCACGCACTGAACGCCAACGTGCTGCTCGCCATTGCGCTGCTGCCGCTCGCCGCGGCCGTCGTCGCCGGCCTGGGCGGCCGCCTCATCGGGCGCGCCGGGGCCCATACCGTCACCTGCCTCGCCGTGGCGGTCTCGTGCGCGCTGTCGCTCGGGGTGCTCAAGCAGATCTACTTCGACGGCGCGCCGGTGTACGACGCCCCGGTGTACACCTGGCTGGTGAGCGATGGGCTGCACATGGAGGTCGGCTTCCTCATCGATCGCCTCACCGCGCTCATGATGGCGGTGGTGACGTTCGTGTCGCTGTGCGTGCACGTCTACACCATCGGCTACATGCGCGACGACCCGGGCTACATCCGCTTCTTCAGCTATATCTCGCTGTTCACCTTCGCGATGCTGATGCTGGTGATGGCGAACAACTTCATGCAGCTGTTCTTCGGCTGGGAAGCGGTCGGCCTGGTCTCTTACCTGCTGATCGGCTTCTGGTATACGCGCCCGAGCGCGACGTTCGCCGCCTTCAAGGCCTTCATCGTCAATCGCATCGGCGATTTCGGCTTTTTGCTGGGGATCGCGGGGATCGCCTACTTCACCTACTCGCTCAGCTACCGCGACGCGTTCGCCGCCGCGCCGCAGATTGCGCATGCGCTGCTGCCGCTCACTTCCCACACCTCGGTCGAGGCGCTCACGCTGGTGTGCATCTGCCTGTTCGTCGGCGCCATGGGCAAATCGGCGCAGATCCCGCTGCACGTGTGGCTGCCCGACTCGATGGAGGGCCCGACCCCGATCTCGGCGCTGATCCATGCGGCCACCATGGTGACCGCCGGCATCTTCATGGTGGCGCGCCTGTCTCCCCTGTTTGAATACTCCGAGAGCGCGCTGTCGTTCGTACTGGTGATCGGTGCGACCACGGCGTTCCTCATGGGGCTGCTCGGGGTGGTGAATAACGACATCAAGCGCGTGATCGCCTATTCGACGCTCTCGCAGCTCGGCTACATGACGGTGGCGCTGGGGGTATCCGCCTACGGCGCCGCGATCTTCCACCTGATGACCCACGCGTTCTTCAAGGCGCTGCTGTTCCTCGCCGCCGGCTCGGTCATCATCGGCATGCACCACGAGCAGGACATGCGCCGGATGGGCGGACTGGCGAAGTACATGCCGGTCACCGCCGTGACCTGCTGGATCGGCGCGCTGGCGCTCATCGGCACGCCGTTCTTCTCCGGCTTCTATTCCAAGGATGCGATCATCGAGGCGGTGGGCGAGTCGCACCGCTTCGGAAGCACCTACGCCTACTGGTGCGTGCTGTGCGGCGTATTCGTCACCGCCCTCTACACCTTCCGCATGCTGTTCCTGACCTTCCACGGTCCGGAGCGCTTTCGCGACGCCGCGCCGCCGCACGCGGCCGATGCGGCGCACGGCGGCGACGCGGCGCACGGTGGTGACGCGGCGCAGGCGGAGCACGCCGGGCACGGTCCCGCGGCAGCGCCGCACGAGAGCCCGGCGGTGGTGACCGTACCGCTTATCGCACTCGCGATTCCCTCGATCGCCATCGGCTGGTTCACCGTCGGTCCGGTGTTGTTCGGCGACTACTACGGGCGCTCGATCTTCGTGCTCGCGCCCAACAACGTCCTCGGCAAGCTCGGCGCGGAGTTCACCGGCCCGGTGCGCTTTGCGCTGCACGGGCTTTTCAAGCCGCCCTTTTGGTTCGCGGCCGGCGGCGTCTTCACCGCCTGGCTGTTCTTCCTGCGTCAACCCGAACGGGCGGACCGCGCGGCGGTGAAATTCCGCTGGCTGTACAGCGCGCTCACCCACAAGCTCTACTTCGACTGGTTCAACGAGCAGGTCATTGCGCCCCTCACCCGCGGGGTCGGCGTCGGTCTGTGGAAGGGCGGTGATCAGGGGTTGATCGATGGCGCGCTGGTCAACGGCACGGCAGCCGAGCTCACCTGGCTGGGCGGGCTGCTGCGGCGCGTGCAGAGCGGCTACCTCTACTCCTACGCCTTCTGGATGATGATCGGGCTCGCGCTGCTGCTCGGCTGGTTCCTCATGCGCGCGCACGCCTAGAGCTCGCGCAACTCACACCCATGCACGCGCTGCTCTCGATCCTGATCTGGCTGCCCATCGGCACGGGAGTGCTGATCCTGCTGCTCGGCGACCGCTACATCGTCGCCGGGCGCTGGCTGGCACTGGCGGCCGCGCTGGCGACGCTCGCGCTGTCGGTGCCGCTGTGGCTGCACTTCGACACCGGCACGGCGGCGCTGCAGTTCCCCGAGAAGCTGCCCTGGATCCCGCGCTTCGACGCCTGGTATGCCCTCGGCGTGGACGGGATCTCGCTGCCGCTGCTGGTGCTCACGGCTTTCATGACCGTGCCGGTGGTGATCGCCGGGTGGAGCGTCATCGAGACCCGGCCGGCGCAGTACTTCGCCGCCTTCCTCATCATGGAAGGGCTGATGATCGGGGTGTTCTCGGCCACCGACGCGCTGCTGTTCTACTTCTTCTGGGAGGCCATGCTCATTCCGATGTTCCTCATCATCGGCATCTGGGGCGGACCGCGGCGCGTGTATGCCACCATCAAGTTCTTCCTGTTCACCTTCCTCGGCTCGGTGTTCATGCTGGCGGCGCTCATCTACATGTACGTGCAGGGCGGCAGTTACTCGATCGCGGCGCTGCAGGCGCTGCCCCTCACGCTCACCGAGCAGCGCTGGATCTTCGTCGCGTTCCTGCTCGCCTTTGCGGTGAAGGTGCCGATGTGGCCGGTGCACACCTGGCTGCCGGACGCGCACGTCGAGGCGCCCACCGGCGGCTCGGTGATCCTGGCGGCCATCATGCTGAAGATGGGCGGCTACGGCTTCCTGCGCTTCAGCCTACCCGTCGCCCCGGATGCCAGCCGCGAGCTCGACCTGCTCATCATCGCGCTGTCGCTGATCGCGGTCATCTACATCGGTTTCGTCGCGCTGGTGCAGCAGGACATGAAGAAGCTCATCGCGTACTCCTCGATCGCGCACATGGGCTTCGTGACGCTCGGCGCGTTCGTGATCTACGAGATCGTGCGCAACACCGGGAGCGTCAGGGGAGCGGGCGTGGGACTCGACGGCGCCATGGTGCAGATGGTCTCCCACGGCCTGATCTCCGGGGCGCTGTTCCTGTGCGTCGGGGTGCTGTACGACCGCCTGCACAGCCGCCAGATCGCCGACTACGCCGGCGTGGTGAACACCATGCCGGTATTCGCCACCTTCCTGGTGCTGTTTGCGCTCGCCAACACCGGACTCCCCGGAACCTCCGGGTTCGTCGGCGAGTTCCTGGTCATCATCGCGAGCTTCCGGGCGAGCTTCTGGTACTCGGCGCTCGCGGCAGTGACGCTGGTGCTCGGCGCCGCCTACACCCTGTGGCTGGTGAAGCGCGTGGTGTTCGGCCCGGTGGTGAGTCCGCGCGTGGCCGCGCTCAAGGACGTCAACGGCCGCGAGTTCATCGTGCTCGGAGCGCTGGCGGCGGCGGTGCTGCTGGTGGGCGTGTGGCCGGCGCCGTTGCTGAAGGTCATGCAACCCACCATCCATCACCTCCTGAGCCAGGCCGTGGCCACCAAGCTCTGAGGCGCAGCGCACTCCACCATGGCCGAAGCTCCCTTCCAACTGTCGAGTCTCGCTCCCGCCGTGGCGGAGATCTGGCTCACCGCCGCGATCTGCGTCATCCTGCTGGCGGAGGTGTTCTTCGGCGAGAAGCGCCGCGGGCTGACCGCGACGCTCACGCTGCTGGCGCTCGCCGCCGGTGCGGCGCTCACGATCGAGTACGGCCAGGTCTCCGGGCGTACGGTGCTGTTCCACGGCATGTACGTCGCCGACGAGCTCGGCTTCGCGCTGAAGCTCGCGGGCTTCCTGTTCGTGGCGGTGGCGTTGCTCTACTCGCGCAGCTATCTCGAGAACCGCAACATTCTGCGCGGCGAGTACTACGTGCTGACGCTCACCGCGCTGCTCGGCATCTTCGTGCTGGTGTCGGCGGCGAGCCTGCTGACCTTGTACCTCGGCCTCGAGCTGCTCGCGCTGTCGGTGTACGCGCTGGTGGCGTTCGATCGCGACTCGGGCGTCAGCGCCGAGTCGGCCATGAAGTACTTCGTGCTCGGCGCGATCGCCTCCGGCGCACTGCTCTACGGCATGTCGCTGATCTACGGGCTCACCGGCACGCTCGATCTGGGCGAGATCGCCGCGCGACTGCACACGCCGCTGAGCCAGGGGGTGATTCTCGGCCTCGCGTTCATCGTGGTGGCGGTCGCCTTCAAGCTCGGGGCGGTGCCGTTTCATATGTGGCTGCCGGACGTGTACGAAGGCGCCCCCACCAGCGTGACGCTGTTCATTGGCACCGCTCCCAAGATCGCCTACTTCGCCCTCACGCTGCGCCTGCTGGCGCAGGGGCTGGCGGGCACGGCGGCCGAATGGACGCAGATGCTGGCGGCGCTCGCGGTGCTCACCCTCATTGTCGGCAACCTGGTGGCGCTGGTACAGACCAACTTAAAGCGGCTGCTGGCGTACTCGACGATCGCTAACGTCGGCTTCATCGTGCTCGGCTTCGTCGCTGGTACGCCCGACGGCTACGCCGCCGCGCTGTACTACACGCTGGTGTACGTGCTGGTGGCGCTCGGCTCCTTCGGCGTGATCCTGCTGGCGAGCGCCAAAGGCTTCGAGGCCGACCGGCTCGACGACTACAAAGGACTGCACCAGCGCGATCCGCTGCTGGCCGCCGCCATGATGGTGCTGATGTTCTCCACCGCCGGCGTGCCGCCGTTCGTGGGCTTCTGGGCGAAGCTGCGGATCTTCCAGGCGCTGTGGGAGACGCAGCACCTGTGGCTGGTGATCCTGGCGGCCGCCATGTCGGTGGTCGGTGCGTACTACTACCTGCGGGTGATCAAGCTGATGTACTTCGACGAGCCCGCCGGCGAGCCGGTGCAGGCGAGGCGCGAGCCGGGGGTACGGTTCGCACTCGGGATCAACGCCGCGGCCGTTCTCGCGCTCGGGCTGCTGCCCGGCCCGCTGCTCGATCTGTGTGCGCGGCTGATTCACTGAGTGCACCGAGTGGCACGGGGGACTCATATGAAGCGCGCCATCGTCGCGGCTGCGCGCCTTGCCGGGCTGGCCGGCTTGGCCGCCGTGACGCCGCTCTCGGCCACCGACGCGCTGGCGGGGCTCGACCTCGAGTATCGGCTCGCGCAGCAGGTCGCGCTCCCGGGCGACGAGGGCTGGGACTACCTCGCCTTCGAGCCGGGCGGGCATCGGCTGTTCATTTCCCACGGCACGCGCGTACTGGTCATGGATACCGACCAGCTGACGCTGGCCGGTGCGATCGACGACACGCCGGGGGTGCACGGCATCGCCTTCGCACCCGAGCTCGGGCGCGGCTACATCAGCGCCGGAAAGAGCGGCGCCGTCGTGGTCTTCGATCTGAAGACCCTGGCGCGGCTCAAGGAGATCAGGACTACCGGCGATAATCCCGACGCCATTCTCTACGACCGCGCCACCCGGCGCGTGTTCACGTTCAACGGCCGCGGGCGCAACGCGACCGCAGTCGACGCCCGCACCGACACGGTGGTCGGCACCATCGCGCTCGATGCCAAGCCGGAGTTCGCGGCGAGCGATGGCGCGGGCCACGTGTACGTGAACCTCGAAGACCGGAACAGCATTGCGGTGATCGACCCGCGCGAGCTCAAAGTCGTGAGCGTCTGGCCCATCGCCGGGTGCGAGGAGCCCTCGGGCCTGGCGCTGGATGCCGCGGGCAAGCGGCTGTTCCCCGTGTGCGGCAACCGGGTGATGGCGGTGGTGGATGCCGCCTCCGGGCACGTGCTCGGCAGCGCACCGATCGGCGCGGGCGTCGACGCGGTGGCCTATGATCCCGGCCTGGGACTGGCGTTCGCCTCAT
The DNA here is from genome assembly GCA_035625615.1 of Steroidobacteraceae bacterium. Classification (GTDB taxonomy): domain Bacteria; phylum Pseudomonadota; class Gammaproteobacteria; order Steroidobacterales; family Steroidobacteraceae; genus 13-2-20CM-66-19. The sequence goes on along the minus strand of DASPPI010000156.1, from coordinate 9,806 downwards.
GCGGGGAGGGCGTGCTCACGGTGGTGAAAGTGAGCCCGGCCGGTGTTCCCGCGGTCGTGCAGTCGGTGACGACGCAGCGCGGCGCGCGCACACTGGCGCTCGATGCGCGGACTCAGCGCGTCTTTCTGGTGACCGCGAGCTTTGGCCCGGCCCCGAGCGCCACGCCGGAGCAGCCGCATCCGCGCCCGCCGATCGTGCCCGGCTCGTTCCGGCTGCTGGTGGCGACTCACGGGAACGACAGCCGGTGAAGCCCAGCGGCTGTGTGCCGGTGCCGCCGCGCATGGTCCGAATTGACTGCAACTTCACATGGGGAATTTCATGACCAGAGGCATGGCGGTTATCTCTGCGGTAGGGCTGATCGCGCTCGCGCCCGGCACGGCGCCGGCGGCGGATAGTCCTGCGGACAGCGCGGGCGACAAGACAGCCAACGCGCTCGCGCACGACATTCTCAAGCAGCTGATTGAGATCAACACCAGCGACTCGGTGGGCAACGTCACGACCGCGGCCGAGGCGATGGCGCAGCGCTTCCGCGATGCGGGCTTCCCGGCGGCAGACATCGCGGTGGCCGGGCCGAACGATCGCAAGAAGAACGTGGTCGTACGCCTGCGCGGTACCGGCAAGCACAAACCGGTGCTGCTCATCGGCCACCTCGACGTGGTCGAGGCGCGGCGCGAGGACTGGACCACCGACCCGTTTCAGCTCGTCGAGAAGGACGGCTTCTTCTACGGGCGCGGGACTTCCGACATGAAGGGCGACGACGCCATCATGGTGACGACGCTGCTGCGCGTGAAGCAGGAAGGCTTCAAGCCCGACCGCGACATCATCCTCGCGCTAACCGCAGACGAGGAGGGCGGGTGCTGCAACGGCGTCGACTGGCTGATCAAGAACTACCGCGATCTGATCGACGCCGAGTTCGTGATCAACACCGACGGCTGGTCGGTCACGAGCGAGCAGGGCGTCGCGAAGATGTTCCTGCTCGGCGCCACCGAGAAGGTCTACGCCGATTACCAGCTGAGCGTCACCAACCGCGGCGGTCACAGCTCCGAGCCGCGCGCCGACAACGCCATCTATCAGCTCGCCCGCGCGCTGCTCAACATCTCCAGGTACCAGTTTCCCTTCGAGCTCAACAATGTGTCGCGTCCTTACTTCGAGCGGCGGGCGGCGCTGTCGAGCGGGCAGCGCGCCGCCGATATCCGCGGCATCCTCGAGACTCCGCCGGATCCGGCCGCCGTGGCGCGCCTGTCGCGCGAGCCCCCCTTCAACGCTGTCATGCGCACCAACTGCGTCGCCACGCGTCTCGACGGCGGACACGCCAACAATGCCTTGCCGCAGCGGGCGACCGCCAACGTCAACTGCCGCATCCTCCCCGGGCACTCGCCCGAGGAGGTCCGCCAGCAGCTGATTAAGGTCGTTGACGACCCACAGGTCACGGTGCGCTACGTGGCCGACAACGGCCAGGTCGCGGACACCGCTCCCGACCGCAGAGGCTTCCCGCCGCCGCCGCTCAAGCCCGAAGTGCTGAAGCCACTGGAAAGCGTCGTGGCCGCCATGTGGCCGGGCATACCGGTGCTGCCCTACATGGACGCCGGCGCCTCGGACGGCATCTACACCACGGCCGCCGGCATGCCCACTTATGGTATCTCGGGCATTGCGATCGACGTCGATGACGTGCGCGCGCACGGGCGCGACGAGCGCGTCGGGGTCGAGTCGTTCTACAAGGGGAACGAGTTCTTCTACCGCTATATCAAGGCCGTCACGACGCCTTGAGCCGTCGGTGGTCATGCCGGCCGCCGAGCGCGAGCCGGAGCTCCACTTTGAACCCCAAGGCCGCGCGCTGCGCTGCGGCACAATCGCTGACGTTGCAGTGCAGCGATCTCCAGGGCAATGGTGTCACGACATGCGCCGCGAGATCGCGATTGCCGCGACCAGCACGACGGCAATGTTGAGGATCCACCATGCCAGCTGCTTGTGATTGTGCAGCACGCCGCCGCTCGCGCCGGGAGCGGCAGTGTCCGCAGCACGCGGCGGCAGCCCGCCGCTGAGCACCTCGCGGATGCCGTCGTGGCCGACCGTCACTTCCAGCGTGCCGTCGCCCGGCGCGCCCGTCGCGGGCCAGGCCACCGACCAGGAGCCGTCGGCACGCGGCGTGACCGGCACGCTGTTGCCGTCGATCGACGCCGCGAGCTCGGTGACCGACAGCGGTGCGGCGCCCGTCGTGTGCCGCACGCGCAGCGTCAGGCCTGACGGTGTACGCGCCGCCTCGAGCGTGACGAGCGCGGAGTGCGCCACGGGCGCGAAAGGGGAAGCGGCGGTGTCCGCCCCGAAAGCGCGCGCCACGCACGCGAGCACGGCCACCGCCAGCCATGACTGCATTCCCGACACGTCGTGCATGTTAGCAGGTCGCTCCCGCTGCGCCCGCGCGGCAGCGGCACCCCCGCTGCCTACACACGTTGCACGGCTCGCGTATAGTGCTCGCGCGCGCCGCGGGCGCGCCCTGATCGTGCGCCGTGAGGGGGACGGGAGGTGAGGCGATGCGTGCGGGAGCGAAGGCTGCGGGGGGTGAGCTGCGCTACCTCAGCGGTTTCGGCAATCATTTCGCCACCGAGGCGCTGCCGGGCGCCCTGCCCGAAGGGCGCAACTCGCCGCAGCGACCGGCGTACGGGCTGTACGCCGAGCAGTTCTCCGGCAGCGCCTTCACCGCACCCAGGCACGCGAACCGCCGCAGCTGGCTGTACCGCATCCGGCCGGCGGCGGTGCACGGCAGCTTCGCGCCGCTCGCCGGCGGCCTGATCACCAACCGCTTCGACGCGGTCACTCCTTCGCCGAACCAGCTGCGCTGGCGGCCGCCACCGATCCCGCGCGAGCCGACCGATTTCATCGCCGGACTGACCACGCTCGCGGGCAACGGTTCTCCCGACGCCCATTGCGGCTGCGGTATCTACTGGTACGTGGCCAATCGCTCGATGCGCGAGCGCTTCTTCTATGACGCGGATGGCGAGCTGCTCATCGTTCCGCAACTCGGTGGGCTGCGGCTCGCGACCGAGCTCGGCTGCCTCGAGGTGCAGCCGCTCGAGGTCGCGGTGATCCCACGCGGGCTGCGCTTTCGGGTCGAGCTCACCGAGCGCCGGGCGCGCGGCTACGTGTGCGAGAACTTCGGCGCTCCCTTGAGGCTCCCGGATCTCGGGCCGATCGGCGCCAACGGCCTGGCCAATCCGCGCGACTTCCAGACGCCGGTGGCCTGGTTCGAGGACCGCGAAGGGGATTTCGAGCTGGTGGCGAAATTCGCCGGCGATCTGTGGTCGGCGCGTATCGACCACTCGCCGCTCGATGTGGTGGCCTGGCACGGCAACAATGCGCCCTACCGCTATGACCTGCGCCGTTTCAACACCATCGGCTCGATCAGCTACGACCATCCGGACCCTTCCATCTTTCTGGTGCTGCAGTCGCTCAGCGATACCACGGGGGTCGATGCGATCGACTTCGTCATCTTCCCGCCGCGCTGGCTGGTGGCGCGCGACACGTTCCGGCCCCCGTGGTTCCACCGTAACGTGGCGAGTGAGTTCATGGGACTGATCGAAGGCGTCTACGACGCCAAAGCACAGGGATTCGCCCCCGGGGGGGCCTCGTTGCACAATTGCATGAGCGGTCACGGGCCGGATGCCGAGACGTGGCAGAAAGCCACTCGGGCCGACACCTCCAAGCCCGTGGCGCTCACCAACACCATGGCCTTCATGTTCGAAACCCGCACGCTGATCCGCCCGACGCGCTACGCGCTCGAGACGCCGCTCCTCGAGAGCGATTACGCCAAGGTGTGGCGGGATCTGCGGCGGCAGTTCGTGCCGCCCGCCGCGCCCGCGACCGTTGCGGCGCGCCCGCCGCGCGCCGCCGCCCCCGGGACGCCTGCGGCAAGCCGGCGCCGGCGCCCGACCCGCAAGAGCGGCAAGGGTTGATGAGCGTCCTCAACGCCACGCATGACCCGGCGCACACGAGCTGGGTCAGCTCCGCTAACGCGCCCGGCGGTGACTTCCCGCTGCAGAACCTGCCGTTCGCGGTGTTCCGGCGCGCGCACAGCGACGAGGCCTTCCGCGGCGGCGTGGCGATTGGTGATGCCGTGCTCGATCTGGGGGCGCTGCGCGAGCTCGGACTGTTCCGGGGGCTCGCCGCACAGGCGCTCGCCGCGTGCGTACAGCCAGCGCTGAATGACTTCATGGCGCAGGGAGCCGAGGCGAGCACGGCGCTGCGTGCGGCGCTGTCGGAGGCGCTGCGCGCAGATGCCGGCGTGGCGGCACGCCTGCGGCCGCTGCTCGTTCCGCAGGCCGCCGCCGAGTACCGCGTGGCGGCGCGCATCGGCGATTTCACCGATTTCTATGCGTCGATCCATCACGCGACGGCGGTCGGACGGCTGTTCCGTCCCGACAACCCGCTGCTGCCCAATTACAAGTGGGTACCGATCGCCTATCACGGCCGCGCCTCCTCGGTGCGCGTATCGGGGCAGCAGTTTCCGCGGCCGCACGGGCAGGTGTTGCCCGCCGGCGCCGCGCGGCCGGAGCTCAGCGCCACGCGGCGCCTGGACTACGAGCTGGAGCTCGGCGTGTTCGTCGGCCGCGGCAACGCCCTCGGCAGCCGCGTGCCGCTCAAGGAGGCCGAGAGCCACCTGTTCGGATTGTGCCTGCTCAATGACTGGTCGGCGCGCGATGTGCAGAGCTGGGAGTACCAGCCCCTCGGCCCGTTCCTGTCCAAGAACTTCGCCACCACGGTCTCTCCCTGGGTGGTCACGCTCGAGGCGCTGGCGCCGTTTCGCGTCCCCTGCGTGCGGCCGGCGGACGAGCCGCCGCCGCTGGCGTATCTGGACGATGCGGCTACGCGTGCAGCCGGCGCAATCGACATCCAGCTCGAGGTCTGGCTCGACACCGCGCGCATGCGCGCCGCCGGCTTACCGGCGCAGCGCCTGTCGCACGCGAACTTCCGCGACTCGTGGTGGACCGTGGCGCAGATGCTCGCCCACCACACGGTGAACGGCTGCAACCTCGAGCCGGGCGATCTGCTCGGCAGCGGTACGCAGTCCGGTCCGCGGCCGTCCGAGGGTGGATCGCTGCTGGAGCTCACCGGCGGCGGCCGGCAGCCGATCACGCTCGCCGGCGGCGAGACGCGCGCCTTCCTCGAGGACGGCGATCGGGTGATGCTACGCGGCTGGTGCGAGCGGCAAGGGTTCGTGCGCATCGGTTTCGGCGAGGCTGCCGGCATGGTTGCGCCGGCGGCGTCGGTCTAGCGGTGCATCGCGGGGGGTCGAGTTGCTACGAGCTGCGCGGTGAGAGCTTATCGCTACTACGACCTGATCCTCGGCGCGTACGTGTGCGTCGTGCTGTGCGCGAATCTCATCGGAGCAGCGAAGGTTTCGACGGTGACCCTGCCGCTCTGGGGGCCGGTGACCTTCATGGCCGGAGTGTTGTTTTTTCCGATTTCCTACTTCTTCGGCGATATCCTGACCGAGGTCTACGGCTATGCGCGCGATCGGCGCGTGGTGTGGAGCGGGTTTGCGGCGCTGGCGTTCGCCGCACTCATGTCGCTGGTGATCGTGCACCTGCCGCCGGCGGATTTCTGGCGTTCCAAACAGTCGGCCGTAGAGGACATGTTCGGCAACACCCCGCGCATCGCCGGCGGCTCGGTCGTGGCGTTCTGGTGCGGCTCGTTCGTCAACAGCTACGTGCTCGCCAAGATGAAGATCTGGACTCAGGGCCGCTGGCTGTGGACGCGCACCATCGGTTCGACACTGTGCGGGGAGCTGGTCGATTCCGGGCTGTTCTACACGATCGCCTTCGCCGGCCTGTGGCCGGCGTCCGAGCTGCTCACCGTCACCACGACACAGTACGTGCTGAAGTCGGTGTGGGAGGTGCTCGCGACGCCCGCGACTTATTGGATCGTCGGCTTCCTCAAACGTGCCGAGCGCGAGGACTACTACGATCGCCACACCAACTTCACGCCCTTCTCACTGCAGGTTTGACGGCGCGCACGGTGGCCGCGTCAGGAGTGCGCGGCGCGCATGCAAAAAAAAGCGGGAGCGCTCCGGCGCTCCCGCCCGGCAGGTGCAGACGGCTTACTTGCCGATCTGCTTGCTGACCTGGTTCTCCTGCTGGTTGAGCGCCTTCTGCTCGGCCTTAGTGATATGGCCGCCGTTGGTGCTCGCCATGGTGCGCTCTTCCTGGCGGATGGCGTGATCCTCGGCGTGCAGTTTGTGGGCCTGCGCCTTGGTGATCTCACCTTCCTTGCGCTCCTGGTTGATGCGCTTGTTCTGGTTGGCCAGGCGATTGTTGACCTCGGTGCGGCGCGGGTGATCCTTCTGCCACTGCGTCTCGTCGGCGAAGGCGCTGGTGGCGAGGCCGGTGAGCGCCAGGGTCGCGGCAGCGGCGGTGATAACGTGACGAACAGACTTGAACATGGGACTTCTCCTCCTGAAACGGTTGCTTCGAGTGGTCGCTATTGAGCCGGGTCGCTATTGAGCCGGAACCTCCGGCTCCCGGGCGTTAACAACGTCGCAGGTTACGGACTGCTTACGTTTGTGACGGAAAGTTAACCCGACACGGAACGTGACCTGCGTCACGTTGGGCTCGCGGGCGTCTGCGCGGCGCGACACCCACGGGTCCGGAAACGGCGAGCGGCAGTTGGGTCAACACGCGGATCATCGGCGGATGAGAACAGGACCAGCTCGTGACATGTTGAGACACTGCCTGGCCTGCGCGTTGATGGCGGCGAGCGCGGCAGCCGCGAAGCTGGCGCATGCGGACGATTTGCGCGAGTCGCGCGATGAGGCGTGGTGGACCGGACCCCTGCTGGCGCCGTCGCCGGCGACGCTCCCTCAGGGCCACGCGCTGGTCGAGCCGTATCTGTTCGATGTCATCACCAGCGGGCCGACCGCGCACGACCTCGGATCCCTGAGCTACGTGCTCTACGGGGTCACCGACCGGGTGACGGCGGGATTGATTCCGCGCCTCGGCTACAACCAGCCGTCCGGTGCGCCGAGCAGCTCGGGCGTCGGGTTCGGCGATCTCACGCTGCAGGCCGGCTACGGGCTCACTCGGTACCAGGACGGCCGGCGTACCCCCGCCATCTCCCTCGTAGTGCAGGAGACCTTGCCGACCGGGCGTTACGACAGTCTCAGCCGCGCGAGCGATGGTTTCGGCGCCGGAGCGTACACGACCGCACTGGCGGTCTATTCACAGGACTTCTTCTGGATGCCAAACGGACGGATCCTGCGGGCGCGGCTCGACCTGACATTCACCTTCTCCTCCTCGGTGCCCGTCGATGATCTGAGCGTGTATGGCACCCCAAAGGGATTCGACGGCCGCGCGTATCCGGGCGACTCCTTCACCGCCGATGCGGCGCAGGAGTACAGCCTCACCCGCAACTGGGTGCTGGCGCTCGATGTGGTCTACCAGCACAACGACAGCACACGCGTGAGCGGCAGCCTTCCCGGCAGCGCCGCGCCGCCGGCCGCGGGCGCGGCCGCACCCTCGACTCCTTATGAAGGCGCTTCCGGGTCCTCCTGGTCGATCGTCTTCGCCCCGGCCATCGAATACAACTTCAGCAGCGCGGTCGGCGTCATCGTGGGCCTGCGCATCATCGAGATCGGACGCAACACCACCGCGAGCCTGACGCCCGCCATCGCTGTCAATATGGTTTTCTGACGATTGTCCCGGCGGTGTGCCGTCTGCGTCGGAACGGCCGCTCCCTTATGAACGGCACCTGAACCTCGGCCGCGCTTAGTGCCTGATTCGCCGTCAAAAAGCCCCACCAGCACGCCCGCGTTATGACCACGTCAACGGGGCAATGCGTCGCTGCGTTTTGATACCTGCGAGCTTGAACGATGAGGTTTTGCGGGCGTCTAATGTTCAGAGTCCGGAAATCGCAGATGAGGAGCTCTCCGCGAGGAGCAGGAGCTGTGAAGAGAGCAAGAGCACGCGTTGTTCGAACCGTCGCAGCCCTGCTGCTCGGCGTTGTGGTAGCGGGTGCGCCGGCATTGACCTATGCGCAGCATAGCTTCGGCGGTGGACATTTCTCCGGCGGACACTTCGGCGGGGGCCACTCCGGCGGGGGCCACTCCGGCGGGGGCGTTGCGCACGGCTCCGGCGGCGGCCACTACGCTGGCGGGCATTACGCCTATGGCGGTACGCGCAGCTACGGGGCGCACACGAGCTACGCGCCGCGCTACAGCGCGGGCGCGCACTACGGCGCGAGCACGCATTACGCCCCGCGACCGGGGTACTACCCGGGCGGCTACCATCCTCCGGGTGCGCCCCTCGCGCCGGCCACCAGCTACTGGCATGGTGGGTATGCCTGGGGGGGCGGTTACTGGCACGGAGTCTTCTGGCCGCACGTCTGGTTCTACCCTGGGTGGGCCTGGTATCTGCCGGTGCTGCCGCTGGGATACGCGACGTTCTGGTGGGGCGGGGTGCCGTATTACTACTGGAACAACCTCTACTACACCTGGAGCCCTGCCGATAACGGCTATATCGTGACCAACCCGCCCCCGGTCGCCAATGGCGACGACACCAACCCATCCGGCGGCACGGACCCGTCAGCCGGCGAACAGTACGAGCAGGCGGCGCCCGCTTCCTCCAGCAGCGCGCCTGCGGGTGGCGGCCCCGGTGACGTGTACCTCTATCCGCGCAACGGCCAGAGCGAGGCGCAGACGCAGAACGATCGCTACGAATGCCACAGCTGGGCCGTGAATCAGACCGGCTTCGATCCCACCCGCTCGTCCCAGCAGTCCGGAAGCGCCGCCGACTATCGGCGCGCCATGATCGCCTGCCTCGACGCGCGCGGCTACAGCGCCCGCTGAAACCTCAGGCTCCGATCGGGTACGTGCTCGGGGTGCGGGCGCCTGCAGGGGGCTGTCCTCACTGGGGTCGCGGGTGCGCACCGGGCGGCGTATACACTGCGCGCACCGCCCGCGGCACGGGAGATGCGCATGACGCCGGTGGCGAACACCGTGTTCCTCTTCGATGTCGACAACACGCTGCTGGACAACGATGCGGTACAGCGCGATCTGAGCACGCACCTGGAGCGCGAGGCCGGCCTCGCCAGCCGCGAGCGGTACTGGGAGATCTTCGAGGAACTGCGCGCCGAGCTCGGTTACGCCGACTACCTCGGGGCGCTGCAGCGTTTCCGGGCCGAGCGGCCGCAGGATCTGCAGCTGCTGCGGATCTCCTTTTTCCTGCTCGAGTATCCGTTCGCGAGCCGCCTCTACCCCGGAGCCCTTGCCGTGCTGGCCCGCTGCCGGGCCGCGGGGCTCACGGCGATCCTGTCCGACGGGGACGTGGTGTTTCAGCCGCGCAAGGTACAGCGCGCCGGGCTGTGGGAAGCGGTGGAAGCACGAGTGCTGATTTACCTGCACAAGGAGACGATGCTGAGCGACGTCGCGCGCCGCTACCCGGCCAGCCATTACGTCATGATCGACGACAAGCTGCGCATCCTGACGGCGATGAAGAAAGTCTGGCGCGAGCAACTCACGACGGTGTTCGTGCGCCAGGGGCATTACGCGCTCGATCCTCGCGAGCTTGCGGTGTGGCCGCCGCCGGACATGACCCTCGACCGCATCGCGCAGCTCGCCGAGGGCCGGCTGCCCGGTGTGGCGCCGGTTACCAACAGCGGTTAGGCTTAGGCGTGCCGGTCGGAGCGCCGCAGGAAACTGGACGGAGGCGGAGCAGGACATGTCTTCAGACCGTCCGTGGCTGGAGCAGCTGCGCGCGAGCAGTGTGGCGCTGCAGGGCGTGCTCGGTGCACTGCTGGAAGCGGAACGGCAGTTCGCA
>DASPPI010000155.1:0-2854 GCA_035625615.1 Steroidobacteraceae bacterium | reverse complement strand
CCCGAGGCTTGCTCCGACACTGACGGCGACGATCGCTCTCCACATGAGTCCGTGCCTTTTTACCGCACCGTGCAAGGCGCGCGCAATGGTTCGAGTATGCTTGGCGCCGCTCGCCGCCCGTGGCCGGCACGACCTGAAAGGTCCCGCATGCGCATTCGCCCGCTCCCGCTGCTGGCCTTCGGTCTGCTCGGCGCGGGCCTCGCAGGCTGCGCGCCGCACCCCGATCAGCACGCCGCCGACGAGCGGCTGCGCGCGCTCTACACCAGCGAGTGGCAGTGGCGCACCGACCAGCAGCCCGACACCGAGGACGCCACGCGCCCCCTGGCCGATCACCTGCCGAAGGTCGACCCGGCGACCCAGGCGATGCGGCTCAAGTACTGGGAGGACGTGCTGCGGCAGCTGGACGGCATTTCGCGCGCCAGCCTGTCGGCGGATGAGCAGGTCAACTATGACATTTATCGGGCCCAGATCGCGGTGCTGATCGCCAATCAGCGCTTCCGCGACTTCGAGATGCCGGCCAACTCCGACACCACCTTCTGGACCGACGTCGGCTACACCGCGCGCCGCCCGTTCCGCACGCTGACCGATTACGAGCACTGGCTCGCGCAGATGCGCGACATCCCGCGCTACTTCCGCGAGCAGATGGATGAGATGCGCGCGGGACTCAAGCGCGGCTTCACGCCGCCGCGCATCACCATGGAGGGGCGCGACCAGTCGCTCACGGCGGTCACCGAGGCAACCCCGGAGCAGAGCCTGCTCTACACGCCCTTCCGGGAAATGCCCGGCATCGCGCCGGAGAAGCAGGCGAGCCTGCGCGCGCAAGCCCTCAAGACCATCCGCGAGCTGGTGCAGCCGGCGTACCGGGAGCTGCTCACCTTCATGCGCACCGAGTATTTGCCGGGCACGCGCACCACGCTCGCGGCGCAGGCGCTGCCCGACGGCCGCAACTACTACCGGGCCAAGATCCACGAGTTCACCACCCTCGACATGGATCCGGATGCCATCCATGCGCTCGGCGTCGCCGAGGTCGAGCGGCTGCACGCGGAGATGGTCGCCGCCATGCACGACACCGGCTTCCGCGGCGATTTCCCGGCGTTCCTCAAGTTCCTGCGCTCCGACCCGCGCTTCTACGCCAGGACGCCGGAGGAGCTGCTGATGCGCGCGGCGTGGATCGCCAAGCGCTTCGACGGCAAGGCGGCATTGTTCTTCGGCTACCTGCCGCGCGCGCGCTTCACCATCAAGCCGGTGCCGGAGGACCTGGCGCCCTTTTACACCGCGGGCCGCGGCGGCACGGGGGTGTACCTGCTCAACACCTACGACCTGCCGAGCCGGCCGCTTTACAACCTGACGGCGCTCACGCTGCACGAGTCCGCGCCCGGTCATGCCTTCCAGATGGGGATTGCGCTCGAGCACAAGGATCAGCCCGCCTTCCGCCAGTACACCTATGTCTCGGCCTACGGGGAGGGCTGGGCGCTCTACTGCGAGCGGCTCGGGCTCGACATGGGCCTGTACGACACCGCCTACGACCGCTTCGGCATGCTCGGCTATCAGATCTGGCGCGCGGCGCGTCTGGTGGTCGACACCGGCGTGCACGCCCAGGGCTGGACTCGTGAGCAGGCGATCGCCTACCTCACGCAGTACACCGCGCTTCCCGAGCACGAGATCGGCACCGAAGTCGATCGCTACATCGCCTGGCCGGGGCAGGCGCTGTCGTACTATCTCGGCGAGCGCACCCTTCTCCAGGGACGTGCCGCTGCCGAGAAGGCGCTCGGCGAGCGCTTCAACATCCGCGCCTTCCACGACGCGGTGCTCGAGCTCGGCTCGGTGCCGCTGCCGGTGCTCGAGGCGCGCATCGGGCGCTTCATCGCGGACGGCGGCCGCGGCCCCTACCCCGACATGGAGTAGCCGCGGGCATTCGGGGGTAACATAGCGCCGCCTTTGCACCGCGTTCGCCCAACACAACGAGGAGACGCTATGAAACGTTCAACGTGGCTGACGGGGATCGGCGCCGCACTCGCGCTGGCAGCAGGAGAGGCCGCGCTCGCCCAGACGGCAGCGCCGGCGGCACCGGCCGCGCCGCCACAGCACCTCAATAGCCAGCAGCAGCTGATGAAGGACTGTGCCGCCGAGGCCAAGAGCAAGGGAGTGACGGGCGCTGACCGGCAGAGCTTCATGTCGAGCTGCCTGAAGTCCAAGGGTATGTCCGAGGCGGACATCAACAAGCAGCAGCAGAAGATGAAGACCTGCAACGCGGATGCCACGGCCAAGGGTCTCAAGGGTGATGATCGCAAGGCCTTCATGAAGACCTGCCTGAGCGCAGCGGGCTAGCGGACAGCCCCGCGCGCTGCGCGCGCGCGGGGCTTTTTGCGCCGTTCCTCGCCGCTGCGCCGGTGGTCGAGCATTGCTCCGTGACATGAGCGCTGCGGAAGCCTTCACCGCCGAGGGGGGGTGCACCTGCCGGGCGGTGCGCTATCGGCTAACGCGCGCGCCCCTGATCGTGCACTGCTGTCACTGCCGCTGGTGCCAGCGCGAGACCGGCAGCGCGTTCGCGCTCAATGCGCTCATCGAGTCGCGCGAGCTCGCACTGCTCTCGGGGCAGCCCGAGCTCGTGGCGACCCCGAGCAACAGTGGCAAGGGCCAGAAGATCGCGCGCTGTCCGAGCTGCCGGGTGGCGGTGTGGAGTCACTACGCCGGCCTTGGCGAGGTGCTCGCTTTCGTGCGCGTCGGCACGCTCGATGAGCCGGAGCGCTTCCCGCCCGATGTCCACATCTACACCGAATCGAAGCAGCCCTGGGTGGTGATCCCCGCCGGCGCACGCGCCTTCGGCCAGTATTACCAGAGCCGCGAGGTGTGG
>DASPPI010000154.1:0-24103 GCA_035625615.1 Steroidobacteraceae bacterium | reverse complement strand
CGATCTCGGTCCCGAAGGCGGCGAGCGCGGCGGCGAGCTGGTGTGCGCCGGCACCCCGGCACAGGTGCGCGCCACCGCACGCTCCTATACGGGCCAGGCGCTCATTGCCTACGAGGCGGCGCTCGCGCCGGTGGACCAGCGCCCGGGCGTCGCGCCCGACATCGACGCATACCGCACGGGGGCGGCGCCGGCGGGTGTGTGCGAGCCGCGGCCGGCTTACCGCCGCGGTAACGGGCACGCCCGCAGCGCGGTCGTGATCCACAAGGCGCGAGCACAACCTGAAGAACATCGACGTAGAGATCCCCCGCAACCGTTTCACGGTGATCACCGGCGTCTCGGGCTCCGGCAAGTCGACGCTCGCCTTCGACATCCTCTTCAACGAGGGCCAGCGCCGCTACCTCGAATCGCTGAATGCCTACGCGCGGCAGTTCGTGCAGCCTGCAGCGCGCCCGGACGTCGATGCCATCTTCGGCATCCCGCCCACCGTGGCGATCGAGCAGCGCACCAGCCGCGGCGGGCGCAAGAGCACCGTCGCGACGCTCACCGAGATCTACCACTTCCTGCGGCTCCTCTACGTGAAGCTCGGCACGCAGTACTGCCCGGACTGCGACGTCGCGATCGAGCCGCAGAGCCCGGCCTCGATCGCCGCGCGGCTGCTGCGCGACTACCGCGGCAAGCGCATCGCGCTGCTCGCGCCGCTCATCGTGGCGCGCAAGGGCTACTACACGGATCTCGCCCGCTGGGCGGCGAAGAAGGGCTTCCGGACGCTGCGGGTGGACGGGGAGCTGCTGCCGACCTCGCCCTGGCCGCGGCTGTCGCGCTTCCGCGAGCACACCCTCGAGCTGCCGGTGGGCGAGATCGAGATCGGCGTCAGGACCGAGCCGGCGCTGCGCGCCGCGCTCGCGCGGGCGCTGGATTTCGGCAAGGGCCTGGTGCACGTGCTGCCGGCGGCGGGCGGGACGCTGACGGTGCTCTCCACCAAGCGCGCCTGCCCGTCCTGCGGGCGCAGCTTCGCCGAGCTCGACCCGCGCCTGTTCTCTTTCAACTCCCGGCACGGCTGGTGCGCGAGCTGCTACGGCACCGGTGCGGAGATGCCGGGCTTCGATGCGCAGCAAAGCGGCGAGGAGCTGTGGTGGAACGAGTGGTACGAGCATACCCCGCCGCCCTGCAGCGCCTGCGGCGGGCAGCGGCTCAACGCGATCGCGCTCAACGTGCGCTTCCGCGGCCGCTCGATCGCGGCGCTGGCCGCACAATCGGTCACCGCCACCGCCGGGTTCTTCGCCCGGTTGCGGCTCGGCACGCGCGAGCAGCAGATCGCGCGCGACCTGCTGGCGGAAGTTCGCGCACGGCTGAAGTTTCTCGAGCGCGTCGGCCTCGGCTACCTCGAGCTCGACCGGGCCGCGCCCACCCTCTCGGGCGGAGAGGCGCAGCGCATCCGCCTGGCGGCGCAGCTCGGCTCTAATCTGCAGGGCGTGTGCTACGTGCTCGACGAGCCGACCATCGGCCTGCACCCGCGCGACAATGAGATTCTGCTCGCATCCTTGAGCGAGCTCACCGCTCATCGCAACACGCTGGTGGTGGTGGAGCACGACGAGGAGACCATCCGCCGCGCCGACCACGTGCTCGACCTCGGTCCGGAGGCCGGCGTGCGCGGTGGCGAGCTGGTGGGCGCCGGCACGGTGCGGGATCTGATCGCCAACCCGCGCTCGACCACCGGGCGATTCCTGCGCGAGCCACTGCTGCACCCGGCACGGCCGCAACGCGCGGTGAACGGCGCGACCGCCTGGCTGACACTCGAGCGCGTGACGCTGCACAACCTGCGGGGCAGCGACGTGCGCGTCCCGCTCGGGCGGCTGGTAGTGATCACCGGTGTATCGGGCTCGGGCAAATCGACGGTGGCGCGCGACGTGCTGTACACCAACCTGCGCCAGCTGCTGGCTGCCTCTGCCCCGGCCGGCCGCCGGCGCCGGCGGTCGCCGGGCGCGAAGCTCATCGGCTGCGATGCGGTGCGCGGGCTCGAGCCACTCGACCGCGTGCTGGAAGTCGACCAGACGCCGATCGGCAAGACCCCGCGCTCGTGCCCGGCGACCTACATCGGCTTCTGGGACGAGATCCGCCGCATCTATGCCGGCACCACCGAGGCGCGCATCCGCGGCTACAGCGCCAGCCGCTTCTCGTTCAACACCGCCGGCGGGCGCTGCGAGGCCTGTGAGGGTCAGGGGGTCAGGACCATCGAAATGAGCTTCCTGCCCGACGTGAAAGTGCTGTGCGACGCGTGCGGCGGGCGGCGTTTCAATTCCGAGACGCTGAGCGTCGTGTGGCGTGGGGCCAGCATCGGCGACGTGCTCGCCATGAGCGTCGACGACGCGGTCGGCTTCTTTGCCGCCCATGCGCGCGTGCACCATGCGCTCAAGCTCCTGCAGGACGTGGGCCTCGGCTACCTCACGCTCGGCCAGCCGAGCCCGACGCTCTCGGGCGGCGAGGCCCAGCGCACCAAGCTGGTGACGGAGCTGTCGAAAGTGCGCGCGACCGAAGGCCGTGCCCTGCGCCAAAAGCCGAAGCAGACACTCTACGTGCTGGACGAGCCAACCGTCGGCCTGCACATGGCGGACGTCGAGAAGCTCCTGCACGTGCTGCACCGCCTGGTCGCGGCCGGCAACACCGCCGTGGTAGTCGAGCACAACCTCGACGTGATGGCCGAGGCGGACTGGATCCTCGACCTGGGACCGGAGGGGGGCGCCGGGGGCGGCCGCATCGTCGCGCAGGGACCGCCGGGAGAGATCGCCCGCCGTGCGCGCCGCTCGCACACCGGACGCGCGCTGAAGGACTTCCTGCGCGAGCGGACGCGCCTCGTGGCGCCTGCCGCCTAGCGGCGCTTCACACAGGCTGAGCGCGCGGCTGAGGCTCCGCGGTAGTACCCTTCTGCGCATGGCTCACGACCTGGTGTGCTGGAAATGCGGCGCCTCGCTCGCCGCTCTTAGCCTGCCGCTGCGGCGGCTGGAGGAGTGCCCCAAGTGCCACGCCGAGCTGCACGTGTGCCGCATGTGTGTGGAATACGACACGCGCGTCGCCAAGCACTGCCGCGAGCCGACCGCGGAGGAAGTGAGCGACAAGACGCGCGCGAATTTCTGCGACCACTTCAAGCCACGCGCCGCCGCCTACACGCCGCCGAACACCGCCGAGGTCGAGCAGGCGCGCGCGCAGCTCGAGAAGCTGTTCGGAAAGCGCTAGATGCAAGGACCGCCGGCATGATGTTCCAAGAAGCCCAACACCTGTTGGAGCAATTCCTCTCGCCGCTCACGCTCGATGAGTTCCTCGACCACACCCTGGTCGGCGGCTTCGCCAAGGTCGAGGCCAACGCCACGACCGCACGGGCCAGCCTGCTCGGCCCGGATCCGGAAAGCGTCCTGCTCGGCGCGTTTCACCTGGCACCCAAGCTGACCTTCCACTCCGCCAACCCCACCGGACCTGCGCCGAGCCTCGAGTCGGTGGCCGGAGCCGCGGACTTCCAGCAGCGCATCGCCGAGTTCCACGCGCGGAACTACTCGGTGCGCTTCCCCGAGCTGCGTCCGCTGTCGCCCGCCCTCGATCG
Source organism: Steroidobacteraceae bacterium (assembly GCA_035625615.1). Taxonomy (GTDB): domain Bacteria; phylum Pseudomonadota; class Gammaproteobacteria; order Steroidobacterales; family Steroidobacteraceae; genus 13-2-20CM-66-19. The sequence goes on along the minus strand of DASPPI010000154.1, from coordinate 20,511 downwards.
CCTGGCGCGGGCGCTCGAAGTGCTGCTGCACCAGCCGGTGACGGTCTCGGCCTTCTGGAGCCGCGGCGGCATGCGCGCCCCGGTGCACTACGACGACCACGACCTGCTCGTCGTGCAGCTGCGCGGCAGCAAGCGCTGGTACGTGTCGAGCAAGCCCTCCGAGCTCATCAACACCTGGAAGGGCATCCCGACCGCGGCGCCCGACGTCGATCAGACCTTCGACCTGCGCCCCGGCGATCTCGTGTATCTGCCGCGCGGCACCTACCACAGCGTCGATTCCGCTACCGCCTCGATCCACGCCTCCATCGGCTTCACGCCCCTCACGCTGCGCGAGGCCGTCATCGCCGCGCTCGACCACCTCTCGGATCTCGATCGCGCCTGGCGCACGACGCTCGGCGCGCGGCTCGCTTTCCAGCTGCGCAGCACGGGAGTCGAGCAGCTCGCGCCGCCGATCGTGCAGGGGGCCGCCGCGCTGCTGGCGGCATGCCAGGCACCCGGATTCATCGACAGCGCGCTGCAGTGGCGCTCGGGGAGAGCCATCGCCGCACTGAGCGCACTGGCGGCGCCCGCCACGCCTGCAGCCATCGGCCTCGACACCGAGCTGCAGCAGAACGAGCTGGCGTTCTGCCACCTGACCGCCAGTCCCGAACGCATCGACATCAGCTATCCGGGCGGACACGTGTATATCCATCGCGGCGCGCAGACGGCGGTCGAGTTCATGGTGAACGCGCCGCGCTTCAGGGTGCGCGATATACCCGGAGAGATCGGCGACGACATCCGCCTCTCCCTCGCCGAGCGGTTCGTGGGGATCGGCTTCCTGCGGCCGGTGTCCGCGCCGCGCGCCTGGTCGCAGGCCGTGCCTACGGCTTCTTCAGCCGCTCGCTGAGACGCTCGAGCAGCTTCGAGAAAGGCGAGTTCTTCTGCACCTCGACGCGCAGATGACGCACGCCCGAGTCGTTGACGTTCCCGCCGCCCTCGTTTTCGAACGTCAGCTGACTGGCTCCGAGGATTTCCAGCGTCTCCTCGAGGGTCTGCGGCCCGCGGTGATCGCGGGCGCCCACCTTGCCGCGCGCGCGGGCCCTCGCCGGCGCATTGGGCTGGGGCACGCTGCGCCCGACGGCCACCTTGGGCTGCTGTTTTGCGGGGCCGCGGGCGGCGGGGGCAGGGAACCCCGGTGCTAGCGCGGAAGGCGCAGCGGCCGGGTGGTCGTCATCGAACAGCTTGAACTCGTCCGCCGGATCATCGGCGGGCGCCGGTGCCGGCCCGGTCAGCGCAGCGGCCTTGTCCTGATCGGTGGCGCGCCCCTTCTCCTGCGGGCTCACCGGCACGACCGCGACGGAGGCGAACTCCGAGCGCACGTAGTAGGCCACCTGCTTGGCGGAGATCGCGTCGCTGAAGAAGCCGAGACGCAGTCCATACCACCGGCGGCCGTCGCGGCTGCCTTCCACCGTGTAGAGGGTGTAGGCGCTGAAGATCGCGAGCGGCGGCACCTTGTCGAGCTCGACCGGCTGCACCGACCACTGCAGCTGCACCGCGAATGAAACCGGCGCGTTGGTGGCGATCGCCTCCTTGAGCGCCTGGCGCGTCCCGGTGTCATCGGGCTTGAGCAGCGGAATGCCGCCGTCGCTGTCCATGACCTCGGGGGGCGAGAGCTGGCTGGTCTCGGCGCGGCGCGCCTCGAGCAGCTTCAGCACCTGGGTATCGCTGAGGGAGCTGTTCTCGGCAGGGGCCTCCCGCGTTGGCGGCGGCGCATGCATCAGGCGCGTCTCACCGGTCGCGCTCGCATCGCCGAGCGCCTTGAGGACCTCACGGACGTTCGAGTCCTCGAAGACGGGCTTCGCACCCGTTCGGGCAGCGCCCGTTCCGGCAGGGCCCGGTGCGGCGCGCTGCGCGGTGCGACTCGCTGCAGCGGCTGCCCCCGGCTGCTGCGGCTGCGGCCGGCTCTGCTGCGGCTGCGGTCGGCTCTGCGGCGGTGGGCTCGGTCGCGGCGGGGCCGGTCGCGGCGGCGCGCTGCGCTGCGCCGGTGCGGCCGCCGTCCGCGTGGCGGCGACAGGTGGTGTCTGCGGGCGCGCCGCGGGGCGCACCGCCACCGGCTGAGCTCTGGAAGCGGCCGGGGCCGCGGGCGCACCCGGCTGGCGCGCGGCGGGGCGCGCGACGGGTGCGGCCGCCGAGGGGAAACGCTGCGCGGCCGGTGGCGCAGCGTGCACGACCGGTACGCGCAGTGCGGGCGGTTGCGCAGCGGCACGTGCCGCCGCCGCCGCCGCCGGCACCGGTGAAGGAGCGGGTGGGCGTGCCGCTGTGCCCGGGCGCATGCCCGGCGCGACCTGGCGCTGGGGTCCGGCGGCGTGCTGCGCCTGTGCCGCCGCGGCCGCCGCGGCGCGCTCGCGCAGCTTGCGACCCGGGGCTTCTCCCGCCCAGGCGCCCGGATAGATCTCGCGCACCAGGCTCAGCCACTCCTCGGCCTCCGCCAGCGTTGCGAAGTAACCCATGTGCAGACGGAAGCGTTCGCGACCTTCTTCGAAGCGCCGGCTGACGAAGAACGTGAAGCGCTTGAGCTCCGGCAGATCCGTCTGCGCGAGCGCCAGTGGCGTCGTGGACGAGCACAGATGGAGAACGAACGGCCCTGCGCCCGCCGCAGGCGCCGTCGCACCCACGGCCTCGGCGCCCGCGAGAGCGTCGGAAGCGAAGTTCGCCGTTGCTGTCATACCTTCCCCGACCATTTCAGCGGCCACGGTTTTGCAGAGTCAGTTCCTAACGGGGAGTGCTGGCCTTCGCGCTGGAGCGCGATCGCGGCAGCCCCGCCGTCATAGGAACCTGCCCTTTAGACCGGTGGCTTTGCGTCCCCGTCTTTCGACGGGTTTGCCCTTATCACTGCTGCTCCAGTGTCAAATCGTCGCGGATCGCAGTCAAGTGCGAATACTGTGTCCCGGCTCTCAAGTGGTGTCACACATCGGCGACAGGCGCAGCGCGCACTTGCTTTATGTCTTAACGCGTCTGCGATTCGCGGAAGCGTCCGCCCCCGGCGAGGTGCTGGGCGTAGAAGCCGCTGTCGAGGTCCGCGAAGGAAACTGCCTGTCCGGCGCGCGGTGCGTGGACGAAGCGGCCATCGCCGCTATAGACGCCGACGTGATCGACGCTGCGCGAGCGGATGCGGAAGAACACCAGGTCGCCGGGGGCGAGCTGCGCCCGCGGCACCGGGTACGCGGCGCGCTGCTGCTCGGCCGCCGTGCGCGGTATCGTCAGGCCGACACGCTCATAGACGTACACCGTCAGGCCGCTGCAGTCGAAGCCCGCCTCATCCGCACCGCCGAAGTGGTACGGCGTGCCGACGAGCGCGATCGCCACGCGCACGATCGCGGCAGCGACCTGCGGCTCTGCCGGCGGAGGACGCGTGCGAGCTGCCGCGCAGCCGGCGAGCAGCCAGGCGCTGAGCACAGCGAGCGCGGCAAATGCAGGCAGCCGAGCGGGCGCGGTGCCGGGAGCCGTCACGGTGCCGAAACCAGGCGCGCTGTCCATGCGCCCGCAGCAGCCGGCGTTACTTCGCCCCGGCGGGCGCCTTGGCGGGAGTGAGCGGCCGCGCGCGCGGCGCCGACACGCGCGAGAGCGCCATGATGCCCTCATAGGTGTAACGCTGCACGCCGCGGCGGCCCGAGCGAGTGGCGCCGAGCATCGCCGCTCCCACGGTGCGTGCGGAGATACCGCGATACGGGAGGTAGTTGCCGCGCAGCAGCGGGTTCACCAGCGGCATGAAGGCGCAGGCGAGCAGCTCGAGCGGGCGCATCTCGCCGCGCCAGCTGAGCAACATCGATGGCTGCAGGATGTCGAGCGACTCGAAGCCGACCGCTTCCAGCTCCTGCTCCATGTCTCCCTTGGTGCGCAGGTAGAACTTGCGCGAGTCCGGATCGGCGCCGACGCTCGATATCACCACGAAGCGCCGCGCGCCCGCCGCCTTCGCGGCGCGGGCGAAGGCCAGCACGCAGCCGACGTCGACGGCGCGAAAGCGCTCCTGCGAGCCGGCCTTGCGCAGCGTCGTGCCGAGACAACACAACGCCATGTGGCAGGTCGCGCCGCGCAGCTGTGTCTCGAGGCGCTCGAACTGCACGATGCGGTTGGCAAGGCGCGGATGCTCGCGCCCCAGTGGCCGGCGCGAGACGGCAATCACGCGGGTGATCTCCGGCGCATCGAGCAGCGCGTCGAGCGCGCAGCCGCCGGTCAGGCCGCTCGCCCCGGCGAGCAGCGCGATGTTGCCTTCTGTGTCTGCCATCGAATCCCCGCGGTCGCTACACGGTTGTTGTCGGCGCGAGAGCTTAGAAGTGCGCGCGCCCGTCGGCAAGGCGGGCCAGGCGGCGGCGGTTTCAATGCGCGTCCTGCTCGGTGCGCGGCGCCCCGGCCTGCCGGCGCTGCGCCGCGGCCTCGACCCGACGCAGGCCCTCGGCGGCTTCCGCGCCGTTCGGCCGCAGGGCGTGAGCGCGCTCGAATGCCGCCCGCGCCTCGTCGAGGCGGCCGGCGCCGAGCGCTGCAAAGCCCTCCCCGGCCGCCGCGGCGTACGCGTCATCGGGGGACGCCGTGCTCGCCTTCGCCGCCTGGTCCCCGGCGGGGCGCTCGTCCGCGCCAAGTCTTCCGGCAGCCGCAGTGCGCGCAGTGGCGCCAGGCGTCGTGCTGTCCGGTGCTGGCTGGCCCGCGGCCGCGATGGGCGGCTCGCCCGGCAGCCGTACCGGGAGCGCGGTGGCGAAATAGCGCGACAGCAGGATGCCAGCGAGGACCGCAGCGGCTGCGGCGCCACCGAGTGCCGCCAGCACGCGCGGCAGGGCGCTGCGCACCGGCTCGAGACGCGGCCCCGGCACCGGCGTGTGCCGCAGCTCCTCCCGCAGGGCCTGGTCATCGAGCACGTCGTCGTCGAGCATCTCGTCGTCGAGCGCGCGCATCGCCGGCGTGCGCGCAGCCTTCGGCGGCGCAACAGGCGCCGGCTCCTCTTGCGCCGGCTCGGTGTCGAAGTCGATGGTCAGCGTGTCATTGAGTGCGGCCTTCAGCTCATCGATCACCTCGCGCATGCTGGCCGGCCGATCCCGTGCCTCCTTGGCGAGCATGCGGGTGATGAGTCGCTCGAGCCTCGGGGGGACCTGCTCCGTCGGCACGAGCGGCGGCACCGGCTGCTGCTGCACACGCCGGGCATCGAAATGCGGGGAATGCGGCGGGTGGCGCGACAGCAGCTCGTAAGCCAGTGCACCGAGCCCATAGATGTCGTCGGCGGGTGCCGGCGGCTCCCCGCGCAGCTGCTCGGGGCTGGCTGCAAACGGCGAGAGCCCGCGGATGTCGCCGCCCGTGTCCGGCGCCCGGCCGGCGACGCCGAAATCGGCGACTTTCACGCTACCGCCGGCATCGAACAGCGCGTTACCGGGCTTGAGGTCGCGGTGAATCACGCCGCAGTCGTGCGCGTGCTCGAGCGCCTCCGCGATCTCGATGAGCACCGGGACGACCGCGAGGTAGTCGGAGCCGCGCAGCTGCCGCAGGTCTCCTCCGGAAGCGAGCTCCATCGGCAGCAGGAACGTGCCGTCCTCACGCTCGGGCGGGTACACCTTGAGGATGTGCGGATGATCGAGCCGGCTGGCGCTGTCGTGCTCGTGCACCAGCGCGTCCCAGGCGACGGCGCTGCGTCCCGGCGCGGGCTGCAGAATCTTGAGCGCAATGTCCACACCGCGCTCGTAATCGCGGGCACGCCACACTTCGCCCTGCCCGCCGGCGCCGAGACGCGCCTGCAGCACGTAGCGCGCCTTGAGCGCACGCCCGGGCTGCACGGAGATTGCAGAGTTCACAGCGGCACAGAGTATGCCACCGGCCGGCGGGGATCTGACACGGTTTCCGCGCCCGCGGCGGCGAGTCGCGGCGACGTGCTAAAGACCGAGCTGCAGTTGTGCGCCGCGGGCGGTGGGAGCGCGAAACAGCGCGGTCGTGAGGGAGTCGCGCTCGGACGAGCGCAAGTTCAGCCGCCGGCAGGCGAGCTGGAAGCGGTTGCGCAGCAACAGCGCGTAGGGACCGGTGCCGCGCATGCGCGCGCCGAAGCGCGGCTCGTTGTCGCGGCCGCCGCGCATCGCGCGGATGAGCGACATCACGTGCCGGGCGCGGTCCGGGTAATGCTCGGCCAGCCATTCGGTGAACAGCTCCTTGATCTCGTACGGCAGGCGAAGCAGCACGTAGCCGGCCGAGCGCGCGCCGGCCCCGGCAGCCGCCGCGAGGATCTCCTCGAGCTCACCGTCGTTGAGCGCGGGAATCACCGGCGCCACCAGCACACCGCACGGCACCCCGGCGGCGCTCAGCGTTGCGAGCGTACGCAGCCGCGCCTGCGGCGATGCGGCGCGCGGCTCCATGGCGCGCTTCAGCTCGTCGTCGCGCGTGGTGATGCTGACCGCGACGCTGATGAGTCCCTGATGAGCGAGCTCGGTGAGCAGGTCGAGGTCGCGGAGTACCAGTGCGCTCTTGGTGACCATGGCAACCGGGTGACGCGTGCGGGCGAGCACCTCGAGGATCGAGCGAGTGACCCGCATCCGCCGCTCCACCGGCTGGTAGGGGTCGGTGTTGGCGCCGAGCATGATGGGCTTGCACACATAGCCCGGGCGTGCGAGCTGCGCTTCCAACACCTTGGCCGCGTCAGCCTTGTAGAAGAGCCGCGTCTCGAAGTCGAGGCCGGGCGAGAGTCCCAGGTAAGCGTGACTCGGGCGGGCGTAGCAGTTGTGAGCCACGACGCCGTTGGCGATGAAGTCCCCGGTCTCAGTCGTGATGTCGCATAGCCGCATGGCCTTCAGCGGCTCGATGCTCACCACGCCCAGGGGCGCGTTGCTCTTGACGGCCTGACCGGTGATGTCGAACTTGCGTGTGATTGCAGGACCGACGGTGTGGAAAAAGCGCAAATGCTCGCGCAACCCACCCTTTAGTCGCACGACATCGATCGGTTTCCTTTCTTCGTGCTGCACATGCTCGACGGCAAAGGCGAACTCAAGAGCGCGCAGACAGCAACAGATCCAATCGATGATCCGCGGATCGGTATTGGAAATGCGCAGGACTGTCTGGCTGAAGCTACCTTCAGCATCGAATATCCCGGCGAGGAAGCCCGCGGACCACTCCGCTGTCGGACACGGCGACCAGGCAATGAGTCGATGAATCGATTGCACGCGGACGAACGAGTGCGTCCTTATCGCGTGCATTGTCCCTTGCACGCCGAGGGCGGCCTTGTAGACGAAACCGCAGGTCGGGACATCGAACTCGAGCAGGTAGTTTCGCGCCCGGCAAAGGGCTTCCTGCTCGCAGAGCGCGAGCCGGAATTGATGCTGGTCGCCGTGGGTGCGCCCCGGACGGGGGTAGGAATAGTGGCCGAGCGATCCATCGCCGCGGATCATGCCGCAGAGGTAACCGCGGCGATAATCCTCATTCTTGTCCACCGGGCGCGCAAAGGCGCCGGTCCCCATGAGCTTATTGAGGGTCGTGAGATGCGGCCTTCTGGTTCTACCCCACTCAGTACCGGTCACGAACTTCCAGCCGCGTTCGGTCAGAAAGCGATGATCGCCGCTGGTCACCAGCGTCGTGCCCTCTTCCAGTGTGATGCGAAATGCGGGCTTGATCGTGCTCCAGCGTGCGAGCACCCGAGATTTCACGTAACGACGATAGTTTCCGATCCGCCGCGTGCCATAGATCTCATCGCCTACGCATAGTTCTGCAACGGAGCGGATTCGTCCCTCAGCGGTGAGAACCGGCGTGTCCGGACTGACGCAGTAGGGGCAGGCATGCTCGCAGCCCCTGTAGGGATTAATAGACTGGTCAAAGAAAATATCTGGCGAGTCGTTGGTCGTGATGACTTCGCGCGCGCGATCCGGCTCGAGCGTCGTCGCGATGCTCTCGGGTAACTCGTGCTGGTACCACCCGTCATCGACCGCTTCGAGCCGCTGGCTGTCGAAGCGGCCCGGCGGGTTGGACAGAGCCCCCCTGCCGGTGAAGGAGTGCCGGCCGGTGATCGTGCGTCGCATGGCAGCACTGACTGTACATATATACAGTCAGGCAGTAAAGACTCATGAAGGCTTTCAAATCAATGGTCTACGTGGTCCTGGGTGGGGGCTGATCAGCCCTACTTCACGAAGCGCACGGAGAACGGATAGTGGTAGGCAGCGCCCTCGCTCGCTCTGATCGCGGCGATGAGCGTCATGACCAGCCAGGCGATGAACAGCGCGGTGCCCAGCAGAAAGCCGATGAACGCCAGCGCCAGAAATGCGCACAGCACTGCGGCGAGCGTGACCGTGATGTTGAAGTTCAGCGCTTCCTTCACGTGCGAGGTGACGAAGGCAGACTCGTGGTGCCGCGCGAGCAGCACGGCGAGGGGACCCAACACGTTGCCGGCCAGCGGCATGACCAAGCCGACCAGCGCCGACAGGTGCGCGAGCATGCCCCAGGTGCGCTCGTTCTCCGTCGGTGCAGGAGCGGGAACAGGAGACTCGCTCGGGTCGCTCATACGACGACCCCAAGCGTATCACTCCGGCTGCACGCGCAGGCAGTTCATCGCACCGCAGAACTCGCCGCCGCCGGCTGTGCGACGGCGTCGGTACGAACGACGCGGGCTCACAGCGTCATCTTGAAGCCGGCGTAGAAACCGGTGGTCGGCTGCAGGAAGCCGACCGGGTTCTGGTACTGGCGGTCGCACAGGTTGTTGATCCGCCCGAAGAGCGTCAGGCGTGGGCTCAGGTTGTAGGTGGTCGCGAGATTGACCGTCGTGTAGCCCGAGGCATCGAGGCGCGGGATGGAAAAGTCCCGGTTACCGTCGACCCAGGTGCCGAGCCACAGCACGTCGAGGTTCAGCTGCCAGGCGTGCGTCGCCTGCCAGGCGGCGATGACCGTGCCCTTGTTCTTCGGGCGGCGCAGCAGCTCCTCGTGCGTCACGTCATCGGTCGCCTCGGTGTAGGTGTAGTCGACCTCCAGGGTCAGCTGTCGCAGCGGCTGGATCGTCACGAAGCTCTCCACACCCTGCGTGGTCGCGCTACCGACGTTGACGTAGGTCGTCCCGGTCACATCGGTGGTGATGAGGTCGTGGATGTAGTTGTGGTAGTAAGTCGCGCCGAAGCGCACCAGGTTGTGCAGCAGCCCCTGCTCGAAGCCCGCGTCCCATCCGGTGCTGTTCTCGGGCTGCAGATTCGGATTGGCGAAGAAGAAGAACTGCGGGAAGCTCTGGTAGAGCTCGCTCAGGGTGGGCGGCTTGAAGCCGGTGCCGATGGAGGCTTTGAGCTTGGTGTCGGTCTCCTGCATCACCCACGCCGGCGCGAACCGCCAGGTGACCTTGCTGCCAAACTGGCTGTTGTCGTCGTAACGCACGTTGACCGCCGAGAACCAGTGCGCACCGAGCTGCGACTGCAGCTCCGCGTAGCCGGACTCGATGTGCTGGTCGGCGCTGAGCGGCTGGTCGATCTGATCGCGCTCGTATTGCGCCCCGGTCACCAGCGTCTCGGTCGTGGCGAGGCGGATGTTGCCCTGCCAGTCCGCCTGGTCGCGCTCGCCGGTGTTGAGCGCAGCCGGCGTCTCAGGCTCCACGGTGTCGGTGCGCAGGTGCGAGTAGGCAAGACCGGCGATCTGCTCCAAAGCTCCGTCGAAGGATTTCCAGTGCGCGCTGAGGCGCGTGAAGTACTCGTCGGTCGCGGAGGTGGTCTGCTGCGGCGCCGGGTAGCCCGAGTACGGGGGGACCGCCAGAAAGTCCTCGCCGGTCGTGTCGAGGTGGATGTCGCTGTAGCGGGCCACCAGCCCCAGGTCGAAGTCGGGCGTCACGTCGTAGCCGAGCTTGGTGGAGAGCGTCAGGTTGTCATCGTAGTCGTCGAAGCGGGTTTCCCCGGGCAGCAGCAGATCGGGGGGCGTCACCGGGACCGCGCCGGCGTGAAAGTGCGTCGCGTTGGCGCTGTAGTGGAAGCCGTCCACCGAGCCGCTCACGCTCCCGGCCTGGTTGAAGGTGTCGAAGGTGCCGGCTTCCGCCCCGCCGGTGAACTGCAGCGGCCCGGAGCCCGACTTGGTGATGATGTTGATGACGCCGCCGATGGCGTCCGAGCCATACAGGCCGCTTTGCGGTCCGCGCAGCACCTCGACGCGCTCGAAGTCCTGTGTCAGCAGCTGTCCGAAGTCGAACGCGCCGGTGGAGTTGCTCGGATCGCTGACGTCGATGCCGTCGATCAGCACCTTGGTGTGATTGGAGTTGGTGCCGCGGATGAACACCGAGGTGACCCCTCCGGGTCCGCCGGTCTGCACCACGTTGAGCCCCGGAATGTCCTTGAGCACGTCGGCGAAGGTGCGCTCCTGGCGCGCGGCGATGTCGTCGGCCGTCACCACCGTGACGCTGCTCGCCACCTCGAGTGCCGGCGTCGGCAGACGCGTCGCACTGACCACGACGGTCTGCAGCTCAGTTTCGGCTGCGGTATCGCTCCAGCAGGGAGAAGTCGCGCAAAAAGACAGCAGCGTGGCGCCGGCGAGCGTCGCGCGCGCAGTGAGACCTGTCGACATGAATGGACTCCTGAAAATGCACACACCCGTGCCCGCGGGGTCGTGGCATGCGTCGGAGCCGGGGCGCGATACACCAGCGGGTACCGCCCAACCGGCATCGCCCGCCGCGACGCCCATCGGTTGACCCGCGAGGCCGGTCTCCGGGCTCTCGAGCTGGAGTGCGCACTCCGGCGGACCGCCTTCCCGCGCCCTCAACGGGCGCAGTGGCTCGTGTGATCCGCCTGATCTCGATTACCGTTGCGGGGGCAGCGCCGGCTTTGGACGAATCCGCACCGGACTTCCCGTTTCAGCCGCTCCCGCGCGCGCGGGTCTCAGCCTTCGGCCGCACGCGCTGGAACGGTCACCTCACGCCGCGCGAAGCCTGCCTGCGCGCCGCCCGCGCCGTCAAGAGCCGCACGGCGGCAAGGCCCGTGGCATGATCCGGCTCCGTGGGCTCAACCGAGAACGGCGCCCCGGCCACCCGCCGCGACCCGCTGGCGGAGTGGACCGGCTATCTGCTGGTGGCACCGCTGGTGGTGTGTCTGGCCGGTGTACGCCTGCTGCCGGGCTACGCGGCGCAGGAGCTGGCGCAGCGCACGGCGATCGCCTGGGGCGCCGTACTGCTCGCCTTCACCGGCGCAGTACACTGGGGACTGGCGCTCGCCGGCCGGCTGCCGTGGCCGCGCGCCGGCCTCGGCGGCGCGCTCATCGTCCCGCTGATCGGCGCGGCCGGCGTCGTGGTGGGCGGACAGCACGGGCTCGCGCTGCTGGTGGCCGGCTTCGGCGGCTTCTGGCTGTACGAGCATCGCGCGCTCGGCGCGCTGCTGCCGCCGGCGTACCTGAGCCTGCGGCGCCACGTCACCCTGGCCGCCTGCATACTGCTCGCGGTCATCATGTTTGTGTCCGACGCCGCCGGCCTCACCTGAGCTACCAGGTCGCACGATGGAAGACTTCGTCTCCGCTCCCTGGCTGCGCCGGTTGATCACGGTGGTGTTGCTCGCGGGAGTGGTGCTGCTCGGCTTCCGCGTCATGGAGCCGTTCATCGTGCCGCTGGTGTGGGCGGGGATTCTCGCCTTCGTCACCTGGCCCGCGTACGAATGGCTGTACCGCAAGTGCGGGGGACGCAGCACCCTCGCCGCGCTGCTGATGACGACCGCGGTCAGCGCGGCGGTGGTCGCTCCGCTCGTGTGGCTGGCCGTGGTGCTGCGCGTCGAGCTGGGGCTCGCCTATCACCAGGTGCAGGCGCTGCTCGCCGGCGGCGTGCAGCTGCCGCCGGCGGTGCTGAAGCTCCCGTGGATCGGCGGGCAGCTGCAGGATCTGATCACCCTCGCCAGTCAGGATCCGCACGCCCTCGGGCTCGAGCTGCGCAAGGTCGCTGACAACCAGTTCGACCAGATCGCACACGTCGCCGGTGGTATCGGCCGCAACGTCGCGAAGCTGGTGCTCGCCGTGGTGAGTCTGTTCTTCGCCTACCGCGGCGGCTACCACCTGCCCGCACAGCTGGCGAGCGCCCTCCAGCAGGTGCTGGGACCGCGGATGCCCAACTACCTGCGGGCCATCGAGCAGACCGTGAAGGCCGTGGTCTACGGGCTGGTGCTGGCGGCGGTCGTCCAGGGCGTACTCGTGGGACTGGGCTACTGGCTGGCCGGCACCGGGGCTCCGGTATTCCTCGCCGCACTCACCACCGTGTGCGGGCTGATCCCGTTCGCCGCCCCGACGGTCTGGGGCTGCGTCGTGGCGTGGCTCCTGCTGAAGGGCAGCACGGTCGCCGGGGTGGGATTGCTGATCTGGGGCGGCATCGTGATGGGCTGGACCGATCACATCGTGCGCCCGCTTCTCATCAGCCGCGAGGCCCAGATCCCGTTCCTCGTGGTGCTGTTCGGCGTGCTCGGCGGCCTGGCCTCGTTCGGGCTGGTGGGATTGTTCGTCGGGCCGGTCATCCTGGCCGTGCTGCTGGCGATCTGGCGCGAGTGGCTGCTCGAGAGCCGCCAGCCTGCACCCTGAAGAGCCGACCCCGGTCAAGGCGGGCCCGCCCGGCCACAACGAGGCCGGCGCCGCGGCGAGCTCAGGCGCCGAGAAACATGCGGTAAGCGGGGTTGGCGGTCTCCTCGACGCGGGCATAGTGCAGCTCGTTCAGGTGCTGCAGGAAGTCCGGCCGCTCCTCCGGGGGCACCTGGATCCCGGCAAGCACCCGCCCGTAGTCCGAGCCGTGATTGCGGTAATGGAACAGGCTGATGTTCCAGCGCGAGCCGATCGCCTGCAGGAACCTGAGCAGCGCTCCGGGACGCTCCGGGAACTCGAAGCGGTACAGCATCTCGTGGGCGATCCCCCGCGCATGCCCGCCCACCATGTAGCGCACGTGCAGCTTCGCCATCTCATCGTCGGTCATGTCGGTCACGGTGAACCCGGCGGCGCGCAGCGCCGCCACCACCGCGTCCTTCTCCGCCCGACCCTGGCTGAGGGCGAAGCCGGCAAAGATCTGCGCGCTGTCCGGGCCGGCGTAGCGGTAGTTGAACTCCGTGACGCTGCGGCGGCCGAGCACCTCGCAGAAATGCAGGAAGCTGCCGGGCCGCTCGGGGATCACCACTGCCAGCAGCGCCTCGCGCTCGCCGCCGAGATCGGCACGCTCGGCGACGTGGCGCAGGCGGTCGAAGTTCATGTTGGCGCCGCTGTTGATGGCCACCAGGCGCTTGCCGCGCCAGCCCTCGCGCGCCACGTAGCGCTTGACCCCGGCGACCGCCAGCGCGCCGGCCGGCTCGACGATGGAGCGCGTATCCTCGAACACGTCCTGGATGGCCGCGCAGATCTCGTCCGTGCCGAGCAGCAGGATCTCATCGACGTGGCCGCGGCACAGCGCGAAGGTCTCCTCGCCGACGCGCCGCACCGCCACGCCGTCGGCGAAGATGCCGACGCGCTCGAGGGTGACGCGCCGCCCGGCCTTGAGCGAGTCGTGCATGCTGGCGGCATCCTGTGGCTCCACCCCGATGATCTTCACGCCGGGGTAGAGGTACTTCACGTACACCGCGACGCCGGCGAGCAGACCGCCGCCGCCGACCGGCACGAAGATCGCATCCAGCTCACCGCCGGTCTGGCGCAGGATCTCGACCGCAATCGTGCCCTGGCCGGCGATGACGTCGGGATCGTCGAAGGGGTGCACGAATACCAGGTTGCGCTCGCGCGCCAGCTCGAGCGCGTGCTCGGACGCGCTGTCGTAGTCGTCGCCGTGCAGCAGCACTTCGGCGCCCAGGTCGATGACCGCCTGGACCTTGATCTGCGGCGTGGTCTGCGGCATGACCACGACCGCACCGATGCCGCGGCGGCGCGCGGCCAACGCCACGCCCTGCGCGTGGTTGCCCGCCGAGGCGCACACCACGCCACGCCGCGCCGCGCTCTCGGAGAGGTGCGCGATACGGTTGTAGGCGCCGCGCAGCTTGAAGGAGAACACCGGCTGCAGGTCCTCGCGCTTGAGCAGCACGTGGTTGCCGAGCCGGCGCGACAGGCGCGGCGCTTCCTCGAGCGGTGACTCGACGGCGACGTCGTAGACGCGCGCCTTGAGAATTCTCTCGATGTAGGGACTTGCCACCTTGGGGAGCTCGCCTCGCCGCGGCTGCGGCCGCTGCCGGAGAGCTTAGCGGCGGTGGCCGCCGCTGTCAGCGCCCAGCGCTCAGCGGTTGCCCTGGCGCACGGCGAAACGGTAGCGAGCACGACCGATGGTGATCTGGTCGCCGTCGCTGAGGGTATGGCGGACGATGCGCCGGCCGTTGACCAGCACGCCGTTGGTGCTGTTGAGGTCCTCGATGATCGCGCTCGCCGGTCCGACCAGGATGACGGCATGGTGGCGGCTGACGTGCTTGGCTTCGATCTGCAGGTCGTTGTCGGGCGTGCGACCGATGCTGGTCTTGCGGCCAAGAACGTGCGCGATCTCGCGGCCGTCCTCGCTGTAGATCAGCAGCCGCAGCCCGCCATCGGGCAGCGGCTCCGGTGCCTCCTGCTCGGCGGCCGGCTGTCCCGCGGCCGCGCGCGGCACGGGACCGTCGCCGCTGTCGATCGGGCCGTGGGGCGCCTGCTCGGCGCTGGCGCGCCACTGGGAGTTGGATTTCTCGAGCTCCTCGATGTGCGCGCTGCGGTTGCGCGCCTCCGACTCGAGGCGATGCACCGTGTCCTCGGCCGCGTGCAGATCGTCCTCCAGCTCGCGCGCGCGGGCGGCGTGACTACCGCTCTGCGCTTCGAGCTCGCGCAGCGCTTCGCGCTGCTCGGCGAGCTGTGCCTCCAGCGCGCGCGCGCGCGCCTCGGCCGCGGCGATGGTGGCCTGGTAGCCGCCGCGCTCCTGCTGGGCCGAGCGCAGCACACCACCCCAGTCCTCCATCTCCGCGCGCACGCCGCTCAGCTCCGCCTCGAGTTGCGCGAGGCGCTGCCGCTCCGCGGCCAGCGCCGGCTCGAGCTGCATCACGCGCGCGCGCGCCTCGGTGAGCGCGGCTTCCTGCCCGGCCGCCGCCGCGGTGGCAGTGTCCGCCCGTGCGCATGCAGCCTCGACGGCCCGGGTCAGCTCGCTGCGCACGGTCTCGAGCGCCCGGGCCGACTCGCCGCGCGCGCTCTCCAGAGCTTGAGTCAGCGAAGCGCGCTCCGCCAGCAGCGGCTCGAGCTCGCTCTGCTGCTGCGCGAGGGTGGCGCGCTGCTGCTCGGCGAGGGCCTCGAGCAGGCGAATGCGCTCGCTGCTCGCGGCCGTCTCGCCCTGCAGTCGTGTCACATCCGCCTGTAGCCGCTCCTTCTCCTGCAGCGCATCGCGCAGCTGCGCATCGCGCTGCGCCAGCGCCTCGGTCAGGGTACCCGAGTGCTGCTCGAGCTCCCCGATGCGCGCGGCGCGCTGCGTCAGCTCGGCACCGTGCTCGCGGACCTGGGTGTCGCGGCCGGCGAGCTCCTCTCCCAGGCGCCCGAGGTCGGTCACCCGCGCCTCCGCCTCGCGCTGCATGTCCACGACCAGCGCTTCGGCGATCAGCCGCCGGGCCTCGATGCTCTGCAGCGACTCGAACAAGGTCACGGCGCGCGCACGCTCGACGTGCAGGTCTCCCATCGCGCTGGCGGCCTGGGCGCGCCCGCGGGCCGCCTGCGCCTGCAGCTGCTCGAGCTCGAGGGTGTGCCGTGCGCTGATTTCGCTGTGCTGCTCCTCGAGCCGCCGCTCGAGCTGCAGCGCGCGCGCGTTGGCCGCATTCGCCTCGGCGCGCGCCTCGGCGAGCTGCGCAGCGGTCGCGGCGAGCTCCGCCCGCGCCTCATCGCGGGTGTGCTCGACCTCCTGCAGCCGCTCGGTCCTGCCCGCCAGCAGCTCCTGCGTCTCCCGCAGCCTCGCCACGAGCGACTCCACGGCCGCCGCCGCGGAGTGCGGGCTCGCTTCGGGCTGCCCCGCCTGATCGGCGGCAGCGCTCAGCGCCTCGCGCGCCGCCGGCGGCAGGATCCAGGTGTCGGTGCTGCCGTGCTGGGGTTCGTCGCCCGCGGTCCCGCTGCGAGCGGCATCGAGCACCGGCAGCTCGGCGGTGCTGTTGAGATCGGGCTCGGCGTGTGATGCGGTCGGCGGCGGCGACAGCGGATGCAGGCTCATCGGGCTGTTCATGGCTCCATGCTGAGGAGAAAGTGTAGCGCTGCGACAGCGCCACGCCGCACGCGGCGGAAAAAATGTGTGACGTGCGGCGCCTTCACGCGCGCAGAAACTCCCGCACTGCCTCGGCGATTCGCTGCGGTGCGGAACAAAGCAGCTCGACGCCAGGCTGCTCGAGCTCGGTGAGCCGCACCCCCACCAGCACCTCGCGGACCCGCGCGGTCGCCTCCCACAGGTCATCGCGCGGACGCAGCACCAGCACCCGCTGGGTGATGCCCGCCAGGCGCTCGCGCAGCGGATACTGCGCCGCCGCCGCGAGCGCCCAGCGTTGCCAGTCAGGCGAGCGAAAGGCGCTGTCGGGTCCGGCGGGGCCGGGCGTCCGGCTGGCCAGCGCCTGGCGCTCCGCGTCCGTCAGCAGCGGCACCGACAGCATGATCACGCGGTTGACCTGCGCCGGACGGGCGATGGCGAGCTCGGTGGCGAGCAGCGCCCCCGTGCGCAGGCCGAGCACCGCGAGCTGGCGCAACCGCATGTGGTCGAGAAAGTCTCCGAGAGCCGCCGCGTAATCAGCGAGCGGCGGCGCCGCACCCGGCGGATCGGACTCGCCGAAGCCGGGGAAATCCGGCGCGTACGCCGAGCGATCCCGGCCGGCAAGGGCCAGGAAGCGCGTGAAGATGCGCCCCGAACCGGTCAGGTCGTGCAGGCACAGCAGTGGCATGCCCTCCTCGAAACCTCCGCCCGGCGGCATGGCATTGTGCACGTGCAGCTGCCCGTAGCGGCATTCGAAGTAGCCGCGGCGCACCCGCGGCTGGACATCGGGTGGGAGTCGGATCGGGGGCCCTTTGGGCATGGTCGCCATAGTGCCACGATCGCCGCTCCCCTTGCGTCAGCGGTCGGGGCGCGTAAATTGGCATGACATCATGGCACGTACATGGGCGGTGCTCTCGCTGCTGACGCTTCTCGGCGGCTGCGACTTGGCTGGCAGCGGGGCCGCGACGACGGCCGGGGCGACGTCTGCGGCCCAGCAGGCGGGCGAAGCGAAGGGGACCGAGGAGCGCGTCAGGCGGCAGATCGACGCGGCTGACCAGCAGGCGGCGGAGCAGCGGCAGGCTGCCGAACAGGGTGGGCAGTAGCCGTGCGGAACCTGCAGATCCGGATCAAGCGTCCGCCTTCGCGCCCGGGCGATCTCGAGCTGATCGAGGCACCGTGCCCGCAGCTCACCGGCGGGTCATTCCTCGCGCGTGCCCTATGGCTGGCGCTCGACCCCTTCCCGTGCGCGCCGGCTGCTGCCGCCGGAGGAGCCGAGCTGGTGAAGCCCGGCGACGTCGTGCCGGCGCGAGGCGTCGGCCAAGTGATCGAGTCACGTAACGACGTCTTCAGCGTCGGAAGCATCGTGGTGCTGGACGCGGGACTGCAGCAGCTGTGCGTCTCGAACGGTCAGTACGCGCGGTTTGTGCACCCCGGGCAGACCCCGGTCTCAACCGCACTCGGCATCCTCGGGGCGCCGGGCATGGCCGCCTACTTCGGCCTGCTCGACCTCGCCCGGCTGCGTCCCGGCGAGACGGTGCTGGTGTCGGCCGCCGCCAACGCAGCGGGTTCCATGGCGGGTCAGATCGCTGCGCTCAAGGGCGCGCGCGCCATCGGGATCGCGGGCACGCGTGAGAAGTGCGAATGGGTGACGCGGCACGCGCGCTTCTCCGCGTGCATCAACTACCGCGCCGAGCCGGTGAGTGCCCGGCTTCGCCAGCTGGCACCGCACGGCGTCGACGTGTATTTCGACAACACCGGCGGGGAGCTGCTCGAGACCGTCGTCGCCGAGCGGCACCTCGCGCCGGGAGGGCGCATCGTGCAGAACAGCATGAACCCCTCAGATCCGGCGGCGGCGCTCGCCCAGGCCGGCTACCCGTCCGGGAAGAACGGTATCCGCGTTCTGCGCGCGCGGGTGCGCGACTACGACCAGCGGCGCGGCGAATTCCTGCGCGAAGCGATCGCCTGGTACGGCGCTGGCCGAATCGCCGCCAAAGAGCACATCGTCGAGGGACTCGCCAACGCGCCGTCGCACCTGCTGCTCACGCTGCAGGGCGGCAACTTCGGCCGGCCACTGGTGCGGGTGGTCTGAGTACTCTCAGCTCCTGCGCCGCCGGCGCGCCGCGCGCTTCTTCGGCGCCGCGCGCTTCTTCGGCGCCGCGCGACCGGCGCCCTTGCGCGCGGACTTGCGCGCCGCTTTGCGGGCGGCCTTGCGCCGTGCCGGCCGGCGCGCGGTCTTCTTCGCCGCCTTGCGGGCGGCCTTTTTCGCCTTCTTCTTCGCTTTCGGCGCCGGTTTCGCCACGGACTTGCGCGGCGCGGCAGGCTTGGCGGCAGCGGCAGGCTTGGCGGCAGCGGCGGGCTTGGCGGCGGCGGCGGGCTTGGCGGCGGCGGGCTGCGCCGCAGCCGCTGCAGGCTTTGCCGGCGCGGCAACCGCCTTGGGCACTGCTGCAGGCTTCGGCTGCGCCGCCGGCCGCGGCGCCTCCTGCACCGCAAACGCCCCTCCCTGCGGGTCATTCATGAGCGCGATCCAGCTTCCGCCGGGGACCTCCATGGGCCCATGCAGCAGCCGGCCGCCGGCGGCCTTGGCGACGTTGACGGCGCGGCCACTATCGGCCACGTGCACGTAGCTCAGCCACGACGGTGCGCTCTGGACCGAGCCGGGACGACACATGCCGCCCACCTGCTGACCGGCATGTTCGAAGATCTGGTACACGCCCATCGCGCCCATGTCGTGTCCTGGGCCCTTGCGCCAGCCGAACAGCTCCCCGTAGAAGCGCAGCGCCGCCGCCACGTCGGTCGTGGCGAGCTCGTGCCAGGAGAACCCGCCCTGGGCGGGCTGCGGGCCGGGGGGCGGCCCGCCACCGGGGGTGAACAGCGCGAACGCCGCTCCCTGCGGATCCGTCAGCACCGCGAAGCGCCCGACGTTGGGAATGTCCGCCGCCGACTTCACCACGCGCGCTCCCAAGCCCTGTGCCTGCGCGCAGGTGGCGTCGACATTCGGCGTGCCGATGTAGACCAGCCAGTGCGGCGGCGTGGCGCTCGGTTCCGGGGGCAGCGCCATGAGGCCGCCGACCTGCGTCTGTCCGGCCATCCAGATGGTGTAGCCGGGCATGCTCGAGGGCGCGGTCCGCCACGGCACCACCTTGGGATAGAACGCAGCGGCTGCCGCGGTGTCAGTCGTCAACAACTCATGCCACACGAATCGTCCGAGGATTTCGGCGTTGCTCATGGTCGGTCTTCCTCTTGTTTGCGAGCCGCATCATTGGCGCGACGATCGGCCCGCCATTCTGCCCTTCTCCGCGATTCACTTCCATGACTGTTGCGCGGATGGTGCGGCCCCATGCGCCCGCTCGCGCCAGATCAGATACAGGCCGCTCGCGATCACGATGCCGCCGCCGCAGCACACGCGCACCGAGGGCAGGACGTGCCAGACGACGCGATCGATGGCGAGCCCCCAAAGGAGCGCGGTGTACTCGAACGGCGCCACGATCGAAGGCGGGGCCGAGCGGAACGCCTCGGTGAGCAGATACTGACCGACGGCGGCGAGCACGCCGAGCGCCAGCAGCCATTTCCAGTGCCCAGGCTCGATCGCCACCCACCGGGGCACGGCTGTGACCGCGGCGAACACCGTCATCAGGCTGACGGTCCAGAAGACGACGCTCACGGTCGTGTCGGTGCGCGTCAGCACCCGCACCGTCAGCGCGCTGCAGGCGTAAGCGGTGGCGCCGACCAGTGCCGCCAGCGCCCCGACGCTGCTCAGCCCGGAAGCGCTCGGGCGCAGCATGGTGAGCACACCGCCCAGGCCCACGAGGATCGCCAGCCAGTTGCGCCAGTTGACGCGCTCCTTGAGGATCGGTACGGACAGGGCGGCGACGATCAGCGGCGCCGACAGGAACACCGCGTAGGCGTTGGCGAGCGACAGCACCCGTACCGCGTAGATGAAGCCGCCGAGCACCAGCACGGTGAGCCCACCGCGCAGCAGGTGCATCGGCCACCGGCGCGGCCGCAGATCCGCGAGCCGGCCCTTCAGCACCACCGGCAGCAGCGTGAACGGCAGCGAGGTCGCCCCGCGCAGCGTCGCGACCTGCATCGGCGGGTAGTGCGCCGACAGCAGCTTGAGGAAGGCGTCCATGACGGAGAACACAGCGACCGCCACGATCATGGTCGCGATTGCCCGAAGCCTGCCCCGGCGCACGTCGTTCAGCCGGCCGCATCCGCCTCCGGCTGGTGGCCGGCGCCGCTTATCGGGCGGTAGCTCGTGCCGAGCAGCCGCGCCGGCAGCGGGAAGGCGCTCATCAGCGACACCAGCACAGAGCAGGCATAGGGGATCGACTGGATCAGCAGCACGACGATCCAGGCGAGACGGTCCGGACCCCAGGCGAACCGCTCGGGGCCTT
>DASPPI010000153.1:0-7204 GCA_035625615.1 Steroidobacteraceae bacterium | reverse complement strand
GATCTCCGACGAGGACTGGGTGCGCATCACCAGCGCCACCAGCCAGCTGTCGGAGGCCAAGATCTTCATCGACGAGACCCCGGCGCTGAATCCGACCGAGCTGCGCGCCCGTGCACGGCGCGTCAAGCGCGAGCACGGCTTGAACCTGATCGTGATCGATTACCTGCAGCTCATGCACGTGCCGGGCACCCAGGAGAATCGCGCCACCGAGATCGCGGAGATCTCACGTGGGCTCAAGGCCCTCGCCAAGGAGCTGCAGGTGCCGGTGATCGCGCTGTCGCAGTTGAATCGTGCGGTCGAGCAGCGCGAGCACAAGAAGCCGGTCATGTCCGACCTTCGTGAAAGCGGCAGCCTCGAGCAGGACAGCGACATGATCCTCCTCATCTACCGCGAGGAGGTCTACGACCGCAACACCACCAAGAAGGGCATCGCCGAGATCGATCTGGTCAAGCACCGCAACGGCGAGATCGGCACCTTCCTGCTCACCTTCCAGGGACAGTACACGCGCTTCGCCAACTACCTGCCGGATTCTTACGCGGAAGGCGTGCTGCGGTGAGCCGGCTCATCCGGGCCGTCATCGACTCAGAAGCCCTGCGTCATAACCTCAGCGTCGTTCGCGCCCGCGCCGGGCGCGCGAAGGTCATCGCCGTCGTCAAGGCCAATGCCTATGGTCACGGACTCACCGGTACTGCGCTCGCGCTACAGGGCGCCGATGCCTTGGCGGTGGCGCGGCTGGAGGAGGCGCTGGCGCTGCGCGTCGCCGGCATCGACACGCGCATCGTGCTGCTCGAGGGGGTGTTCAGCGCTGCGCAGCTCGAGGAGGCGGCGCACGAGCGGCTCGATCTCGTAGTGCACGATCCGCTGCAGATCGAGCTGCTCGAGCGTTCCGGGGGGGGCGGGCGCTTTGCGCTGTGGCTCAAGATCGACAGCGGCATGAACCGTCTGGGGTTCGCCTGCCGGGACTTCGCCGCGGCGCTGGCGCGCATCCGCGCCCTGACTCCGCCACCGCGCGAGCTGCGCCTGCTGACCCATCTGGCCTGCGCCAACGAGCGCGACGACGCCTTCACGCAGACGCAGGTCGGGCGCTTTCGGGCGGCGACCCAGGGACTCGGCTACGAGGTGAGCATCGCCAACTCCGCCGGGCTGTTCGGCGCCGTGACCCTCGGCTGCCACTGGGTGCGGCCGGGGCTGGCGCTCTACGGCGCCTCGCCGTTCGAGGATTGTACGGCCGGGCAGCTGGGCTTGAGGCCGGCGATGACCCTCATGAGCTCGGTGATCGCCGTGCGGTGCGTGGCGCGCGGGGAGACGGTGGGTTACGGCGCTACCTGGGCGGCGGCGCGCGACTCGCTCATCGCCATCGTCGCGGCCGGCTACGGCGATGGCGTGCACCGGGGCTTGCGCAGCGGCACGCCGGTGCTGATCGACGGGCAGCGCGCGCCGCTCGCCGGCCGTGTGTCGATGGACATGCTGGCGGTGGACGCAACCGGGCTGAGCGGCGTGCGGGTAGGAACGCCGGTGGTGCTGTGGGGGCAAGGGCTGCCGGTGGAGGAGGTGGCGCGTCACGCCAGTACCATCGCCTACGAGCTGCTCTGCAGCGTGAGCCAGCGCGTGCCGCTCGAGCCGCGCTGAGGCTTCCCTGGCGCAGCCGCCGCGGCGCTCTGTTCCGGCGCCGCCCGCGCGTCCTGACGATCTAGTTGACGAAGAACCCCATCTTGACGCCGGCGAGCTGAATGACGTCGTTGTCATTCAGCCGGGTCGCCTGCGCGCCGATCGGCGTGCCGTTTAGCAGCGGGAAGTCGTTTTCCTTGCCGCTGTCGACGTGCACGATGTAGTAGGTGTCGGCGCGGCGCGTGATGGCCGCGACCTGCACACCGGGGCGCCCGAGCGTGGTGAGCGCCTTGCTCAACTCCACTTCGCGGCCGGCGAAGGCGCCCGACAGCACCTGCAATTTCGCCTTCTTGACCGCCGCGGCGGCGTCGGCGAGCTGTCGCGAGCGCCCGGTGATCGAGGGCCCGGCGCCGGCTGCCTCCGCCGCCACGGTGGCGGCGCGCAGTTTCTCCACCGGACGGGCGGAGGGCTGGATCACCATGGTCTTTTCGAACTCGTCCTGCTGCTCGTCGTCCTCGACGAAGCGCAGCTGGTGGTGGCCGACCGTGATCACGTCGCCGTGCTGCAACGCATGCTTCTTGATCAGCTTGCCATTGACGTACGTGCCGTTGGTGCTGTTGAGATCCTCGAGGAACGAGTCGTTGAGGATATTGATGATCAGCGAGTGGTGCCCGCTGACAGCGGCGTTGTCGATGCGGATGTCGTTGTCAGGGAGGCGCCCGATGGTGTAGCGCTCCTTGTTCATATTGTATTCCGCCATCACCTGGCCATCCAGGCTCAAGACCAACCTTGCCATGTGCTGCTGCCTCTATCGCGTGTCAGCCGAACCAACCCAGAATCTTGTCAAAAATCTTCGTCCGCGCCGGAAAAGCATCCATGATATGCGCCATGACCACCGAGACGTTGTCGCGCCCCCCATTGTCATTGGCCAGTTGAATCAATTGTTTGGCGACCGTATCCAGATTAGCACCAAAGGTGTTTATGGTTAAATGAATATCTTCATCCTCGACCATGTCCGATAGTCCGTCCGAGCACAGGACGAAAACCTCCCCCTTGCTCACCGGCACTTCCTGGATTTCCACCTCCACGTTCGGCTCCACGCCCAAGGCGCGGGTGACGTAGTTCTTGTTCGCTGCCCGCTGCGCCTCCTCGGCGGAGTAGAAGCCACGGTCGACCAGCTCCTGCAGCAGGGAGTGGTCCATGGTCACCTGCTCGAACTTGTCCCCGCGCTGGCGGTACATGCGTGAATCGCCCACGTGGGCGATGGTGACCTTGTTGTCGAAGAACAGCGCCGCCACTACCGTCGTACCCATGCCCTCGCACTGTGCCTGGGTGTGCGCCGTCTGATAGATGATCTTGTTCGCACGGTTGATGGCGTCGCGCAGGATGATGATGGGACGTGACAGGCCCGACTCGGTGTCCGCGAGCGACAGGTCCTCGTGCTCGACGTGCTCGCGCACCAGGTTGACGATGGTCTTCACGGCGATACCGCTGGCGACCTCACCGGCGTTGTAGCCGCCCATGCCGTCGGCCAGCACTAGCAGCCCGATGTCCGGGTCGACGGCGATCGTGTCCTCGTTGTGCTCGCGGACCTTGCCGGTATCGGTGAGCCCCACGACGCGCAGCTTGTTTCGCAAGCTCATGCTGCGTCCTGACCCGCCTTTGGTCCACCGATTGTGATACGCATCACTTTCCCGTCCCCGATCCGAGCTGGCATAAGCTAGCATCGCCGGCGGGGGCTCCGAGTGGCATTGGTCACAAAACGACGCCTTTCGGTATTCCCCCGGCCGCGAATCCTATCCGAAAGTCGAGCGAGCGCGCATCGATGGCCCGTCCAAGTCCGGTGTTCGTCTGCGGCTCCTGCGGAGGCGAAACCCTCAAGTGGCAGGGCCAGTGCCCGCTGTGCGGCGAGTGGAACTCGCTCGAGCAGCGCAGCGCCATCGGCACGCGGACTGTGGCGGCGGCCGCAGCCGTGGCCCTGAGCGCCGGGGTGCAGGCGGCAGCCGGCGCCGAGCGTGTGCCGAGCGGCACGGCCGAGCTGGACCGGGTTTTGGGGGGTGGAATCGTGCCCGGCTCGATCACCCTGCTCGGGGGCGACCCCGGTATCGGCAAGTCGACGCTGCTGCTGCAGGTCGCCGCCTCCGTGGCCGGCTCCCGGCCGGTGCTCTACGCGAGCGGCGAGGAGTCGGTGGCGCAGGTCAGTCTGCGCGCGCAGCGTCTGTGCCTGAGCGCGGAAACCCTCGCCGTGGTGGCGGAAACGGACCTCGCCGCGGTCCTGGCAGCCGCGCGCGAGCGGTGCGCGGCGCTGTTGGTGGTCGATTCGATCCAGACGGTGCACTCGGGCAGCACGGGCGGCGCGGCCGGCGCCGTGTCGCAGCTGCGCGAGTGCACGGCCGAGCTGGTGCGCTTCGCCAAGTCCAGCGGCACGGCCGTCGTCATCGTCGGCCACGTGACCAAGGAGGGTACGATTGCCGGTCCCCGGCTGCTCGAGCATCTGGTCGACACGGTTCTGTATTTCACCAGCGAGGCCGGCAGCCGCTACCGCATCGTGCGTGCCACCAAAAACCGCTTCGGCGCGGCGAACGAGCTGGGCTTTTTCGCCATGACGGCAGTGGGGCTGCGCGAGGTGCGCAATCCGGCGGCTATCTTCCTGGCACGCGCCCCCCAGCCTGCGCCGGGCAGCATCGTCACCGTCACCCGCGCCGGCGGGCGGCCGCTGCTCATCGAGCTGCAGGCGCTGGTGGATCGCATGCGCTTTGGTGCACCGCGGCGCATCGCGCAGGGGCTCGATGCCAATCGCCTCGCGATGCTGCTCGCCGCGGTGAACCGCCACGCGGCCGTGTCGCTGCAGGAGCACGACGTATTCGTGAACGTGGTGGGGGGCATCGAGATCTGTGAGACCTCCTGGGACCTGCCGGTGCTGATCGCGCTCGCCTCGAGCTTCAGGGACCGCGCGCTGCCGGCCGGGCTGGTGGCGTTCGGCGAGATCGGGCTCACCGGCGAGGTGCGCCCGGTCGCCTACGGGGATGAGCGGCTGCACGAAGCGCAGGCACAGGGGTTTGCCGTGGCGGTGGTGCCGCAGGCCAACGCCCCGCGCCGGCCGCCGCAGGGGATGCGCGTGGTGGCGGTGTCGCGCATTGCGGAGGCGCTGGAAGCGGCGCTGGCGGTGGGCCCGTGAAGCCTCAGGCGGGCTGCGGCGCGGCGATGCGCACCCGAACGGTGCGGATGGAATTGTCCCCGATCTGCAGCACCTCGAACTCGTAGTTGCCAAACCGCACCATCGTGCCGGTATCCGGGATCGTCTCCAGATGCTCGAGCAGCAGGCCGTTGACGGTTTTGGGACCCCCGGTGGGCAGCTGCCACCCGAGCGCTCGGTTGAGCGCGCGGATGGTGGCGCTGGCGTTGACGATGAACACCCCGGGCCGCTCGAGATGCACGTCCTTGTGGCTGACGGTGGCGGTGTCGGTGGTGAATTCGCCAACGATCTCCTCGAGAATATCCTCGATCGTTACCAGCCCCTCGATGCCCCCGTACTCGTTGACCACGAACGCGAAGCGGCGGCGGTTGCGCTGGAAGTAGCCGAGCTGCACGCTGAGCGCGGTGGCCTCGGGCACGAAGTAGGGCTCGCGGCTGCGCGCGAGCTCGAGCAGCCGCTCGCGGGTCAGCGTGCGGCGGACCAGCTCGTTGGCGATGCGCTTCATGTAGAGGACGCCGATGAGATTGTCGAGCTCGCCTTCGTACACGGGGAGCCGCGTGTGGGGCGTCTGGCGCAGAAGGTCGAGAATGTCCTCCCAGCTCTCGTTCACGTCGATGCCGGCGATCTCCTGCCGCGGGATCATGACGTCGTTTACCGTCATGCGCCCGAGGTCGAGGATCGATAGGAGCATTTCGCGGTGCCGCGCCGGGATCACCGGTGCCGCCTCGCTCACCACGGTGCGCAGCTCCTCGGCGCTCAGCGCCTGCAGGCTGGCGCTGCTGCGCCCGACGCCAACGATCCGCAGCAACCCGTAAGCGAGCGTATTGGTGAACCACAGCGCCGGCCAGGTGACCAGGACCAGCACGCGGTAGATTGCCGCGGTGTGCAGTGCCACTCCCTCGGGGTTGGAGGCGGCATAGATCTTCGGCGCGAGCTCACAGAAGACGATCACGACGATGGTGAGGAGCGCCCCGGTGAGCGGCACGGCGTAGGGATGGCCGGTTCGTTCCGCGAGGATCGTGGCGATGGCCGAGGCGAACACACTGGCTGCCGCGACAATCACCAGGTTCGCCCCCAGCCACTCGTCGGGCTTCTCGAGCAGCCGCTCCAGCACCCGCGCCGTGGCCGAGCCCGCCTGCGCCCGGTGGCGGATCCGGTAGCGGTTGACCGAGAGCATCGCGACCTCGGTGCCCGAGGAGAAGGCGACGACGATGAGCAGCACGAGCAGCGCCAGCAGCAGCGGGGTGGTCGGTGCGAGGTTCAAGGCGGTGTTCCTTACGGTTCGGCCACGCCTAGCATAGAAGCTTATGGGCTCAAAGCGGGAAAACCGTCCCCGCGACCCTATAATCCCCGCGCCATGTTCGACAACCTGACGGCGCGCCTGTCGCGCACCATCGAGAGCCTGCGCGGCCGCGGCCGCATCACCGAGGAAAACGTCGCCGCGACGCTGCGCGAGGCGCGGGTTGCACTGCTCGAGGCGGACGTGGCGCTACCGGTGGTGAAGTCGTTCGTCGAATCGGTCAAGGCGCAGGCGCTCGGCGCCGAAGTGCTCACCAGCCTCACCCCCGGGCAGGCGTTCATCGGCATCCTGCACGCGCAGCTGGTCGAGCTCATGGGCGGGTCGCGCGCGCCATGGAAGCTGCAGGCCAGCCCGCCCGTGGTGGTGCTGCTCGCCGGACTTCAGGGCGCCGGCAAGACCACCACCGCGGCCAAGCTCGCCCGCTGGCTGATCGAGCGCGAGCACCAGCGCGTGCTGCTCGCGAGCACGGACGTGCGCCGGCCGGCCGCGATGCTGCAGCTGGAGCGTCTGGCCGGGCAGGTGCACGCCGATTACTTTCCGGCGCCCGAAGGAGCGGCGCCAGCGGACATCGCGCGCGCCGCCCTCGCGCAGGCGCGCAACGGCGTGTTCGACGTGCTGATCGTCGATACTGCCGGACGGCTGCACGTCGATGAGGCCCTCATGGCGGAGGTGCGCGACATCGATGCGGCCGTGGGCGCCGCCGAGCGGCTGTTCGTGGTCGATGCCATGGCCGGCCAGGACGCCGTGAATGCGGCGCGTGCCTTCGGTGCCGCGCTCGATCTCACCGGCATCATTCTCACCAAGGCCGACGGCGATGCCCGCGGCGGCGCCGCACTGTCGGTGCGTCAGATCACCGGCAAGCCCATCGTGTTCATCGGGCTCGGTGAGAAGACCGAGGCGCTTGAGCTGTTCGATCCGGAGCGCATGGCGGCGCGCATCCTCGGCATGGGCGACGTCGTGAGCCTGGTCGAGCAGGTCCACCGCCAGGTCGATCATGCCGAGGCGCAGCGCCTGGCGCAGAAGGTCGTCAAGGGCAAGGGCTTCGACATGGCGGATCTGAAGAGCCAGCTCGAGCAATTGCAGAAGATGGGCGGACTCGG